>CAXSDZ010000086.1:15178-16843 GCA_964235505.1 uncultured Chthoniobacteraceae bacterium
CGGCGGCGGCGCGCGGTGCGCAGGCGCAGGGCGAGCTCCTCATTCGTGAGGTCGTCCGGCACGGTGAAAGTATCCACCCGCGGCGTCATGCAATCCCGCGCCGTCTTGTCGCCGAGCTTGATGATTTCCTGGATCATCTCGCTCTCGGTTTCGTGCAGCGCGCCATCCTCCGTGCTCAGCTCCACGAGCGTATCCAGCTCATCCTCGCTGAGCACGTGGCCGTGGCGCAGGCTTTCCGGCGTCAGCCCATCCGCCGCGCGATCACTGATGCGCTGGAGCACGCGCGTGAGCGGCTCAAAGGCGGGTGTCAGCGCGCGCATCACGCCGACGCCGACCTGCGCCACGCGATACGGCTCGGCCAGCGCGACGAGCTTTGGCACGAGGTCGCACACGAAAACCACCAGCGCAAAAATAAGGAGCGCCGCCGCCCAGAATGGCGCCCGCGGCGACTCCGCCCCGCGCAGCAGCACGATGCAAAGAATGATGAGCGGCAGGTTCACGAGCGCATCGCTCAGCAGGATCGTGGAAAGCAGCCGGCGCGGATTTTCCATCAGCCGCTCCAGCGCGGTAGCGAAGTCGGCGCGGCGCTTTTTCAGCCGCTCGATGTGAAAAGGCTGGAGCGAGAAAAACGAAGTCTCGATCGCGGAGAAAAGCGCCGAGCCGGCGACGAGCACGAGAAGCAGCGCGGCGGTGAGAACCTGCAGGCCCGGCGTCATCGGCGGACGACGAGGGTCGAGGGGCGTGGGGCGCGGGAGGCAGCCATCGAGCGCGGGCAAGCGGTGAAAGGCAGAAAGCTCTCCCCCCTCGACCCTCGACCCTCGTCGCACGCTGCATGTCGTATCTTGTCAGGCACAGGAAGCGGCAGAATAGTGCGCGGCCGATTTTCGGCGCGATGAAAAAAAGCGAGCGCATCTCCGCCTATGTCTCCGAGCTCGACTCCGGCGCGGACCCCGCCGCGCCGGCAGCGCTCGATCCGTGCTATCGCGGCTACTTCACCTGCTTCAACGCGCGGCAGTATTACGAAGCGCACGACGTGCTCGAGCACCTCTGGCTCGGGTGCCGCGATGGAAACTTCCTTTTCTACAAAGGGCTGATCCAGATCGCCGGCGCGTTCGTGCATTTGCAAAAGCAGTTTCTGCGGCCGGAGCATCCGAAAGACGGGCGGCGGCTGCGGCCTGCGGTGCGGCTTTTCGCGCTCGGGATGGGGAACGTCGGGCCGTATGGGCCAGTGCATTTGCGCCTCGATGTCGCCGCGCTCCACGAGCTCTGCTCGCAGACCGTGGCGGAGATCGAAGCGGCTGATTTTCTGCGCAATCCCTGGAGTCCGGAGCGCGCGCCGCAGTTGGCGCTGCTCCTTTCCGACGCATGAAAAAGCCTGCGCCGCGCGGGAAGACTGATCATGCGCCGGTGGTGGCCGCGGTGCGCGAAGTGTATCGCGCGCTGGCCGCGCGGCCGATCGAACGGGCCTGCACGCGGGTGGGCGAGTGCTGCCACTTCAAGCTCACAGGCCGCACGCCTTTTCTTACTAAAGCCGAAGCGCTGCTGGCCGCACGCGCACTGCGTGCGACCGGCCGCACAAAGCTGCCGGATGCCCCCGACGGCGCGTGCCCGATGCTCAATCGCGCCATGAACGAGATTCACGCCCAAAATTCCTACTGCCTCTTG
>CAXSDZ010000086.1:16853-17108 GCA_964235505.1 uncultured Chthoniobacteraceae bacterium
CCACGGGCCACTGCCGCATTTACGAAGACCGCCCGTTCGGCTGCCGCACGCATTTCTGCCCCGCGGCGGGCGGGCCTTACGCGCGGCGGGAAGTCGCCGACCTAATCCATCGCCTCGAAGATCTCAGCCGCACGCTCGGCGGCACCGATGCCCGCCCGCTGCCGGCGGCGGTGGCGGAGTTCGTGGAGCGTGGAGGGTGAGGGCGGGTGGCGTGGAGCGTGGAGCGTGGAGCGTGGAGCGTGGAGCGTGGAGCGG
>CAXSDZ010000087.1:0-17069 GCA_964235505.1 uncultured Chthoniobacteraceae bacterium
AACAGGTGCGGTTTCATCTTCTCCAAAAGCGCGGGGAAGCGGTCGAGGTGCTCATGGCCGTGGTGCTGGTTATAGACGATGCCGACATTCGCCACGCCGTCGCGACCCAGCCGTTCGATGATCGCGAGCTGATTTTCCGGCTCCCCGAACCAACCGCCATGATTGTAGAGCGCGACCTTGCAGCCCTGCTCTGAAGCGGCTTGCGCGATCGGGCGGATGCGCGCGGCCTCCGCCTCGACCCGCGCATTTTGCTCCTCCGCAGACTTCGTCGCTTCGCCACCACCCATCACCCAAAGCTGCGGCTGCACGCCGTGGCGGCGGATGACATCGAGGATCAGCCGCGCCTCGTCGTTCAGCGTCGTGGGAAACCACCACGCCGTCAGCTCGATCCCGTGCCGC
Organism: uncultured Chthoniobacteraceae bacterium; assembly: GCA_964235505.1. Taxonomy (GTDB): domain Bacteria; phylum Verrucomicrobiota; class Verrucomicrobiia; order Chthoniobacterales; family Chthoniobacteraceae; genus CAXSDZ01. The sequence continues at coordinate 400 of CAXSDZ010000087.1, forward strand.
TTCAAGGCATCGAGTTCCGCATCGAAGGTCGGCACATGCTCGGCTCGATAGTCATAAGCCAGCCGCCGGATTCCGATCCGCTCCAGCATCGCCGCGCGCTCCTCCGGCCCGCGCTTCTTCGCATCAAAAGGGACGATGCACCACGCGCCCAGATTCTCGTGCGAGAAGAGGTCGGGTTCCGCCGATGCGCCCGGAGCAAGCGCGAGCAGCAGCAGACAACACAACAGCGAGCGGGAGGGGAGAGGCATGGCTGCGGATCGTAAACCCCTGAACGTTCACGTCAGCCAAGAAGTAGCCGCGTCCTTGGGTCGCGACCGGGCGACCCGGGGTCGCCGCTACTGCTCCCATCCGCGCGGCGCCGCGCCAGCGTGCGCTGCTTATTTCTTCGTCCGCACCACGACGGCGCTCACATGCTCGATGCGCACGTCGGCTTCGAAGAACTCCGCGCCGGTGAGCTGGGTGAGATGCACGATCTGGTCACCAGATCCTTCGATTCTCTCGACTTTGCCGCCGATCTTTTCGCCTGACGTCAGGCGCAATTCCACAACTTGACCTGCATGGAGGAGAATCGCTGAAGCGATTTTGCTCATGGGAACAACGTCGGGCTTTGTCTCGGCGCGAACCGCAGAAGAAGCGAGGGAGAGGAGGACAAGGAAGAGGGCTGCTTTACGCATAGGGCTCGACTCTGACCAGCGCTTGCCAATTTGGCGAGCAGACGCTCGCCTTTCAACCGGCGAAACGCTCACCGCAATTGCCGCCAGAACATCACCGCTGAAATCGTGAGCCCGATGCCGGTCACCATGTGCCGGACCCACGCGCGCGGGATGCGCTGCGAGTAGTGTGCGCCGAGGAAGTAGCCGGCCAGCGCGCCCGCTGTCATGACCGCCATCTTCGGCCAGTCGATGAGGCCGCTGGCGATGAACCAAAGCGCGGCGACCTGGTTGATGATCGAGCCGAGGATGTTCTTGAGGCCGTTCATCTCGTGGATGTCGCTGAAGCCGAGGAACCCGAGCGACGCGAGCATGAGAATGCCGATGCCCGCGCCGAAGTAGCCGCCATAGACCGACACGGCGAATTGGAAAACGAGGGCGATCCAGACCGTGCGCCCGCGCGACGGGTGCGGCCCGCCGCCAGCGGCATCGACTTTCCCAAAGCGCCTGAACAAACCCTGCGCAAAGAACAGCGCGGTCGCGAAGAGAATGAGGAACGGCACGAGCCGCGCGAAGGTTTCATTGCTCGTGCGGGTGAGCAGCACGCTGCCGAGCCAGCCGCCCGCGAGGCTCACGGGCAGGAAGCGCACGAGCCAGCCGCGCACGGCGGCGAGCTGCCGGCGGAAGCCGTAGATGCTGCCCGCCGTGCCCAGCACAAGCGCCAGCGTGCTGGTGGCATTTGCCACGAGTGGAGCGGTGCCGAAGAAGAGCAGCGCGGGGAACGTCACCAAAGTGCCACCACCCGCGACGGCGTTGATCATGCCCGCAGCGCACGCGGCGGCGGCGAGGGCGAGGGCTTCGGTCGGAGACATGATGAAGGAGAAAGGCTGTGGCCCGGGTGCGATGTCACGGTCCGGCGAGAGAGATTCGCAGCGTGCGAGAACGCGGAGGGTGGGTGGCACGCAGGGCGCATGCGTCGTTGAAAGCGCCGAGTTTCGAGGCAAGCTCCCGGTCTGCATGTCCCCTCGCCCACTTTGCGCCGCGCTCGCTCTGCTCAGTCTTTGCGCCGTTGCACCAGCCGCCGAACCCACCGATGATCGCGTCGATTTCAACTACGAAATCCGGCCGATCCTTTCGCAGAAGTGCTTTCATTGCCACGGGCCGGACGAAGCGGCGCGCAAGGCAAAGCTGCGGCTCGATCTGCGCGAGGAAGCGCTGAAGGAGCGCGACGACGTGCGCGCGATCGTGCCGGGCGATGTCGCGGCAAGCGAGCTGGTGGTGCGCATCCTTTCGCACGACGACGACGAGGTGATGCCGCCGCCAAAAGACGGCGAACCGCTGACCGCGCGCGAGCGGGAGCTGCTGCAAAAGTGGGTGGCGCAGGGCGCGGAATACAAGGAGCATTGGGCCTGGAGCAAACCCCGGCGGGCGGCAATTCCGGGATTTCGGGAATCCGGGATTTCGGGAATCCGGGAAGAGCGCGGTGATGCGACTGCATCCCGGAATCCGATCGACTTCTTCATCCGCGCACGCTTGCAAGCTGCTGGTCTCGCGCCTTCACCGGAAGCCGATCGCCACACGCTGATCCGCCGCCTTTCGCTTGATTTGATCGGTCTTCCGCCCACGCCCGACGAAGTGGCGGCCTTTGTGGGCGACACGTCTCCCGAGTTTTACGAGCAGGCCGTAGATCGCCTTTTGGCGTCGCCGCACTTCGGCGAAAAGTGGGCGCGCATGTGGCTCGATCTCGCGCGCTACGCGGACTCGACCGGCTACGGCTCGGACAAGTTTCGCCTGAACGTCTGGCCGTGGCGCGACTGGGTCGTGCGCGCCTTCAACGACAACAAGCCTTACGACCAGTTCACGATCGAGCAGCTCGCGGGCGACCTGCTGCCGGAGGAGGTAGAATCTGGAAATCAGGAACCCAGGAAGGCGGAGCAGGACGCTGGGAAGGCCTCGCTCATGGCATCCTGGATCCCTGATTCCAAAGAAGAGCGGATCGTTGCCACCGGGTTTAATCGCAACACGATGACGAATGTGGAAGGCGGCACGATCGACGAGGAATATCGCGTGGCTGCGGTGAAGGACCGCATCGCCACCACTGCGCAGACCTGGATGGGGCTCACGATGGGCTGCGCGCAGTGCCATTCGCACAAGTTCGACCCGATCTCGCACCGCGATTATTACGGGTTCTTCGCGATCTTTAATCAGACCGAAGACAGTGATCGCGAAGACGAAGAGCCGAAGCTGCCGCTGCCCACAGCGGAGGAAAAAGCGCGCATGGAGCAGCTCAAAGCGGAGATTGCGGCGCTGGAGCAAAAGTCGAAAGCGGACGCGCCGGAGCTGGAGGCTGAGCAGCACGAATGGGAGGCGCGCATGGCTGCGCCAACAGACTGGCTGGCGCTCGCGCCGCTGGAGATCCGAGTGCCGGGGCTTGCTGCCCTCGCTGCGTTTCCTGCCGGTATCCGCGCCACGCTTGCGCTGGAGCCAAGCGAGCGCTCACCGGAGCAGCGGGAGGAATTGCGGACGTTCTTCCAGCCGCTAGCCCCACACTGGGTCGCGCTGAAAAAAGAGCTGGAAGGGAAACGCGCCGCGCTGGGCGCGATCAAACCCGTGGCGCTGCCGATCTTGCGCGAGCTCGCCGCAGATAAGCGCCGCGCGACGCATGTGCTGAACAAGGGAAACTATCTCGCGCCGGGTGACGCAGTGGAGCCGGCGCTGCCGGCTTCCTTCGGTCCTGGCGCTCCCGCGGATCGCGCGCCGGATCGGCTCGCGGTGGCGCAGTGGCTCGTGTCGCCGGAAAATCCGCTCACCGCGCGCGTGGCGGTGAATCGCTTTTGGAGCCAGCTCTTCGGAACTGGGTTTGTCGAGACGGAGGAGGACTTCGGCACGCAGGGCGCGCTGCCGTCGCATCCGGAGTTGCTTGATTGGCTGGCCGTGGCATTCCAATCGCCGAAGGAAACGTCCAACGCTCAACGCTCAACGCTCAACGCTCAACGCTCAACGCTCAACGCTCAACTCGCCCTCGGCTGGGATGTGAAGGCGCTGCTGAAGCTCATCGTTTCGAGCGCCACTTATCGACAGTCGAGCCGCGTGCTGCCGGAGCATTTGGAGAAGGATTCGCGCAATCGTCTGCTCGGGCACTACCCGCGGCGGCGGCTGGAGGCGGAGGCGGTGCGCGATCAGGCTCTGGCTCTGAGCGGGCTGCTGTCGCACAAGATCGGCGGTCCCAGTGTCTATCCGCCGCAGCCCGATGGCATGTGGAAGGTGGCTTTCAACGGCGGCCAAAACACATATCCGACAAGCAAGGGCGAGGACCGCTATCGGCGCGGACTTTACACTTTCTGGCGCCGCACCATGCCCTACCCGAGCATGAACACCTTCGATGCGCCGAGCCGCGAAAGCTGCACTCTGCGTCGCCTGCCGACGAATACGCCGCTGCAAGCCTTTGTGACGCTGAACGACCCTTGCTTCGTGGAGTGCGCGCAGGCGCTCGCCCGGCGCGTCGTGGGCGAAGGCAGGCCCGAGCCGGACGGGCAAAAAGGCACCGCTTCGCGTCTGCGCTGGGCGCTGTCGCTCGTGCTTGCGCGGCCCGCGACGGAGCAACAAGTTGCCGCGTTGCGCACGCTCTTCGACGCCGAACTTGCCTCTTTCCAAGCCGACCCTGCCGCTGCTGCAAAGCTCGCCACGAGCGACACGCAGCCGCTTCCCAAAGACGCTGATCCCGCCGAACTCGCCGCGTGGACCGTAGTAGCCAATGTGCTGCTAAACTTGGACGGCGTGCTGACGAAAGGGTAAGCTGCGCCCACTTCGCTTATGAGCATTACCCTTCCGGATCGTGTTTTGCAGAGCCACGATGAGCAGCAGGTGCGCACGGAGGTGGCCCTCGCGCTTTATGACAAAATGATCCTCACGCGCACGGAAGCCCAAGCAATGATGGGGATTGATGAGGATGCGTTTTTCCGGCTAACCGACGAGCGCGGGATGAAGCCCTACTACGACGTCGAGGACTTTGAACTGGATCTCGCGAACCTGAAAAAGCTCGGCTTCCTGTGATTGTTGTCAGCGATGCGTCGGTGCTGATCGGATTGGCGAGGTTGGGCCTTTGGCGACTGCTAGGAGAGGTGTATGACAGAGTGGTCATTCCGTCTGGCGTGCGCGACGAGTTTCTCGCGCCCGAGCACTTTCGAGTGGAACGCACAGCGCTCCTGAATGCTTCCTGGATCGACATTCGTGCTGCGCGGAATGACGCGATGATGGCGCAATTGCCGCGGCAACTTGGCCGCGGGGAGCGTGAAGCAATCACCCTGGCGGTGGAGTTGCGCGCCGATCTGCTTTTGATCGATGAACTGGATGGAAGGCGCGCTGCAAAATCGCTCAAGCTGGCGATCACCGGCATCGGTGGATTGCTGGTGGTTGCAAAATCGCGCGGTCTCATTCCTGCCGTTGCTCCGTTGCTGATGAAGCTCCAGACGGAGTGTGGCTTCCGGCTAAGTAACCGACTCATTGCCCAACTCTCCGCGGTTGCCGGTGAACAGATCTCATGAACCTCCGCCTTCACCACGCCCGCGCGCTCACGCGGCGCGAATTTCTCACGCGGTCCGGCCGCTTTTCGCTCGGCGCCATCGCGCTGCAAAGCCTCGCTGCAAACGGGCTAGCGGTGATTGATGCGGCGGGCAACCCGCTTTCACCGAAAGCGCCGCCGCTGCCTGCGAAGGCGAAGGCGGTGATCTATCTTTCCATGAGCGGCGCGCCGCCGCAGCACGACCTCTTCGACTTCAAGCCGAAGCTTAATGAGTTCCACATGAAGCCGTGCCCGGACGAGTTTCTCAAAGGGCAAAACTTCGCGTTCATCAAAGGCCGGCCGAACCTGCTCGGGACTCCTTACAAGTTCGCGCAGCACGGGCAAAGCGGCGCGTGGGTGAGCGAAATGCTGCCGCACTTCCCGAAGATCGTGGACGATGCGGCGGTCGTGCATTCCATGTGGACGAATCAGTTCAACCACGCGCCGGCGGAGCTTTTTCTCTACACCGGCAACATGCTCGCGGGCTCGGCTTCGATGGGGTCGTGGGTGACGTATGGGCTCGGCTCGGAGAATCAGGATCTGCCGGGCTACGTGGTGCTGCTGAGCGGCGGCAGCGATCCCACGGGCGGGAAGAGCTGCTGGGGCAGCGGCTTTCTGCCGAGCGTGTATCAAGGCGTGCAGTGCCGCGCGGCTGGCGAGCCGATCCTATTTTCTAAGGACCCGGAAGGGATGAGTCGCGACACGCGCCGGCGTTCGCTGGATGCGTTGCGGACCTTGAACGAGGCGGAATCTGCGGCCTTCGGAGACCCGGAAACCGCCACGCGCATCGCCCAATATGAGCTCGCCTACAGGATGCAAATCGCGGTGCCGGAGGTGATGGACATTGCAAAGGAATCGCCCGAGACGCTCGCGATGTATGGCGCGAAACCGGGCGAGGCGTCCTTTGCAAACAACTGCCTGCTGGCGCGGCGGCTGGTCGAGAAAGGGGTGCGCTTCGTGCAGCTTTTCGATTGGGGTTGGGACATCCACGGCACCGGCGTGGTGGACGATCTCATGACTGCTTTTCCGAGAAAGTGCCGCGAGGTGGATCAGTCGAGCGCGGCGCTGGTGCAAGACTTGAAACAGCGCGGGCTGCTCGATGAAACGCTGGTCATCTGGGGCGGCGAGTTTGGCCGGACGCCGATGAACGAAGCGCGCGGCGGCTCGACGTTTCTGGGCCGCGACCACCATCCGCACGCCTTCACGATGTGGATGGCCGGCGGCGGGATCAAGCCGGGCATCGTCTGTGGCGCGACGGATGAACTCGGCTACCACGTGGTTGAAGACAAGGTCACCGTGCGCGATTTGCAATCGACGATCCTGCACCAGCTCGGCTTCGACCCGCACGGCTTTCACTTCAAATATCAGGGGCTGAATCAGCGGCTGATCGGGCCGACAAACGAGGGGAATGTGGTGAAAGGAATTCTGGCTTAAAGCTGCGGAACGCATGATTGACCTCCGACAGAACGCGGCTCCGCGAACCGCGGCAACGCCCGAGCGCGTCCGCATTTACCAACTGCTGCCGCGGCTTTTCGGAAACACCAACGAGACGCGGAAGCCGAACGGGACGCTCGCGGAGAATGGCTGCGGCAAGTTCGCGGACATCAATGACGCGGCGCTCTCGTCCCTGCGCGAGATGAGCGTTACGCACGTCTGGCTGACTGGTGTGCTGCAGCAGGCCACGGCGACGGATTACTCAGCCATCGGCGAGCCGGCGGATGATGCGGATCTGCTCAAGGGGCTGGCCGGGAGTCCGTATGCGGTGAAGGACTGCTTCGACGTCTGCCCGGATTACGCTACTCATCCGGCACAGCGGCTGGCGGAGTTCAAAGCCTTGCTGGAGCGCATCCACGCGCATGGGTTGCAGGCGATCATCGACTTCGTGCCGAACCACGTCGCGCGTTCGTATCGCTCGGATGTGTTCCCCGATCTGAGCTTCGGCGCGCAGGATGACCGCAGCCATTTCTTCCGCCCGCAAAACAACTTCTTCTATCTCCGTCCGGAGGACGCTGGGCATGGCCCGCCGCTGCTCCTCCCTACCTTGCGCGATGGCCAGGTGGTGAGTCCCACGTGCCAGGTGCTCGGGACGTGCGACGGGCACTTTTCCGGCGAGCTGGATCACGGGCGAGTCACGGGAAACAACGTTGTCTCATGGGCGCCGGCGCTCGGCGATTGGTATGAAACCGTGAAGCTGAACTACGGTTACGACTTCACGACCGGCGCACGCGAATACCCGCATGCCGCCGCTCCCGAAAAGCAGATCCCGGATACGTGGCAGAAGATGGATCGTGTGCTCGCGCATTGGCAGGCACTTGGGGTCGATGGTTTTCGCTGCGACATGGCGCACATGGTGCCGCCGGAGTTTTGGGCCTGGGCGATCGGGCGCGCGCGGGACCGCGAGGGCGCGGTGTTCTTCATGGCGGAAGCGTATGACAACGATCCCGCCAAGGTGCGCAGCGGCGATCCCACAATCTCCGAGGCAAGCAACGTCATGGTCGATCTGCTCAGCGCAGGATTCGACGCGGTCTATGATGACCCCACTTACAGAACGTTGAAGGCAATCTACGACGGGCCAGCTTGGGCAAACGATCTTGACGCGTCATTTCCGCACCCGGTCGTCTTCCAGAAATCGCTGCGCTACGCGGAGAATCACGACGAGGTCCGGCTCGCGGGGCGGCACCACTGGGGCGGGATCGGCCCCGCGGTTGGGCGCGCGGTGTCGGCGATTCTATACGGTGTCGGGCGCGGGCCGGTGATGCTTTACCACGGCCAGGAAGTGGGAGAGCCCACTCTCGGAGCGGAAGGCTTCGGTGGGGACGACGCCCGCACGACGATCTTCGACTACTGGTGTATGCCCGAGCTGGCGAAGTGGGTGAACGGCCACGACTACGACGGAGCGCGCCTTTCCGCGGAGCAGCACGAACTCCGCGCGTTTTACAGCCGGCTGCTGCGGCTCGTCGGCGAACCCGCCTTGTGTGATGGCAAGTTTATCCCGCTGAATCCGGCGAACATCCACAACGAGCGCTTCGGCCGCATTCCTGGCGAACCAGCCAGCGGCCATTGGCTCTACGCATTCCTTCGACACGATGCGGATAGCGGTCAGCGCATTTTAGCTATCGCCAACCTGCATGCGACGGAGACGTTCCGGGAGGTATCGGTGCTGCTCCCGGACGGAGTCGCGCAAACGCTTGCTGTCGATCTTCCTGCGGCTTCGAGCTGGGTTGAACGGCTCTCAAATCACAGCCAACTCAGCGCGCGTGCGCCTGTCTGCGACTTCACTCCGCCAGGGTTTGAAATCCCGGAGATCCCACCGCTCACCGCGTATTACTTCGAGAGAATGCCGATGCTGCCGTCCCGAAATGCAACGTGAGCACCGGCAATCAACCAGGCCGCGCGAAGCGCTACCGATACGATGAGCGCGAAGTGCGGTCGGCTCCCGGTGATGTGGCCGCCTGGCCCGGTGTGCGCCACTCGTAGTTGGAGGTTTGCGGGTTATAGACACGTTCGTTTGAGCTATGCACCGACCCGCTTTGCTGGCTCGACGCGCACGCCGCAGAAAGCATCACCAAGGCTGCGCCACCTGCCAGGCGGAGCAAATGGATCAGGGGAACCGAAGAACTCTGGATTTGTTGTTTCACGCCCTTATTTCGCCGGCCCTTTCCTCCTTGGTCGGAAGTGATCGCCATCTTCCGGGCATTTCGGTGCTGAATCCCAAATACCGGATTCTCCGTTTCAACCGAGCAGGTGCTCGATCACCATCTGGTCGAGGTCTTGATAATTGCGTTCCGCAATCAGCGTCGCTGCGCCCGCGTCATCAAAAGCGCGCGACTTTTCCACGAGCCGCAAAAACGTGCGGCGGCTGTTGCTCAAGTGCTGCAGCCAATGCTCCTCGCGCGTGGCGCGGAAGGGATGCACGTCGAAACAGACATACTCCCCGCGCGAACCGTAGCCGTGGCGCTCGATGGTGCGCACTTGATCAAAAGCACTGCGCAGGTTGGCGCTGCCGAAGGGTTTGTCCTGATCAAACTTGAGCCCGTTTTGATCGTTCAAATGCAGCGACCAGAGTTTTCCGAAACGCAGCGCGAACTCGATTTCATCGGATGGATCGAGCCCGGCGAGGATGCAGTGCGCAGATTCGATGAGAGCGCCGACGCGCGCCTGGTCGGTCGTGAGCTGCGCGATGGCCAGCGCGTGGCCGATCGTGGGAATGTATGCGTGGTCCATTGGCTCATTCGGCTTCGGTTCGATGGCGAGGCGGATCTTCGGATCGTGCGCCAGCATCGCGTCGAAAGCAGTCACGAGTTGATCGAACGCCCGCGACGCAACTTTCGACTCGCGCAGATACGTCCCCTCGCGCGCCAGCCAGAGCACGAGGAGATCGGTGCCGAGGATGTTCGCGATGTCGATGGAGCGGAGCGAGCGGTCGATCGCATACTGGCGCGCTTTTGGATCGTTGCTGGTGTAGGCACCGTCGATCGTCTGCGGGGCGAACCAGAGGCGCGGCGCGACCATTTCCACAGCGATCCCTTCTCCATCCAGCCGCCGCTTCAGCTCCCTGGCTTCATTGAGAATAGCCGCCTCGCTCTTGCTGTCGATGTCCGGCACGGCGTCGTCGTCGTGAAACATCATCGCGTCGAAGCCGAGCTTTTTGAGCTGCGCGAGCTTCCAATCGAAAGGCTGCGGCGGGCGCGTGGTCGGGCCGTAAGGATCGGCGCCCTCGCTGAGATTCCAAGGGCCGAAACAGAAGCGGTATTGGTGGGAGGCAGACATGTGGGAAGAGGCGGGGAGTAAGCAGTTGTCAGTGTTCAGTCGCGGAAGCTCCGCGCACCACTGGGCACGGAGCACTTAGTTGATTGATCGCAAACCGGGCAACGCATATCACGCGCGCTCCGTTTCGCCTTTCATCCACTCGCCCACTCCGCACCACATGTTTTCCCACGTCGTCATCTTCTGGACCAAACCTGAAAACCCCGGAGCCGCGGACGCGCTGCTGGCGGGTGCGGAGCAGTATCTGCGGCCCATCCCCGGCGTGCTGAGCTTTCACATCGGCCGCATGGTTCCGAGTCACCGCGATGTCGTGGAGCAGACGTATCAGGTCGCGCTGAATCTCCAGTTCGACACGAAGCAGGCGCAGGATGATTACCAGGTCCATCCGCTACATCTGGAGTTCGTGGAAAAGGCGTTCAAGCCAAACTGCCAGCGCGCAGTGATTTACGATTTCGAGTAAGGCGCGGACCGCTTGGGAAGAAACCGTTGCACCCCCAAACCGCGCCTCTTAAACTCCGGCCCATGTTGCAGACTGCCGACGCTCCGCGCCCTCATGCGGCTGTTTCCGACTCCCACCGCGACCACTTTCTCGCAGCCTACCGCTGGATGCTGCTCGCGCGGATCACGGAGGAAAAGATCGCCAGCCTGTATCGCGGCGGGAAGATCACGGGCGGCGTCTTTTTGAGCAAGGGACAAGAAGCACTGAGCGTGGCGGTGGGCATGGCGCTACGAGCGGGCGACATCTTCGCACCGCTGATCCGGGATCAAGCTGGGCGGTTTGCCTTTGGCGAAAGCCTGCTGGATTGCACGCGCACCTACATGGGCTCGCGGCTCGGGCCGATGCGCGGGCGCGATGGCAATGTCCACCGTGGACGTCCGCGTGAAGGGCTGCTGGCGATGATCTCGCATCTCGGCGCGATGATCCCGGTGGTGAATGGAATGCTGCTGGCGCGGCGCTTCCGCGGGATCACCGGCACGGTCGGAGCCACGTGCATCGGCGACGGCGGCACCTCGACCGGCGCGTGGCACGAGGGCCTGAACCAGGCCGCGGTGGAGCGGCTGCCGCTGGTGCTCGTGGTGGCGAATAATCAATACGCCTACTCGACGCCGACCTCGCGGCAGTTCGCGTGCGGCGACCTCGTCGATCGGGCCGCGGGCTACGGCGTGGAAGGGCGCAGCTTCGACGGGACCGATCTCAGCACTTGCCTGCGCGAAGTCGGCGCGGCAGTCGAGCGGGCACGCGCGGGCGGTGGCCCGCAGCTTCTCGTGGCTTCGCTGCTGCGCCTGGTCGGCCACGGCGAACACGACCCCGGCCAATACGTGGACCCAGCCCTGCGCGCTTCGCCGCTGGGGCGCGACTGTATGAAGGTCGCCGAAGAGCAGATCGCGGAGCACGGCTGGGGCGGGCCGGAGCTGCTGGAACTTTGGCGATCCGAGGCGGCCGAGCAGGTCGATGCAGCGGTGGCCACCACGCTCCGCGAACCCGCGCCGGACCCGGCGGAGGAAGACTGGTGTGCGCTGGCGAGCCGGCGTCTTTGCGAGGGCTCGTCCGCGGCATGAAGCTCACCGAGCCGAGAGTCGAGGGGCGAAAGTCGAGGGCACGGATTCGCCAGCCGGGCGCTCGCTTCGACCCTCGTTCCACGTCCCTTGTCCCTCGACTTTCCAAATGATCACGTATCTCGAAGCGATCCGCGAAGCGCAGGCGCGGGCGCTGGCGGAAGACGACCGCGTTTACATCTACGGGCAGGATGTCGGCGCGTTTGGCGGCGCGTTCAAAGCAACCAAGAATCTCGCGCAGGAGTTTCCCGGGCGGGTGATCGATTCGCCGCTCAGCGAGGACGCGATGCTCGGCTCGGCGGTCGGCGCGGCGATCGAAGGAATGCGTCCGATCGTGGAGATTCAGTTCGCGGATTTCTCGACCGTCGGGTTCAACCAGATCGTGAATCAGGCTGCGACGCTGCACTGGCGCACGCAGGTCCCCTGCCCGATCACCGTGCGGCTCCCGAGCGGCGGCACTTCGGGCGGCGGGCCTTTCCATTCACAAAGCATGGAGGCGATCTACGCGCACTACCCGGGCCTGATCGTGATGACGCCGGCGACGGTGGAAGATGCCTACTCGATGCTGCTCGAAGCAGTGGCGATCGATGACCCAGTCATCTTCTGCGAGCACAAATACCTCTATTACCACTTGAAAGCGGAGTCGCTGCCGACCGAGGCGCTGCCCATCGGCAAGGCGCGCATCGCTCGCGCCGGACGCGACGCCACGGTGGTCACTTACAGCGCGATGCTGCACGAGTCGCTGGCGTGCGCCGAGGAGCTGGCGAGCGAAGGCTGGGAGATCGAAGTCATCGATTTGCGCTCCGTAAAGCCGCTCGATACCGACACCATCCTCGCCTCCGTCGCGCGCACCGGGCGGCTCCTCGCTGTGGGCGAAGCGTGGCCTTGGGGTGGCGTGACGGCGGAGGTCATCGCTCGCGTCGCCAGCGAAGGCTTCGGCCTGCTCGACGTCGCACCGATGCGCCTGAACGCGAAGGACACACCGGTGCCATTTCACCCCAATCTCTGGGGAACCCACCGACCAACTGCCAAAACGATCGAGGCGGCTGTGCGCGATCTATTGAGACTCTGATTCTGAAAATCCAAAATCCGAATCTCGAAATCCGAGACGAAGCCGAAAGAGGGGAAAAAGAGTGAAAAAGGAGAAAACAGTCCATTTGCGCTGCCACCGGTTTCCCAGCTTTCAGGCTTTCTGATGTTTTGAATTTGTGTCGGATTTCGAGATTCGGATTTTCCACCCCTTATGCTTCGCATTCCCATCATCATGCCTCAGCTCGGCGAATCGATCGCCGAAGCGACGGTTGTTTCCCTCCCGTTCAGCCTCGGCGACATTGTCGAGAGCGATCAGGAAGTAATCGAGGTGGAGACGAACAAGGCCACGATGGGAGTCACCGCGCCCTGCCGTGGGCGGCTCGTGGAGCTTCTCGTTGAGGTGCAGCAGAGCTATCCGGTGGGCGCGACCCTCGGCTTTTTGGAAGTGGAGGAAGAGGAAGCCGCGCGCGCCGGTCTCGATGCTGCGCCTGAGCCTGATCGCGAAGCCTCCGCCAGCAGCGAAGATGCGGTGGGTCCGGGGGAAATCATCCCTGCGCCGAAGCAAATGGCCAGCGTGCAGCCGACCGTGCGGGGTCTGCCCGTGCCGGCCCATGCCGCGGGCGCCAGCTACATGTCGCCGCGGATGAAAGCGCGGATGACCGAGCTCGGCCTCCACGCCGCTGATCTGGCAGGCATCGCCGGCAGCGGCGCGGCTGGGCGCGTGACGATCGAGGACTTCGAGAAATTCCTCGCTCAGCTCGATCAGCACCGCCTTTCGCCCGCCTCCTCCATGCGCGTGGCGGTGGCGGATGCGATGCGGCGCAGTTGGACTCGCCCGCTCGCAACCGTCGGCATGGCGGTGAACATCGATCGCCTGCTCGCGCACCGCCGGGCGAGCGATCCGAAGCCGGGACCGGCCTTGTATGCTCTGCGCGCGCTCGCCCTGGCGCTGGGGGAAAACAGCGCCGTCGCGGGGCGGCTCATCGGCGACAAGATCGTGCATCCGCAGTCGATCGACGTGGGCTTCGCCGTGGAGGCGAAAGATGGCGTGCTCGTGCCGGTGCTGCGCCGCGTGGATGCGACGCCGCTCCGCGAGCTGATCGTCCGCTACAGCGAACTGGTGGAGCTCGCCCGGCAGCGCCGCCTGCCGCCGAGCGCGACCGGTGGATCGATCGCGACGGTGACGAATTTCGGCACGTTCGGATTGGAATGGGCGACGCCGATTCCGCTGCCCGAGCAGACGCTCGTGCTCGGCATGGGGGCGGGCCGCGTAGTGCCGGACTGGGACAAGGAGCGGCAGCAATTCCTGCCGGTCACAGAAGCGCAGTTCACGCTTTCCTTTGATCACCGCGTGCTGGATGGCGGCGCCGCCGGTCGTCTGCTTTCGCGCATCGCAGAGCTGCTGCGCGATCCCGCCGCGCTGTAGCCGGCAGGTTCGAAGCGAGCTTCATCGCGGCGCAGCAAACCGCAGCGAGGGAGCAAGGGCGCGTCGGCCGAAAGCTCCGCCCATTTGCGCGCTCTTCCGCCGCCATCGCACCGTGCGCCTTTCCCCGATCCGCGCTCCGCCGTTGAAGGTTGAATGTCCATCCGCGCATGCCCGATGTTTCCCGCCCTTTCTCGTGAACCGATCCCAAGCTTCCGTCCTTCTCCTGCTGCTCTGGGCCGCGATTTTTCTGCCGAGGCTCGGCGGACCGGAAATCAAAGGCGAAGAAGGCCGGCGCATCCTCCCGGCGGTGACGATGCTCGACAGCGGTCACTGGCTCGTGCCGCAGGTCGGCGGCAAGCCCTTTCTGCGCAAGCCACCGCTGGTCAACTGGGCGATTGCCGCATCCTTCGCCGTCACCGGCCACCGCAGTGAATGGGCCGCGCGACTGCCTTCCGTGCTGGCAGTGCTGGCGCTCGGGCTCACGATCGTAGCGCTCGGGCATGGGCGCGGCGGATGGATGAATGCCGAGACCGCGCTGGTGGCGGCGATCTTCACCCTCACGCAGCTCGGCATGGTGGAAAAAGGACGCCTCGCGGAGATCGAAGCAATCTACGTGGCGCTCACCGGCATCGCCCTCGTCTGCTGGCTTGCCTGGTGGGTGGAAGGGCGGTCGCCGTTTCTGCTTTGGATCGTTCCATCCGGGTTGCTGGGGCTCGGGCTGCTGACGAAGGGACCGCTGCATCTGCTCTTCTTCTACGCCGTCGTTCTCGCGGTGCTTTGGAAAGCGCGCGAGCTGCGTGCCTTGCGGCATCCGGCGCATTTCGCGGGTGGTGCGGTCATGCTCGCGATCTTTGCCGCCTGGGCGGTGCCGTATTTCCGGGATGAATCGACGCGCTACGCCACGCAGGTCTGGGGCGGCCAGCTCGACCGCACCCGGGGCGCATTTGACTGGTCCGCATGGCTCACGAATCTCCCGCGCGGGCTGTCGAATCATCTCCCATGGCTGCTGCTCGCGCCGCTCCTGTGGCGCCGCGAGCTCTTTCTTTCCAAGCCGGGAGATCGCGGGAAATCCAGCGCGCCCTCGCCTCTTGGGCCGCGCCTCCTGGCGGTCGTGCGTGGCGCGCGGCTCGCCGTCGCGCTCTGTTTTTTCGGTCTGCTGCTCATGCCAGGCGTGCTGCCGCGCTACACGCTGCCGCTGCTCGTCCCATTTTCCCTAGTGCTCGCCATCGCGGTGGCTGATCCGCGGTTCGCGCCGCCGGTGCGGGCACTGCGCGCGTGGTGGCGCGCCAACACGATTCTGGCGCTTGTGCTGCTCGTCGCCGCGTGCGCTGCGCCGGTAGTGGTCGCGCTTTTCACCACGCGCGAAGAGCTGCGCCGGTCGGAAACGCTCGCCGATTACACGCCGATGCTTTTCGGTCCGCTCGCCGGCTCAGCGCTGGCAGTGCTGCTGTGCCTCGCGGTCTTTCTAGGCCGCTGGAAGCTCGCGCGGCCCGCGCTGATCGCCGCGAGCTCGGCCGCGCTCGTCGGCGCGGGGATGCTGGTGTATGCCGGCTCGGCGCTGCCGCTGCTGAGCCGGCGCGACGATCTGCGCCCGGTGGCGCGGGCGATCGATCTCGCGGTGAGCGGCAGTGCCGCGCCGCTCGTCATCTACGACCCAGAATATCAGCCGGCGATCTTCTACCTCCGAACGCCCTACGTCTATGCCCCGGGGCTGAAAGAGATTCCTGCGGATGCCGCGTGGGTGCTCGCGCGCGAGGAGAAGCGCAAGAGGCTGCTGCTCAGCAGGCCTGATCTCGAGGTCGCACAGGGCTTTCCCGCCAAGGATCCGCAGTTGATCCTGCTCCGTCGGCGGGCTGGGAAGTGAGGGACTGCGGCGGTCCTGAACGTCGTGGGCAAAGCCGAGGCTGCTCGCGATGCGGCGCGCGGCGACATCGCACGTGCCGACCGGCGCTCCGCGCGGGTGCTTTCCTCCACGGCTCTGCCTTCCGAGCCTGCGCTTTGTGCCGCGATCGTGGACTTGCCCGCCGTGCTGCGCTACAAGGGAGACCGAATGAAATCGCTCCTTTTCGCAGCGCTTAGCGGCGCGGCTTTCGTTTCTGCGGCGCACGCCGAGAACCTCCTGCAAAACGCCAGCTTCGAGGCGCCCGCCATTTCGGGTCGGACGCTGGCGATCAAAGGGGGCAATCCGGCGCAGGCGAAGGAAGGCGAAACTTCGTGGACCACGCTGGACCTTGAAAATCACGCCGCGCCAAAAGGCGGCGGAGCGCTTTCCGTCGGCATGACGGACGAGATCGCGCACACCGGCAAGCAATCGGTGTTTGTGGATTTCACAAACCTCGCCGCGCCCGCGCAAAGGGCGATGCTTCTGAGTGATCTGCTCCCGATTCAGCCCGAAAAGCCCTACCGCATCTCGATCTGGGGCCGGCTCGATCGTGAGCGTCCGCTCGCGCTCGACGAGCGCCGCCCGCACATGCTGCTGGCGATCGAGTATTTCAACGCGAATGGGGACGAGCAGATCGGCGACACGGAATTTCGCACGCAGATGATTCCTGGCAGCGTGGTCCCCGGGCTCGGGCCGCGCATTCTTTTCGTCGCGGGCGGCTGGAACGAATACTCGAGCGAGGAGAGATCGCCCGCGGAGGCTGCTTTCATTAAGAGCACGTGGTTTTGGGAAACC
>CAXSDZ010000088.1:0-16780 GCA_964235505.1 uncultured Chthoniobacteraceae bacterium
CGCGCATGAGGTGATCGTGGAAGCGCCCGGCGGCCAGGCGTTTGAAGACCTCGCACGCCCCGAGATCGAGCAGGTCATTTCCGCCTGGAAACTGCGCATGCTCGACCTGATGCGCGATGGGCGGCTGCGTTCGTTTTCCATCCTAAAAAATGTCGGCCGCCCGGCTGGCGCACTGGTCGCGCACGCCGTGAGCCAGCTCGTGGCGATGGCGGTCCTCCCGCCCGCGCTGAAGCGCAAACTGGACGTGGCGCGCGCGTTTTATGAGTTCAAGAAGCGCTCGATTTTTGAGGATATCCTGCGCGAGGAAGTGCGCACCGGCACGAGGCTCGTGTATGAAAACAACGGCTTCGCGGTCTTCTGCCCGTATGCCGCGCGCGCCCCGTTTGAGATGGCGGTGTATCCAAAGCGCCAGTGCCCGGATTTCCACGGCATCAGCGACCAGGAGCGGACGCAGCTCGCCGACGCGCTCCGCACCGCGCTGCGCAAGCTGGCCGCCGCGCTGGATCATCCCGCTTACAATCTGATGCTTTTCACCGCCCCGACGCGCACGACGCGGCACGACCATTGGGGCACGATCGAGCGCGATTTCCGCTGGCACATCGAGATTCTGCCGCGCCTCGCGCATCTTGGCGGGCTGGAGCTCGGCACGGGCTGCTGGGTGAATGGCGTGTGGCCGGAAGTGGCGGCGGATTATCTGCGCGGCGTCTCGGCGGATGATTGAGCCTGCCTTTCCAGAAAAACAAGCCATGGCAGCGCGACAGGTTTTCTATGAAGGGCGGGTGCAAGGCGTCGGCTTTCGCTGGACGGTGAAGCGCATCGCCAGCGGCTTCGAGGTGATCGGCTCCGTGCGCAATCTGCCGGATGGCCGCGTGGAGCTCCAGGCCAGCGGCGAGGCGGCGGAAGTGCAGGCCTTTCTCGACGCCATCGCCGAAAGCGAACTGAAGGGCCACATCCGCCGCGTGGAAGCGCACTCGATTGCGCCGCTGGAAGGCATGCGCGGCTTTGAAATCACGCGGTAGTGGAAGCCGCGGTGTCTTTCGGGGCCGCAGAGTTTTTCAGCTCCGAAATGGAGCCTGTGACTATGCGAAACGCAAAAGGGACGCGCACTGGCGCGTCCCTTTGAACTTATGAATGGAATGGGGAAGCGTGCCGCTCAGCCTTGCTGCTCGCTCTCGCCGCCACCTTGGTTGTCGCCACTTTCCGGTGCCAGCACCTGCTGCGGTGTTTCCGGGCCGGGCGCCGGCGCGTTCTGCGTGATCTGGTAGTTTTGCAGCGACTGGCCCATGAGCTGGTAGAGCCGCAGCATGGAGGTCGGCGTCATCACGATGCGCGTGTGGATCGGCAGGATCGCGCCGCCCGAGGGGCGATCGACGATGAGGCCGGAGGAAAAGTCGAAGTAACACTCCTGCGCTGTCGTATTGAGCATGACCTCGTTCGCGTAGCGCGCGGTCATGTCCTCATAGCGAATCTGGAGGTTCATCTGGGGTTGTTGCTGGGCGGGTTGTTGTGGGTTGCCGTTGGCCATAGTCGGAGTGTGCTAGCAGGTTGCGGGTGGGAAAAGCAACATCGTCCGCGCGCGCCGCGCCACGCGTGCTTTCCTCCCGCGCACACCCTGCGAAACGGAATCGACGCGCGTTGCTTTCCCGGCATCTTGGCGAGACCTCAGCTCCCACACGAACATGCCTTTTCATCTCCCTTCCTTCAGCCGGCGCGACTTTCTGCGCACCACCTTGCTCGGCAGCGCGGGCCTGCTTTCGCTCCGCGCCTTTGGCGACGAAAAGCCGGACATCGATCCCGATTTCTGGGCGCTGTTTTCCGATCCACATATCGCGGCCGATCCCGCCACGATCGCGAAAGGCGCCAACATGGCGGAGCATCTCCAGCATGCGGTGGCGGAGGTGCGCGCGCTCGCGAAGCGGCCCGCCGGCCTGATCCTGAACGGCGACTGCGCGTATGATCGCGGCCTCGCGGAGGACTACGCCACCTTCACAGGGCTCATGAGCCCCGTGCCCGCAGCGGGCATCCCGGTGCATCTCACGCTGGGCAATCACGACGATCGCGAAATCTTCTGGGCCGCTCTGCAAAATACCCGATCCGACGCACCGCCGGTCGCCAGCAAACACGTCTCAGTGGTGGAGGCGGCACGCGCAAATTGGTTCCTGCTCGACTCGCTGGAAGTGACCAAGCAAACGCCCGGCCGGCTCGGCGACGAACAGCGGGCGTGGCTCGCCACGGCGCTGGACGCTCGAGCTGGCAAGCCCGCGCTGGTGATGGTGCATCACGATCCGATCCTCGCCGAGACGGGTAAAAAAGGAAGCCTGCTCGACACGGCGGAGCTCCTCGCCGTGCTCGCGCCGCGCCGCCACGTGAAGGCGCTCATCTTTGGCCACACCCACGCCTGGGGCGTCTCGCAGCACGAAGGGCTGCACCTCATCAATCTCCCCGCCGTCGCCTACACTTTCGGCGGCGACAATGGGCTCACCGGCTGGACTTCGTGCCGTCTGCGCAATGACGGCATGAACCTCGAAATCCGCGCGAACAATCCCGAACGACCCGAGCATGGCAAAGTGACGGAACTCGCGTGGCGAACGGGATAAGCGCAGCTACCGATCGTGAAAATGCTGCGGCGTTGGAAAAAAGCGCGGCACGGGAAGGCCAGCGGTTTTCCACTCGAAGCGGCGGCGGAGAAAGTTGCCCCGCGTCTGCGGCGCAGCGTCCAACCTGAGCGTCCCAAATGGCGGCAACGCTCCACGTTCAACGTTCAACGTTCAACGTTCAACGCTCTCACGGGATCTTGTGGCCCTTTGCCGCTTCCCAGAGCTCATACCAATGCTGCCGCTCCAGCACGATGCTCGTGCTCGCGGCGGCATCGCGGATGCGCTCAATGCGGTTTGTGCCGATGACGACCTGCGGCTCGGAAGGAAGCGCGGCGACCCACGCGAGAGCGATTTGTTCAGCACTTGCGCCGTAATCCGCGGCGATGCGCGCCAATGCTGCCCGGGCGCGCGTGGAGGCTTCGCCAGTGCCGGTGAGCAGCCGCCCGCCGGCGAGCGGCGACCACGCCATGGGATGCGCGCCGCGGCTCTGGCATTGGTCGAGCGTGCCATCGTGAATTGCATCGGTGTGGAGAAGATTCACCTCGACCTGATTCGTCACGAGCGGTTGCCGGAGAAAGCTCGCGAGCAGCGCAAACTGATGCACGGAGTGGTTTGAAACGCCGACGTGCCGCACCTTTCCGGCCTGCACCACCCTTTCCAGCCCGCGCGCGGTTTCCTCCGCGCTGGTGAGCCAGTCGGGCCGGTGGATCAAGAGCACATCCACATGGTCCGTGCGCAGCTCGCGCAAAGAGCGCTCCACGCAGCGCTCGATCGCCGCGGCGCTGGCATCGTAGTGCGCCACGCGCACGCCGGGCCGGTTTTCACACGGCACGTTGATGCCGCATTTCGTGATGATCTCCATTCGCCCGCGCAGCTCCGGCGCTTCCGCCAGCGCACGGCCAAAGATCCCTTCGCACGTGTAAAGCCCGTAAATATCCGCGTGGTCAAACGTGGTGATTCCCGCTTCCAGACAAGCATCGATCTTGGCGCGAACGCGCGAAACATCGCTGCCTGCCGGATCATCCGCCAGCCGCCACACGCCATACGCAAGGCGGGAAACTTCGGGACCGTCGGGAGCGAGTTGGAAGCGTTTCATGAAAAGAGAAAATCGCGCGCGCGCATGCGATCAAGCTTTCGGGCCGCACCACAGCCGGAACTTCATCCCGCCAGCGCCACGCCAGACGCAGCTCGAAGCGCTTTTTCCTCACCCGCCCTTCACCGCGCGGATCGCCGCCCGCAACCGGTCCACGTCCACCGGCTTGATGAGGTGCGTGGTGAAGCCGGCTTCCATGCTGCGGCGGATATCTTCCTCGGCGCTGTAGCCACTGAGCGCGATGCCCGCGATAGGGATGTGGCGGCGCGCCTCCGCCATCACTTCCCACCCGGTGCCGTCGGGCAGGCCGATGTCGGACACGATCAGCTCGAAGGCCTCGCTGCCGGTGCAGCCGCAGGCGAGCGCCTCCCGCGCCCCGCCGACGCTGCTGGCCGTGGTGACGGTGTGCCCGCCGCGGCGCAGGATTCGCGCGAGCATTTCCAGCGTGTTCGCGTGGTCTTCCACGAGGAGGATACGCAGCGGGCGCTCGATCCCCGTGGGCGAACTTTCGCAGGTCAGCTCGCCTTCTCCATTTTCCGTCGCGCACTCGAGCCGGACCGTGAAGGTGGCGCCGCGACCGAGGCCCGCGCTGGCGGCTTCCATCGTGCCGCCGTGCAGCTCCACCAGCATGCGGGCGATGGCGAGGCCGAGACCGAGACCACCCGAGCGCTCCTGCCCTGCCTGCTCGAAGGGATCGAAAATGATCGGCAGCTTTTCCGGCGCGATGCCCGCGCCCGTATCGCCGATTTCCACCCGCATCCAGCCGGGCCGGTCGTCGCGGCTGCGCAGGGTGATGGAGCCGCCCGCAGGGGTGAACTTCACGGCGTTGCGCAGCAGATTCCAAAAGATCTGCCGCAACCGCGCGCAGTCGCCGCAAACCGCAGGCTGCGTCGCTTGGAAATCCCACTCCACCGCGAGCGATTTGCCGACCGCGTCAGCCTCGACAGTTTCCAGCGCGTGGCGCACCTCCTCATGCACGTCGCACGCGGATTTCTCCAGTTGCAGATCGCCGCGTCCGAGCCGGGTGAAATCGAGCAGATCATCAATGAGCCGCGCCTCGAGCTCGATGTTGCGCCGCACCATGTGGAGATCTTCGCGCAGGCTGCCCGGCAGCACGGTGCGCTCGGCCAGCGCGGAGCTCGTCCAGATGAGGACGGGCGTGAGCGGCGTGCGCAGCTCGTGCGAAAGCGCGGCCATGAACCGGTCTTTTGCCGCGCTCGCCGCTTCCGCGCTGCACCGGTGCTTTTCCGCGATGCGGCGCTGCTCGTCGGCGATCCGCCGCTGCGCTTCCGCTTCGCGCGTCTGCTCTTCCAGGGCGGCCACCGCGCGTTCGCGCTCGATGAACTGCCCGATGTTGCGACCCAAAGCCGCCGCGATCTGGAGGAGATCTTCATCCGGCGCGAGAAGCGAAGTGCTGAGCATCTCGACCACTCCGAGCACGCGCGAACCGCCGGTGAGCGGAAAAGCAAAGGCGCCGTGCAGCCCGGCGCGAGCGGCAGCCGGTGCGCGCGGAAAACGCGTCTCGCCAGCGAAATCGCGCACCCACTCGGGCTCGCCGCTGGCCAGCACGCGGCCGGGCAGGCCATCGCCGGAAACGAAGCGCCGCGCCCGCGTAGCCGCGTCAAACTCGGCGGACACGTGGCCGCTCGCGTGCCAGGTCATCGCATTTGCCAATGTGCCATCCGCACCGCGTAAGGTGAAGGAACCGAACTGCCAGTCGCCGACCGACGCCACGATCTCGAGAATCTGCGCGCCGATTTCCTCCAGTCCGCGAGCCCCGGCGAGCAGGCTCGCAATCGCATACTGCGCGGCGCGTCGCGTCTCGGTGCGGCGCTGCCCGGTGATGTCGCGCAGGTAGGCCGTGAAAAAGGTGCCCACCTCCGACTCCACCGCCGTGATCGCCAGCTCCACGAGCAGCCGCGCGCCGTCTTTGCGCAGGGCAGGCACTTCGATGCGCTGGCCGATCACATGCGCTTCGCCCGTCCGCAAAAAGCGGTCGCGGCCAGCGTGGTGCGCTCCGCGCAGCTCAGGCGGGACGATCAATTCGGCGAGCTCCGCCCCGATTGCTTCTGCGCGCGCCCAGCCAAAGGTGCGCTCCGCCGCCGGGTTCCACTCGGTGACGCGCCCGTCGGAATCGATGCAGATGATGCAGTCCAGCGCCGCGTCCAGGATCGCGCCAATGCGATCGGATGGGGCACGGGAACCAAAGTCGGGAGGCATGCGAAACAGTGGCGGTGTCCCGGAGATTCGCATCTCGCGCGCGGCTTACCCCTAGCTTTTCGCAGATGGAGCGGCTTTCTGCGCCAGCTTCGCAGCGTCGGCGGCACGCCAGAGATACCACGCCGCAGTGGTGCGAAAAGGGCGCCACCGCTCTCCGTAGGCGAGCAACTCCTTCGGCTTCGGCATTTCTGTCCCTCCGAACACCGCCCGGAAACCCGCCCGCACGCCGAAGTCATCCACCGGCAGGACGTCGGGCCGGCCGAGCTGGAAGATCAGCAGCATTTCCACCGTCCAGCGTCCCACTCCACGCCCCGCGGTGAGGCGGGCGATGATTTCTTCGTCGGCCAGGCGCACGATCTTGCGGGCACTCGGCACGGTGCCTTCCAGCGTTTTCGCGGCGATGTCGCGGAGCGCGGCGACTTTGGCGGCGGAAAAGCCGACGGCGCGCAGCGCTTCATCGGACACGCTCGCCAGTGCGGCAGGCTTCGGAAAACGCGTGCGTGGAAAGAGCGCGCGGAACCGCGCGAGGATGGATTCCGCCGCAGCTCCGTGCAGTTGCTGATGCGCCACGGCGCGGACGAGCGATTCAAATGGCGAGCGGCTCCCTTCCGGCACCAAGGTGCAAGGGCCGACTTTCGCGATGAGGCTCCCCAAAGTCGCGTCCACACTGGTGAGATGCGCGATGGCTTCGGAGGTCATGCTCTTCGACGCCAGCAACCCAGCCGCCACGCATTTCACTTGGTTGCCGCAGGCTGGCGGCGCTGGCAGGTGGCTGAAATCTCAACATCCCCGCTCCTTTCGCACACCGTGGATCGGCGGCGATGAGCGGGGACGCGGACTTTCCCGAGCTACTTCTTCAAGTGGTTGTTCACCAGCTTGGTCATCTCAAACATGGTGACCTGCTTCTTCCCGTCGAAGACGGCCTTCAAGGCTTCATCGGCGTTGATCAAAGTCTTCTTCGTTTCATCCTGAAGTTTGTTCTTCTTGATGTAGTCCCAGATTTTCTTGGTCAACTCCGTGCGGGGCAGCGGGTCGGCGCCGACCACTTTGGCAAGCGCGTCGTCCGGCTGGACTGGTTTGGAGAGGGCGGAGTTGGCTTTCTTCGGAGCGGCGGTCTTGGTTTCGGTTTTCGGCATAGTGTTTCCTTATTCGCACCTCAGGGTGATCCCAGCCGGAGGTTCTGTGGTTTCGTTTGGAGGCATCCGCCGTCAGGCCAGAGCGACTCTTCGCTTCAGAGATCGACCTGTGGCGCACGGTTTAGTGCGCCGAGCACGGCACGGATGGAAGCCAATTCGATGTTCGTATCCACGGCCGCACCCCAGACGCGCCCACCGTTGGCGAGCTGGATCTGGATATACGCGATGGCGCTTGCCTCCGCGCCGGACCCGAGTGCGTGCTGCTTGAAATCGGCAATCTCGAACGGCGGCGCGTCTGCCGCCCGCAAGGCTTGGACGAAGGCGGCGATCGGTCCGTTGCCTTCGCCGTGGAGGTGCTTTTCCTCGCCGCGGCAGCGCGCGGAGGCGCGGCAGCGGAAGACTCCATCCACGCCATCCGCGTGAAAGTGGATCAGCTCCCAAGGCTCACGCCGCTCGATGTATTCACGCCAGAAAAGCGACTTCAGCTCTTCCGCCGTGACGCGCGTGCCCGCCCGGCCGAGGTGCTCCCGCTCGCGCTCCAGACGATCGACTTCCTCATTCGCGAGCGGTCCGAATTCGCGCTGCATTTCCTTCGGAAGATCAAAGCCGAACTCGCTCTCTAACAGATACGCGACGCCGCCTTTTCCAGACTGCGAATTGACGCGGATGACTTCGCGATACTGCCGCCCGAGATCGTGCGGATCGATGGTGAGATATGGGATGTCCCACATCGCCGCCTCGCCTCGCTCTTGCGTGCCTTCCCAAGCCGCGAGCCCTTTTTTGATCGCATCCTGGTGCGAGCCGGAAAAGGCCGTGAACACCAGCTCGCCAGCGTAAGGCTGGCGCGGCGGGACGGTCATACCGGTGCAGCGCTCGTAGATTTCGAGCAGCCCGTTCAGGTCGGAAAAGTCGAGCCCCGGCGCGATGCCGTGCGTGTAGAGATTCAGCGCTACCTGCACGATGTCGAGGTTGCCAGTGCGCTCGCCATTTCCAAAAAGCGTGCCCTCCACGCGCTCGGCGCCGGCGAGCAGCGCCAGCTCGGTCGCGGCGGTGCCGGTGCCGCGATCGTTGTGCGTATGCACGGAGATGATCGCGCAGTCGCGCCGCGGCAGATTGCGGCAGAACCACTCGATCTGATCGGCATACACATTTGGCATCGCGACCTCCACGGTGTCCGGCAGGTTCAGGATCACTTTCCGCTCCGGCGTGGGCTGCCAGACGTCCAAGACGGCCTGGCAGATTTCGAGGGAAAACTCGACCTCGGTGGCGGAGAAGCTTTCGGGTGAATATTGCAGCCGCACATCCGTGCCCGCGAGCCGCGGCAGGCGGTCTTTGATCCACCCTGCGCCACGCTGCGCGATCCGCACGATCTCCGGCTTTTCCAAGCCAAACACCACGCGGCGCTGCGCGGGCGAGGTGGAATTGTAGAGATGAATGATCGCGCGCTGCGCACCGCGGAGCGACTCGACCGTGCGCTCGATCAGGTCTTCGCGCGCCTGCACGAGCACCTGAATGGTGACGTCATCCGGGATGCGTGCGCCCTCGATCAACCGGCGCATGAACTCGAATTCCGTGTTCGACGCCGCCGGAAAGCCGACCTCGATTTCCTTGAATCCGCACCCGACGAGCGCATCGAAAAGCTCGAGTTTTTGCGAGACGTTCATGGGAACCGCGAGCGCCTGGTTGCCATCGCGCAGATCGACCGAGCACCAGATCGGCGAGTGCGTCAGCACCTGGCTGGGCCAGCGGCGGTCGGGCAATGGGACGGGTGGAAAGGGACGATATTTCGAGCTGGGATCGGAAAGCATGGGACGAGGAAGAGGAAAGCGAGCGTGAAAAAGAGGAAGTGCCGCAGCCGCATCGGACGAGTGACCTCGGAAGCGCATCCTCCTGCAAATTGCGCCCTCGCTTTTCACCCGCCACACCGCTCCCCGCGCCCACGGCGGCGGAGCTCCGAAAGAAGCCGCGCGCGCCCGCTCAGGCGGGGAGCTTTGTAAGTCGGCTGGCGGGCAGGAAACGCATGGAAAAGAGCGCTCAGCCTAGCCGCGGCACGCACGAGCGCAAGCCCGGCGTCGCGGGCTCACCTTTCCTCCGAAGGATCGAACCGCGCGAAGAGCCAGCCGAGCAGGACAAGCCCGAGCGCGGCTTCGCCGAGGAGCGTGAGCGCAGCGGCGAGGCCGGCGGCCAGGGCCGCTGCGGCCACGCCAGCAAACCACTTCACCGCGAGCCACACGAGAAATCCGGCGAGGCTCACGGGCACCAGCGCAAGGACGAGCGCGAGCAATTGCCCGAGCAGAAGCAGGATGCCGAGGCCGATGGTCTCGATGCCCGCGCTGCCGGCGGTGCCGGGCCGGATCCACGCTGGGAAAAGCAGCGTCCCGGCGCATGGGATCGAGGCGAGGAGAAAGTTCAGGCCGGGCAGCAGCAGCGCGCCGACGGCCGCACCCGCCAGCGCGTAGGGGCGCGCCGCCTGCCCTTCCGGCAGCACGTGGATGGCGAGCACCGTGAGCGCGAGCACGCCGCACTGGAGCGCGACGCCGACCGCGATCGGCGCGAGCAGCTCGCCAAAGACGATCTGCCAGCCGGGCAGCGGATAGCTTTTCAGCACATCCATCGCCGCCGCGCCCTGGCGGAACTGGCGGGCCGCGGAGTTCGCGGTGATGATGATGGAAAGGAGGAAAACGACATACGCGGCGCCCCCCAGCGCGATGCGCAGCGCCAGCGCCGCGCCGGAAAAGGCGAGTGCGCCCCCTGCCGCGAAGACGAGGAAAACCGCGCCTGCCCAGAGCCCGAGCGTCCGGCGTCCGCCGTAGCGCAAGAGCGTCTTCCAGACAAAGGCGATGGCCGGAAAGCCGGTCGGCCGCAGCGCGAAAAGTGGCTGCCTCCCGTCCCTGCTCCGCCGCCGGAAGCGGAACTCGCCGCGCTGCATCGCGGCGATGGTCGCAGCGCGCTTTTCGGCGAGCGAGATCGCGGCTTCCTCAAAGGAAACATCCGCGCGCAGCACCCACCAGCCGTGAAGTGAGAGCAGCGCCAGCGACGGGCCGAGCGCGCGGAGAAACGCCGCGCCGTCGGCGGCGAAATACGGCGCGACGACGATGCGAAAGGGCGCGAGCAGGGCTGGCGCCGGACCGGCGGTGAGCAGCTCGCGAAAGTAGTCGAACACCCTGCCCGGCGTGGGCAGCGCGGCGAGCTCCGGCGCGGCGGGCGCGCTTTGCCGCCAGGCCACAAGGCCCGCAACAACCGCAACAGCGGCGAGCAGGAAAGCGAGCCGGCGCCTGCCATCGGCCATGCCGCGATCGGTCAGCCGCTGGAGCGCAAAGGATGCGCCGAGGCGGTGGAGCTGCAGCGTGGAAATGATGATCCACCAGCCGAGCAAATGCAGCCAGACCGCGCCGCCCTGCGCGCCGCGGCCGGTGAGCAGCGTCATCAGCACCACGGTGAAAAGGATGCCGAACTGCCCGCGCAGCAGCTTGAAGCGGACAAGTGCGCGGCGCGAGAAAGGGGCGGGAAACAGGAACGCAATCTCGGCTTCCGAGAACTGCAGCGCCGCGCGCGAGGCCGGCAGGATCCACGCAAAGATCAACACGGCGGCAAACAATATCGCCGCACCGAACAGCGGCCCGATGCCGTTGACTGGCATCGCGGTCAGCATTCCTTTTCTCCCACCATCCAGCCCGAGCAGCCGGAAAAAGTAGAAGTAGAAGTAGCACGCGCCGATGACCGCGGCAGCGAGGTATTTCGGGCGGCGTAGCCGGCGGACGCGGAAGAGGAGCGCATTCCAAAACGAGCGCGTCGCGAGGAAGAGCAGCGGGTGGTTCATTGGCCGGCATCCTCCCCCGCGAGGCGGATGAAAATCTCCTCCAGGCTCGCCGTGGCGTCGCCGGCGAAGGCGCGGATTTCCTCCAGCGTGCCATGCACGAGCTTGCGCCCGCGCTTGAGGATGAGCACGTGCGAGCAGACTTCCTCCACGAGGTGGAGCAAGTGCGAGGAAAGCACGATGGCCGCGCCGTCGCGGGCGCGCTGGCGGATGATGTCCTTCGTGCGGCGGATCGCGAGCGGGTCGAGGCCGGTGAGCGGCTCGTCAAAGAGCATGACGCGCGGCGCGTGCAGAAAGCCGCAGGCGAGCGCGACCTTCTGCTTCATCCCGCGCGAAAGCTCGCCCGGCAGCGCCGCGGCTTTGCTCTCCAGCTCGAGCTCTGCCAGCAGCTCGCGGGAGCGCGCCGCGGCGGCTGCCACGCCGTAGATGCGGGCGGAAAACTCGAGGTGCTGCGCGACGGTGAGGTAGTCGAAAAGGCGCGGCTCATCGGGAAAGAAAGCGAGCTCGCGCTTGGCCTCCAGCGGGGCGCGGCGGAGGTCGCGCCCGGCGAGGCCGATCTCGCCCGCGGTCGGCGGGATCACGCCTGCGAGGCAGCGCAGCGTGGAAGTCTTGCCCGCGCCATTTGGGCCGACGAGGCCCATGATCTCGCCCGGCTGCACGGCGAAGGAGAGATCGGAAACGGCGGCAAAATCGCCGTAGTGCTTCGAGAGGCCAGTGACTTGGATCATGGATGGCGGGCGAGCATGCGCGGTCGCAAGGGCGGAGGCGAGCGCGCGCGTTTGAGGAAGCGTTGAAAAAACACGGTTGCGCAAGGGGGGAGCGCGCGCTTCCAGCGTGCTCCGGGAGGCATCCTGCCTCCCAGGTCCATGGCGTGGCTGGAAGCCTCGCCGGGCCGGCAGGATGCCGACGCTCCCCGCCCCAAGGGAGTAATTTTTCAGGCATCCTGACCGCGCGCTTGCCGGCTAACGCGCCAAGCTTACGCTGCCGGAAAATGAGCCTCGCGCCTTCCGCCGAACAAACACGCCTCGCGGACGATGCGGCGCGCGACCAGAACTGGAAGCGCTGGGGACCGTATCTCGCCGAGCGGCAATGGGGCACGGTGCGCGAGGATTACTCCGGCAGTGGCGATGCGTGGAGCTACTTTCCGCACGATCACGCTCGGCTGCGCGCGTATCGCTGGGGCGAGGATGGGCTGCTCGGGATTTGTGATCGCGAGTGCCGTCTGTGCTTTGCGCTGGCACTGTGGAATGGGCGCGACCCGATCCTGAAGGAGCGCATTTTCGGGCTCGCAAATCCGCAGGGAAATCACGGCGAAGATGCCAAGGAAGCCTGGTATTACCTCGATTCCACGCCCACGCACTCGTATCTGCGCGGGCTCTACAAGTATCCGCAAGCCGAGTTCCCTTACCGCCAGCTCACGGAGGAAAACGCGCGCCGCACGCGGGCGGAGCGGGAGTTTGAAATCCATGACACCGGCGTCTTCGACGAGGCGCGCTACTTCGATGTCTCCGTGGAATATGCGAAGGCCGCGCCGGAGGACATCTGCATCCGCATCACGATCGAAAACCGCGCGCCGGTGGAAGCGCCGCTGCACGTGCTGCCGACCCTGTGGTTCCGAAATACGTGGAGTTGGGGCGCGGTGCATGGCGCGGTCCGCACAAAGCCGGAGCTGCGCAAACTCGACGCGCACACCGTGCTCGCCCGGCACGAGACGCTCGGCAATTTCCTCTTCGAGACCGAGCAGGCAGCGCCGCTGCTTTTCACCGAAAACGAAACCAACGCGCAGCGGCTTTACGGCTTCCGCAACGCCTCGGAAGTCGCGAAGGATGGCTTCCGCGATTTCGTGATCCACGGCCGCGCGGACGCGGTGCGCGCGGATTTCGGCACCAAAGTCGCGCCGCACTTTCAGCTCACGGTTCCCGCGCTGGGCAACGTGGTGCTGCGGCTGCGGCTGCGCCCGGCGGCCAACGTTCGGAGGGACGCGCTCCCGCGCGTTCCGCTTCGTGCAGCCGAGGCGATGGAGCAGAAGGGGGACGCGCAGGAGCGCGTCCCTCCGAGCAATGATGCGTGGACCAGCTTCGACGAAATCTTCACCCAGCGCCGGGCTGAAGCCGACGAATTTTACGCTTCAAAAATCGTGCCGACGCTCGATGCCGACCAAGCGCGCGTCGTGCGCCAGGCTTACGCTGGGCTGCTCTGGAGCAAGCAGTTCTACTGCTACGTCGTGAAGGAGTGGCTCGCCGGTGATCCCACGCAGCCCTCGCCGCCCGCCGGTCACGCGCGCTCGCGCAATGCGGACTGGGCGCACCTGCACTCCTCCGACGTCCTCTCGATGCCCGACAAGTGGGAATACCCGTGGTATGCGGCGTGGGATCTCGCCTTTCACATGATCCCGATGGCGCGGATCGATCCCGCCTTTGCGAAGGAGCAACTGCTGCTGCTGCTGCGCGAATGGTATATGCACCCGAACGGGCAAATCCCCGCCTACGAGTGGAACTTCCGCGACGTAAATCCGCCGGTGCATGCGTGGGCTTGCTGGCGCGTCTATAAGATCGCGGCGCCGCCGGGACAGCGCGACCGCTCCTTCTTGGAGCGGGCGTTTCAAAAGCTGCTGCTGAATTTCACGTGGTGGGTGAACCGCACCGACGTGCAGGGCAGGCACATCTTTTCCGGCGGCTTTCTCGGGCTCGATAACATCGGCCTTTTCGATCGCTCACGCCCGCTGCCCAGCGGCCAATCGCTCGCGCAGGCGGATGGCACCGCGTGGATGGCCTCCTACTGCGCGACGATGCTCGCGATGGCCATGGAACTCGCGCTGGAGAACCCCGCTTACGAAGACATCGCCTCGAAGTTCTTCGAGCATTTCGTGCAGATCGTGGACGCGATGAACGCGGTCGGCGGCACGGGATTGTGGGATGAAGCCGATGGATTTTACTACGATCAGCTTCTCATCGAAGGTCGCGACACGATGCCGCTGCGGGTCCGCTCGTTGGTCGGCATCATCCCGCTGCTCGCCGTGGAGGTGCTGGAGCAGGAGACGATCGAGAAGCTGCCCGGCTTCAAGAAACGGATGGAGTGGTTCCTGCAAAACCGGCCCGATCTCGCGCAGCACGTCTCCTGCATGTCGGTGCGCGAAGGCGGCAACTGCGGCCTGGTGCGGCTTCTCGCCATCCCTTCGCGCGCGCGGCTCGAGCGGGTGCTGCGCCACGTGCTGGATGTCGATGAGTTCCTGTCGCCATGGGGCATCCGCTCGATGTCGCGCTTCTATGAAGAGCACCCGTTTCAACTCCTGCTCGACGGCGCGAACTACGAGATCGGCTACGAGCCGGCGGAATCGCGCACGAGCCTTTTCGGCGGCAATTCCAACTGGCGCGGGCCGGTCTGGTTTCCGATCAACTATCTGCTGATCGAAGCGCTTGAGCGGTATCACCATTTCTTCGGCGACAGCTTCAAGGTGGAGTTCCCGACCGGCTCGGGCACGGAGCCGATCACGCTCGGTGAAGTGGCCCAGCAAATCGCGAAACGCCTTTCAGCCATCTTCACGCTGAACGAAGACGGACGCCGCCCGTGCTTCGGCGACAACTTCCGCTACCGCGACGATCCGCACTGGCGCGACAACCTCCTCTTTCACGAATACTTCCACGCCGACATCGGTTGCGGACTCGGAGCGAATCACCAGACCGGCTGGACCGCGCTGATCACGCGCTGTCTTGGGATTGTAGGAAAAATTGCGGCGGAGTGACGGGGCCGTGAAGCGTGGAGAGTGAAGCGTCGAGCGCCTGCGCAGCGGCGTCTCTCGAATGCTCCACGCTCGCCGCTCCACGCTCCACGGCGTTCCCCGCCATGCGCGTTTGTCCAAACGGACACAAGTCCAGCACCACGCAGCGCTCGCACTTCGGCCCGCGTGGGAAGCAGACCCGCTGCCCATGAAACATCAGCGCCTCGTGGTTGTCATAGACCTGCTGGGCATCCCAACCCGGCGGGAGCTGCGCTTCGAGAAGTGCGTGCGCGGGGCCGACATCCACATTCGCCGGGATCAACTCCAGCCGCTGCGCGACGCGATGGTGATGGCTGTCCACCGGGAGCGCCGCGGTGCGGAGATTGGAAAAGATCAGCACCGCTGCGCTCGTTTTCGGCCCGACACCGGTGAGTTCTTCCAGCCAGTCACGCGCTTCCCGCGGCGGCATCTCCTTTAGAAAATCCAGCGACAGCTCGCCGCCGCGTCGCGCGGTGATGTCGCGCAGCACCTGCTGGATGCGTGGCGCCTTTTGCTCCGGCCACGTCGCTGGCGAGATCGCCTCCTCGACCTCCGCCGTCGGGGCATCGCGCACCGCATCCCAACTCGGAAACTTCGCTCGCAGTTGCTTGAAAGCCTTGCCGGAATCGCGGTTGCGCGTCCGGTGCGAAAGCATGGAAGAGACCAGCTCGCTGAGTGGATCGAGGTGGTGGAAGTAAGCGATAGGGCAGCCGTATTCCTTGCAAAGCCGATCATGCACCAGCATGGCCTTCGCGCGCAGCTCGGCGGAGGGCTCAGGTGCGGCGGAAGCTTTGCGCCGGGGAAGAGTGGCCATGGAGAAACATACGCCCTGCGCAGGCGCGCGGCTGCATGCCGCCGCAGCCGGACGAGCGGCGATCTCGTCTCCCTGCAAGCCGCGAACCGGGAGCCGCAGATCCAACCGAAACGTTGTCCAGCTCAGGAAGCCTTCGCTGCCGCGGGATTCTCGCGGAGGGCAGACTTCTGGCCGGAGTGATAGCGACGGTCGAAGTCGGCTTGAGCGCGTTCGCTGGTTGTCTTCGCCGCTTGCAGTTCCTTATGGAGCGCGGCTGCCTGCCGCTCTGCCTCGGTCTTTGTCGCCTGCGCCGTGCGCGTTGTTTCCGCGGTCTTCTTGCGTAGCTCCGCCAGCGAAGCTTTCGCGTCATCCACACCTTTCTTAGCCTTCGCGAGCGCCGTCTCCGCTGCGGCGAGCTTGTCGGATGCGGACTTGGCATCGATGCGCGTTTTCTCCAGTGCATCCTTCGCCTTTGCCACCTCGGCACGCATAGGCTCGGCTTCCGGCTTCGACGCTTCGACTTTCAACTTGGCCGCAGCAAGCGCGATTTCAGTCTGTGCCATCTCGCCTTTTAACGCCTGCACCTTTGCGTCGGCGGCCGTGTATTCAGGTGTGCCGCTCGCCTGCCGCGCACGATCCTCGCGCAGCTTGGCCACTTCGGCAGTCTGGGCTTCGAGCTTCCTCGCGAACTCCATGTTTTCCGCCGTCGCTTTGAGAGAGCTTTCGGTCCCGCTCTTCGCCTTCGCTTCCAAATCCGCCAGCGCCGCTTCAGCGCGCCCGATCCCCTGGCTCAGCGATTCGCTCGCGGTGCGCGCATCGGCCACGAGTTGCTCCTTGGCTTTGAGCTGAACCGGAGCATCAGCCAACAGTTTCTCGGCCGCTGCGATGTCAGTGCGCAGCTTCTCCACAGGAGTGAGCGAATCCTTCGCAGTGCTGATTGCTTCATCATAGCGCGCCTGCAAATCCGCGAACGATTGCTTCGCGTTGTGAACGGTCATGAATGCCTGCGCCCTTTTCCAGCGCTCCACCTCCAGCGCCGCCGTGGCGACCTGAGTTTGCGCGCCCTCCAGCGCCGCTTTTGCCTTTGCGATCTCGTCCGTGGTGGTGGGCGCAGGCGCAACCACGGGAGCGGGCGCGGTCTTCTGCGACGCCTCTGCGAGCGCGGCCTGCATCTGCGCGAGTTCGGCTTTTTTCGCCTGCACCTTTTCGTTGGCTCCGGCGTATTCCGGCGTGCCTTGCGCATGCTTCGCGCGCTCTTCGCGCAGCCTGGCAACTTCCGCGTTCTGCGCTTCGATCTTCTTGTTCAGCTCCGCAGCTTTGTCCGCTCCATCCTGGGCAGGCTTGGCCGCGGCAGCACACTTGGTGAA
>CAXSDZ010000088.1:16790-17045 GCA_964235505.1 uncultured Chthoniobacteraceae bacterium
GCGACGGCGAGCGCCTGCTGGAGCGCGGGCATCGTGGCTTGCGCATCGGCAAGGCGCTTTCCCGCGGAGGCGAGTTGCTCGATGAGCGGCGGCGGATTGGGCGTCAAGTCGCCGAGTTTTTTGGCGTCTGGAAAAGAAAAGACGCTGATCTGCCCGCTCCAATCGCCAGCCACCACGCGCTCACCCGCCATGGTCGCCCGCAGCGCGATGTCGCCAAATGGGCTGCTGGTGAGAAGCGCTTTCCCGGTCTGGTCC
>CAXSDZ010000089.1:0-945 GCA_964235505.1 uncultured Chthoniobacteraceae bacterium
GTCGGCATCTCGGTCTTCTTCGGCGTCGGCATCGTGCTGCTCGGCCCCATCGCGTTCACGCTCGCCCGCGAAACCGGGCTCCCGATCTTGCGCCTTGCCTTGCCGCTCGCCGCCGGCCTTTCCACGGCTCACGGACTCATCCCACCGCATCCCGGGCCGATGGTTGCCATTGCTGAAATCGGCGCCGGCACCGGCAAGACGATCCTGTGGTCTCTGGCGATCGGCCTGCCGACAGCTTTGGTGACCGGGCCCTTGCTCGCGCGCTGGGTCTCGCCGCGCGTGCCGGTGGAAATCGGTGGCCTAGGCGCGCAATCGAGCGGCGTCGGCAGCGCCCCGCGCCGACCGAGCTTCGCGCTGAGCCTTTTCACGATGCTGCTGCCCGTGCTGCTGATGCTCGTCGCCACCACGACCGACGTGCTGCTACCGAGCCGCGCCGATATTACGAAGCTGGAAGCGAGGGTCGCAGCTTCCCCGTCAGGATTCGTGGATTGGACAAGCGCGCCAGCTTCCATGCCGGCGACGATTGGTGCGGCGGAGATCGAGCGCGCACATTCGCTCGTCTCAATTCGCGAAGCGGCGGACTTCATCGGCGCGCCGACGGTTGCGATGCTGATCGCGGTGCTTTTTGCGTTCTGGAGCTTTGGCCGCAGCGTCGGTCTCGGCGCGGGGCGCATCTTGAAGTTCACCGAAGAGTGTGTCGGCCCGGCGGCGAGCATCTTTCTGGTCATCGGGGCGGGCGGCGGCTTTTCCGCGGTGCTGAATGCTTCCGGCGTCGGCCAGGCCATCGCGGATCTCGCGGCGCGCGCGCCGGTGTCGCCGCTGGTCCTCGGCTGGCTGATCGCCGGGATGCTGCGGATCACGGTGGGCTCCGCGACGGTCGCGGTCACGATGGCCGCAGGCTTGATGAAGCCTTTTGTCGCGGCGCATACGGGCATCAATCTCGAG
>CAXSDZ010000089.1:955-4944 GCA_964235505.1 uncultured Chthoniobacteraceae bacterium
GCTGTCGATGGGCGCCGGGTCGCTGATCCTTTCGCACGTGAACGATTCCGGGTTCTGGTTCGTGAAGGAATACATCGGCATGACCGTGCCGCAGACGCTCAAAACGTGGACGGTCGTGGAAACCGGGATCGCGGTGACTTCGCTGGTGTTGATCCTGATCGCAGATCTCGTGTGGCGAGCCATGTGAGATCGGCTGCCGAAAGCGAGTCCGTTCGCACAAAAAAAGCGCTTCGGCCTTTCGGCCGAAGCGCTTCTGAAAAATGCAGTGCGGTGAACCTGTTCAGCTCACGAGCGCTGCCACAGGATCGACGTTCACCCGGCGCCCTTCGCGATCGAAGCGGACCTTGCCATCGACCAGCGCCCAGATGGTGTAATCGCGGCCGAGGCCGACATTCACACCGGGCTTAAATTTCGTGCCACGCTGGCGGATGATGATGTTGCCGGCGACCACGCTTTCGCTGCCGAACTTTTTGACGCCGAGCCGCTTGCTGACGCTGTCGCGTCCGTTTTTGACGGAGCCTTGACCTTTCTTATGTGCCATGGATCGAAGAAGTGAGGTTTAGGTTTTTTTAAAGCGAGATACCTGTGATCTTGAGCCGCGTGATTTTGCGCCGATGCCCAACGGTGCGGTGGTAGCCTTTCCGGCGGCGGTATTTGTAGGCGATGACTTTCTTCGCCTTGCGCTGCTCGACGACTTCCGCCGTGACCGATGCGCCCTTCAGCTCGGCCAGCGTCTTGAAGCTGTCGCCATCCGCGTA
This sequence comes from uncultured Chthoniobacteraceae bacterium, assembly GCA_964235505.1. Taxonomy (GTDB): domain Bacteria; phylum Verrucomicrobiota; class Verrucomicrobiia; order Chthoniobacterales; family Chthoniobacteraceae; genus CAXSDZ01. The sequence continues at coordinate 1,714 of CAXSDZ010000089.1, forward strand.
AAAGAGGACCTCGGAAAAGGTGGCCTGCCCGCCCGCTTCTCCTTCGAGTTTCTCGACATCGACGATGTCTCCCTGCGCGACGCGGTATTGTTTCCCGCCGGTTTTAAAAATTGCGTATGCCATATGAATGCGAAGTCCTGTCGGAAAAAGGACGGCGAAGCTGGCACAGCACCCCGAAGGTGACAAGGTGAATCTTGCTGCGCTTTGCACTCGCCGCGCGAGGCTCTCGGAGCGCGCGCTTGACCCGGAATGAGCGCCATTTCCTCCGCCGTGCCGATCGCTACGGCCCGCCGAGATACGCGGCGCGCACTTCTTCATTCTCACGCAAGGTGGAGGACTCGCCTTGCAGGATGATCCGGCCGGTTTCCAGCACGTAGGCGCGGTGTGAGATCTTGAGCGCGAGGTTGGCATTTTGCTCCACGAGCAGAATTGTGAGGCCGAGTTCGCGGTTCACTTCCACGATCTTCTCGAAGATCGTCCGCACCAGGATCGGCGCGATGCCGAGCGACGGCTCATCGAGCATGAGGCACTTCGGTTTGCTCATGAGCGCCCGGCCGATCGCCAGCATCTGCTGTTCGCCGCCGCTGAGCGTGCCGGCAGTCTGCGCGATGCGTTCCTTCAGCCGGGGGAAAATGCCGAAGACGTAATCGAGATCTTTCGGGAAGTTCGCCCGGTCGCGGCGAAGATACGCGCCCATCTGCAAGTTCTCGGCGACCGTGAGATTGGCGAAGATCATGCGGCCCTCGGGACTCATCGCCAGGCCGCGGCCCACGATCACGTGAGCCGCGCGGCCGCCGATTTCCTCACCCTCGAAATGGATCGTGCCGGAGCGGGGTTTCACGAGGCCGGAGATGGCGCGCAGCGTGGTCGTCTTGCCCGCGCCATTCGCCCCGATCAGCGTCACGATCTCGCCTTTCTTCACTTCCAGCGAGATGCCGTGCAGCGCAGAAATCGCCCCGTAGCTGACGTGCAGGTCGCGCAGCTCAAGCATCGCCGTCCTCCTCCTGGCCGAGATATGCGGCGATCACTTTCGGGTCGGCGCGGATTTCGTCCGGCGTGCCCTCTGCGATCTTGCGCCCGTAGTCGAGCACCGCGATCCGCTGGCAGATGCCCATCACGACTTTCATGTCGTGCTCCACGAGCAGCACCGCGATCTCGAATTTAGTCTGCACGAATCGGATCAGCTCCATGAGTTCCTGCTTCTCCGTCGGGTTCATGCCCGCAGCGGGCTCATCGAGCAGCAGCAGCCGCGGCTGCGTGGCAAGTGCGCGCACGATCTCGAGCCGGCGCTGGTCGCCGTAAGGGAGCGATTTTCCGAGCGCATCGCGCTGCGCATCGAGCCCGAAGATTTGGAGCAACTCCATCACGCGCGACTCCACCTCGGCCTCGCCATGGCGGAAGGAGCTCATCCGCAGCAGCGCATCCCGGATGCCGTGCGGACGATGCACCTGCATGGCGGTGCGGACATTATCGAAGACGCTCATCGAGGCGAAGAGCCGGATATTTTGAAAGGTGCGCGACACGCCGCGTTTCGCGAGCGCATGGGGCCGCTGGCCGCGCGTCTCTTCCCCGCGAAAAGCGATGCGCCCGGCGGTCGGCTGATACACGCCCGTGATGAGATTGAACGCTGTGGTCTTGCCCGCGCCGTTCGGGCCGATGAGCCCGACCAGCTCGCGCGGGCCGACGCGGAGATCGAGTTCACCGACTGCCGTGAGTCCGCCGAAGCGGATGGTCACTTGCTCCAGCTCCAGCAGCGCGTCGGAAGTGCTCATGCGGGGAGCTTCCGGCCAAACGTGAACAAGCCCTGTGGGCGCGTGAGCATGAGCCCGATGATCAGCAGCGAATAGATGATCATGCGATACTCCGCGATCGGGCGCAGGAGCTCGGGCAGAATGGTAAGCAGGATCGCCGCGAGCACGACGCCCGCCGTGCGCCCCATGCCGCCGAGGATGACCATGACGACGAGCTCGATGCTTTTGATGAAGTCGAAGCTGTCGGGCTTCAGCACCAGCTTGTGGTGCGCGTAAAGCCCGCCGGCGATCCCGGCAAAAAAGGCGCCGATCACAAACGCGGTGACCTTGTAGCGCACGGGATTGATGCCCATGGCGCTCGCGGCGAGCTCATCATCATGCACCGCGATGAAGCCGCGGCCATACGTGGAGCAGACGAGGCAGCCGACCACATAAACAGTCAGGGCGGCGAAACCCCAAGCCCACGCGAGATTCGTGAGCCTGGCGATGCCGGTCAGGCCGGTGGCCGCACCGGACCAATCGCTCGTTTGAAAAATGACGCGGATGATTTCGCCAAAACCGAGCGTCACGATCGCGAGGTAATCGCCGCGCAACCGCAGCGACGGCACGCCCACCGCGAGTGCCGCGAGAGCTGCGACGACCCCGCCCGCAGCCAGGGCGAGCAGGAAAAGAAAAGGCTGGGCCGCTGCCGGCAGCGACGGGCCGAACACGAGGGTAAGCTTCGCCGCGACGAAGCCGCCGACCGCCATGAATCCCGCGTGCCCCAGCGAGAACTGGCCGGTGTGTCCGTTGATGAGATTCAGCGAAACCGCGAGGATGATGTTGATGCCGACATCCACCGCGATGCCGAGATAGTAGCGGTTGAATGCGCCGGACGTGAGCGACAAACCGACCGCCGCAGCGATTGCGAGCAGGAGAAAAAGTTTCGGGTCGCGACGCATCTCGGAAGGAAAACAGCTCAGACTTTCTCCACTTGCGCCTTGCCAAGGAGGCCGGACGGGCGAAACAGCAGGATCAGGATGAGGATCGCGAAAGCGATGCCATCGCGATAATTCGACAGGCCGGGCATGCCGCCGAAGAACGTCTCCAGCACGCCGAGCACGACGCCGCCGAGCGCCGCGCCGGGCAGGTTGCCGATGCCGCCGAGCACCGCGGCGATGAAGGCGCGCAGCCCGGGCTGAATGCCCATGAGCGGCTCGATACCGGGTGCGCGCATCGCCTAAAAAATGCCAGCGACCGCAGCCAGGGCGGAGCCGAGTCCAAACGTGAACGAGATGACGCGATTCACGTTCACCCCCATCAGCGCGGCAGCCTGCTCATTGAAGGACACCGCGCGCATTGCCATCCCGATCTTGGTGCGCTGCACGATGAAGGCGAGGCCGGTGAGCAACACGGCGGTCAGGGCGAGCACGACGAGGTCGTTGCTGGAAATGCGTAGCGCGCCGAGGGTGACGTTCGTCTGCGGCAGCAGGCTGGGAAA
>CAXSDZ010000089.1:4995-6706 GCA_964235505.1 uncultured Chthoniobacteraceae bacterium
GTCGCTGCACCAAAAACCTTGCCGTGCTGGGCGGTGAATTCGATGAAAAGCGAAACGCCGATCGCCGTGATCAGCACCGCGAGGCGCGGGCGTTTGCGCAGCGGCCGATAGGCGAGAAACTCAATCAACATCCCAATGCACGCGCAGATCGCAGCGGACAAAAGGATGACGGCGAGCGCGGCGCCGATGGACTGCGCGCCGAGTGGTGGAGTGATCAGCGGAGTGAGGTAAAAAGCGGCGAACGCCCCGAGCATGAGCACGTCTGAGTGCGCGAAATTGATGAACCGCAGGACGCCATAAACCATCGTATAGCCGAGCGCGATCAACGCGTAGATCGCGCCGAGCGCGAGGCCGTTGATGAGCTGCTGCAGGTATTCCATGCGGGCGGCGCGTGGCGTTCAGCAGCCGAACGTTACAGAGTCGGCGCGATCGTTTCGACGTAAACGAACTTCCCGCCTTTGATCTGCAGGATCACTGCCGGCTTTTCCGCATCGCGCTTGGCGTTGATCGTGATCTTGCCCGTCACCGCGTCGAAATCCTTCGTCGCCGCGAGCGCGTTCCGCACGGTTTTGCCATCGGTGGAGTTGGTGCGCTTGATCGCGTCGGCGAGGATCATGGCGGCATCGTAGCCGAGCGCGGCCATGCCGTCGGGCGCCTTGCCGCCGTAGCGTTTCTTGTAAGACTCCACGAACGCTTTGCTCTTTTCCGTGCCGACGTCCGGCGCGTAATGGGTCGAGAAATAGGTCCCTTCCACCGCTTCTTTGCCGATCTCGATCAGCTTGTCGCTTTCCCAACCGTCGCCGCCGAAGATCGGGATATTCAACCCCACTTCCTTGGCCTGGATGCAGATCAGCGCGGCATCGGTGTAGTAGCCGGGAACGAAAAGAGCCTCGGGATTTGCTCCTTTGATCGAGGTGAGCTGCCCTTTGAAATCCTTGTCACCGCCATTGAAGTCGAGCTCTGAAACGATCGTGCCGCCAGCCTTTGAGAAGCCCTCTTTGAAGAAGCGCGCCAGCCCTTTCGAGTAGTCGCTTTTCACGTCCGTGAAGACTGCGACCTTCTGCGCCTTGAGCGTGTTGCGCGCGAAGTTCGCCATCACCGTGCCTTGGAAAGGATCGATGAAGCAGACGCGGAAAATGAAGTCACCGGTCTCGGTGACCTTCGGATTGGTTGAGGAGGGAGAGATTTGCGGGACGCCGTTTTGCTGGCAGATGGGCGCGACTTCCAGCGACCGCGAGCTGGCGACTTCACCGAGGATCGCCACCACGTTGTCCTTGGCGATGAGCTTGTTCACTGCGTTCGCCGATTCACCCGCTTTCGATTGATTGTCTTCCGTGAGCAGCGTCACCTTTTTTCCGAGCAGGCCACCTGCAGCGTTCAGCTCTTCCACGGCGAGCACGGTCCCCTCGTGCGAGGAGATGCCGAAGGTCGCTTCCTTGCCGGTGAGCGACGCGAATTCGCCGACGCGGATTTCATTCGCGGCGTCTCCGCTGGGCTTGCACCCGATCGGGAGAAACAAGGCGCTGAGGGAGAAACCAAGAACCAGCAGGGATGCGGCTTTCTTCATGGGCGGCGGATGCTAGGGACGAGGCGCAGACGTGCCAAGTGAAAGTGGAGGGTGAAATGTGCGAGCGTTCGCCGGATACTTCGGGGCACTTCGCCTCGATCCGCCCGCGCGCAAAATCGGTGTGTGGGGAAGATGCTTCCAAGC
>CAXSDZ010000089.1:6716-16963 GCA_964235505.1 uncultured Chthoniobacteraceae bacterium
TGTATGCCGCCGCTCTGGTTTCTCCTTCCGCATGTCGCATCACCCATCGCTGCGACACCCCACATCTCTGCTTTGCGATGAGCGGGTTGCCGCCGGTAAAGTTTGAACTCCGTGGCGAGTTCACCGGGTTCATCCGGGATGATGCCGGCAAGCGCCGGATGGTGCTCCGCAGGGGGACCGAGGAGTGGCGGCTGAAAGTGCGAAAGGATCTCCGCAGTCAGCTCGCCGATCAGCTTCAGCCCGGACAGCACATCGCAGTCTCCGGACTTGAAGAAAGCAACGAGCGCTCCGGCTCCGTGCGGCGCGTCGTGCTCGGGGTAGAGGTAATCGATCGAAGTCCAGCGCACGGTCTCCAGCCAGCTCCGTGCGCCGTCTGCACTGTGCGAGTGTGCGCCAAAAAGAACTGCTGGAGGAATGGAGGCAAAGAGCTGTGGGAGGCGCTCCAACGTGAAATCACAGTCGGAGGCATGGCGGAAAAGGTGAAGCTGAAAGCCGTGGATTGCCTGGATAACTGCAAGCGCGCGCCCAATGCCGCTGCAAAGAACCGCTTTTACCAACGGTGCGCCGCTGGCTCTGCGGCAGCGATCCTAGCTGAAATCTCCACGCCGGGCGCAGGAACGAGCGCACGAAAAACCTGACGCTGTTTTTGCGTCGTCCTGGCGGAAACACTGGCCTGTGGGCGGAGTCGCACGCCGAGAGCCGGCGTCACCTTCAGGATCTTCGGCGAGTCACTGTCGCCGCTGAGTTTCGCGATAATCTCGTCGTCACGGCTGTTCCAATTCGTGTCCAAGCCGGTGCCGCTTGCGTCGCGCAATCCGGGTAATCACATCGAGTCGCAGGTAGAACCGGCGAGCCTCGCAAAATGCAAACGCCCGAGCCTTTCGACCCGAGCGCTTGCAGCCCATGAAAAAGGAGGATTTTGGACTTCAGCGCGTTTGATTCCGCGAGGCCACTGGTCCGCCACGACTGCCTGCCACTGTGCCAGCGGCGAAGAGGTCCGTCGCTTCGTGACGATACGTGCCGGTTTTGCTCCAGGAATACAGCGGAATGTATTGATTGCGTGGCACGCTGTCGGCAGGGATCGGCCGGCTTAGGTTCGTGCAATCGAGGATCCACCAGCGGCCTTCATCTTTCCACATCACCCAGGCGTGGGAGAGCTTTGAAGTGCTGCGCGCCTTCCCGACCACGAAGCGCACGTTTTCGTCCCCGATCTGGTCGCAAAGCCAGAGCGCTTTCGCTTTGCAATCCCCAGCGTGAAGCGACGCGGTGACTGCTGGCAGCGCTGCAGTGTAGGGCTCCGTGAAGGCGTAGCGGAAACCGCGACCGGTCCGCATTAAACCCTGCACGCGGTCCATGCTCGAACCGTCGCCCTCCAGTGAACCAAGCACCTGCCGAACAGGGCGCATGAAAGCATCGTAAGGGGTGCGGCTCGTGGCGAAGCCGAGGTCAGCGCCTGCCGAAGCAGAGAGCTTGGCAACGAGGAGCAGGGCGAAGATAGCTAGACAGCGGTTCATGACTTCTATATCTGTTATAGAAATTATAGTAAGCTGTTTGCGTGCCGCGAGTGCATCGTTTGTCGTGTGAATCCACCGTGAGGCGGGGACGGCACCACTTTCCCAGGTGGATTGAGACGGTTTATGTCGGCTTCGCGCGGACCCAGTTTCGCTGGGCGTGCTGCTGCGGAACACGCCGTAGCCACTCCGAGGGTTTGCTTCCCGCTGACTCACGTGCATATCGCCGCGCATGCGGCGCGATCTCGACAGCTCAGAAGCCAGAAACAGGGTTGTGCCGAACGCTCCTCGGACCCAAAATGCCACTCTTCCTCGACTGGACACGCAACGCTTGAATTCTCGGCCCGCCGGGAGCGGCGTGTCCACTCAAGTTTGCTTCCATCCGCGCGGTCAGCGCAGTTGCGTTGCGCTGTGAGTGATGCTAACCGTTGCCACTTCTTGGGAGGCTTAGCTCAGCGGTAGAGCGGCACGTTTACATCGTGTTGGTCGGGGGTTCGAATCCCTCAGCCTCCAATCTCAGCAGCGACTGGAACCCGCGAACTTCCCCAATCGGCTCGGACGCGCTTCAGGCGGTTGAGCGCGATCCCGCGCCAAAGCAGCGTCGAAAAACCCGAATCCTGATCGGCAGATTACCGTGTCCCTGCGTCTCGGACACAACGGAACCCCGTGTTTTGCAAGCCGGTGTCCGGTGCCGTTTTCATCCGCGCGCTGGGACGATACCCGCGGCAGTAATTGTCCGCACACATGAAGGAGCCGCCTCGCGTCACTTTCTTCCACACGCCGGGCTCGTCGGGATCTTTGGAATCTTCCGGCCCTTTTGGGTTGCGACGGGCAGCGCGATCCGGGTTCTTCGTGCGGTGTGCGTAAGTATCCGAGCGATACCAATCTTCGGTCAGTTCCCACACGTTTCCAGCCATGTCGTGGAGGCCGAAGTTGTTTGCCGGGAAACTCCCTGCCGGCGCAGTGCCCGCGAAACCATCCTCGGCGAGGCGCTCGGCCGGGAACTCACCCTGCCAGATATTCGCCATCCATTTGCCGCCCGGCTTCATCTCGGCCCCCCACACAAACGGTTCAGAATCGATCCCACCTCGCGCGGCATATTCCCATTCTGCCTCGGTCGGAAGTCGTTTGCCCGCCCACTTGCAATAGGCGACAGCGTCCTCGTAGCACACATGCACCACCGGGTGTTTTTCGCGCCCGGCAAGATTCGATCCCTCACCCTCGGGATGCCTCCAATTAGCACCAGCCACTGGCATCCACCACTGATGAGCATCTCCAACAAGCGGTTCCCCGGGCTTTGGTGCAAGGAAGCACAATGACGCGGCTTTCCCCTCAAACTCCGGGAGCAGTCCGGGCGTCGTCTTTGAAGAAAGCGGACGTTCCGCCACGGTCACATACCGCGTCGCGCCCACAAACGCAGCAAACTGCTCGTTGGTGACCTCTGTTTTATCCATCCAGAAGCCATCGACCCTCACATCATGCCGCGGCAGCTCGTCCGGCGGCACGTCATCCCCGACGCCGCCCATCGTGAACTTCCCGCCGGTGATCCAAACCATCTCGGTGCTAAGCGGACTCGTTTCCGCGCGCATCTGCTCGTTTTGGCGCTTGATACGGAGGGCCTCGCGCGCGACCCAGAAAGTGGCCAGGCCAATCAGGCCTAGAAAGAAAGCCCCGATGATCAGCGCCGTGCGAGTGGCCGGTGAAAGTGAAAACGTGGTTTCTTGACCGGTTTCGTGGCTCACAGAGCAGCAAACGTCCTGCCTGCTGGTCGAAGTTGCAAGCTCACGACGAAACTCAGCTCGCAACGGTTGCGGCTCGAGGTGGATTAGCATCACTTTTCCACGTGCTGCGCGCCTGATCTTCGTTGGTTTAACACCAACCACTGCGAAAATTCTCCTCACGTCCGGCTCCTCGACGATCGTTTCCTTACCACTTGCAACTCTCATCCGTGGGAAATTCTGTATTCTTGAGAACGCTTTCCGTAGGGCGTCCGCTAGGGGAAATACTATCATCCTTTCACAATCCAGCCGCCCAGGTCCGGTTGACGGATGGCACCTGCATGCGACGCTGAGCGCAACTTGCATCCCCGCGTCCTTCTTGAACACCCACTAAAATGTTGCGGGCTGCGAATCATCTGATGGGAGAAATTGTGAGCTTCCCGATTGCCGCCCCCAATTCCTACGACCATGTTTTCCAGACGCTCCCTTCATTTCTCTTTCCTACTCCTCGTATCCGCGGCGTCGCTGCTGCCACACGGCTCGATCAAGGCCGAAGAAGGAAAGCTGGCCAGGAAATTGAGAGAGTCGGTGCTGTCACCGTCAGAATTGCCCAGTCAAGCTCCGACCAGCCTCAATGCCCTTCCTCGGCCGGGAGCCGAACGGTTTGCTTGGAAGAACGGGATCGTGACGACGACATTTTGGGTGGGAGAAGCGCCAACCAAGAACAATCCGGTGCCGAACTACGCAAGTTCGTGGGACTCGAAATGGGCTGAGAACTATGGCGGGACGGACGACCCGGAACATGCCAGCCGGGTAAATTTCATCCCGGCGAGCTTCACTCCGCGGCAGAACCCCTTTTACGTGGCGCTCCCTTACAACGATCTGCAAAAAGACGGGCACAAACCTGAGGCCGCCTTGGTGATTCCCTGGTTCAAGCAGGATTTTAAGGCGTCCGGGAAGACTGTTTTGAAAGGACGCTGGCTTGCGATTCGCTACAAAGGGAAAGTTTGCTATGCGCAATGGGAAGATTGCGGTCCGTTTCGGACGGACCATTGGCAGTATGTCTTCGGCACCGAACGGCCGAAACCGAACCTGAATAAAGGCGCTGGTCTTGACGTTTCACCCGCCGTGCGGGACTTCCTCGGCATGAACGATACGGACGTCACCGACTGGAAATTCGTCGAGTTTGACGAAATTCCCACTGGCCCGTGGGCTACGTTGGGCGACAACAATACTTTTGTGCAAAACCAACGGAGTGGGAAAGCTGTCACCCGAGTGGCATCTGCTCGAAACGTGCTTCCAGCGATCACACCATCGGGAGCGCAGCCTTAATTCGTCTTAACGCGATGTTAAGTCGGTGCGAGTGCATTCCTTTGGCGTGGGGCATTCATTTGACGGTGGCCTTTGTCTGGCTCTGGGCCTGCCATGTCGCTTGTCTGTATTCTAGGCTCTGCAACAGGTGGCAAATTCTACTTGAGCGCAGAACAGAGCCGCACCTACGTGGTGAAGACTTACTCGATGTGGTGATCCGTCAGAGAAACGGTTTCAGAGCGCGTTTCATTTGGATAAGCTCTTGCTCTGCGCGGTGTCATGCTGGCCAAAGCTTCGGCGAGCGATGCAGCTTCGAGGAAAAACGGTGCCCGGAGCGCAGTGGAGAGATCGGAGCGAAGGCGGCGCGGGCTCACGCAAACGAAAACTGCTCCAAGTGGGCAGGTTATCCGATTCGCCTTCTTGGAAAAATCAAACGGGCCGGCTCTCTTTCGAGAACCGGCCCATTTTTCAGTCCTTGCTCGAATGCTCGCGAGTGTCGGCGCTTATCTGCGACGGCGGCGGAAGCGCTTCAAGCCGAGAATCGACATTACGCCGGTCAGTAGCGAAGCAGCGGAGGTGGGTTCGGGCACCAAAAGCGCCACGTCGTTGCCGCCACTGAACGCCGGCCCACCCGGCGCTTCAAAGTTCGCGGTGTAGGTCACAGTGAAGGTCTGGCCGCTAAAGACGACCGTGCCATCCTGCGGGAGCCCGTTGAAGGTGCCGCTGATTGCGTCCGTTCCGTCATTCACCAGCACAAAGAACACATCAGTCGCACCCGGCGTAAAGGCGTTGATCAGTGAACCTTGCAAGTCGCCGGCGAGAGTGACGCCGCCGGTGACATTCACCGCGTCGTAGCCCGTCCCGCGCGCGTTGCCGCCGATTTCCAGGGTCAGCTTGCCGCCGGACTGGAGACTAAAATCCTCCATGCCCAACAGGCCAAGGCCGTTGCTGCCGGGTGCGACGTTGCCGCCGCTGGAGACCGTCACATCCGCGACGGTGCCGCTGCCGCCGAGCGTTGCGGTGCTGCCAACTGTCGTTGTGCTTCCGGCAATGGAGCCATTCACCAGCAGCGTGCCGCCGGTGATTGTTGTTGCGCCGAGGTAATTGCTCGCCCCGGAGAGCGTCCATACGCTTGCGCCACCCTTGGTGATGCCGCCACCGCCCTGGACTGTTCCCGCGAAGGAAGCGTCCGCGGCACCGCTCACTGTGAGCGTGCCACCGGTGCCGACATCGACCGCGCCTGCTCCCGCAAGCGATGCGATCTGCTCACTGGTGTTGAAGCTTTGCAGATCCAGAACGCCGGAGGCGGAAACCGTCACCGCAGCCGCATCTGCGATTTGGTTGCTGCTGCGGAGGACCAGCTTGTCGGCCTTTGCACCACCGACACCGTCGCCGACCGTCACGGCACCAGTGTTGAGCGCATTGACCCCGGCGGTTTTGAATAGAACAAGCGAGCCTTCGTTGATCGTCACCGGACCGGTGAAGGAGTTTGCCGTTCCCCCACCTTGGAGTTGCATCGTGCCTGGGCCAGCCTTCACCAAGCCGCCAACTGCCACCGGCGCAGTGCTGTTGCGCAAGACGGAACTGATCACAAGATCCAGACCCGCTCCGCCGTCAGCCACCGTGAAAGTGCGTGTGCCGTTGAGTTCAGTGAAGGTGTCGGAATCAGTCGAGTTCCCAATGTTCGATGGCACCGCATTAGCAAAGGTGGTCACGTCGCCGCTGAGGCGCGTGATGTCTGAGCCACCGGCATTGATCTGAGTAATGGTCGCGCCGGTGAGTTCCAGCGCATTCAGGCTCAAGGTCGCATTGTCGGCACCGACTGTGGTCTTGCTGAACGGACCAAGCCGGGTCGTTCCCTGGACGGAAAGAACACCGCCGAGAGGACTGACGTTGAATCCCTCAGTGCCGACGAACGAGCTCACCCCATTGATGTTGGCGTCGCCTGTGATTGTGACGGCGCCAGCGCCCGTGGAGAAGCGCCCGCCATTCATCGTAACGCTGGCGATCGTCTCCGTCTGGCCGTTGAAGTCCATCAGGCCGTTGTTCAGCACCAGGTTGCTGGTGTCCGCGATCTGGTTGGCAGCCAGGAGCCGCACGACACCTCCGTCCATCTCGATGTCACCCGTCACCGCAGTCGTGCCGGCCACTTTGTTCAGTTGAATGATCAGATCGTCGTTGTTGCTGCCCGGCAGCGTGATCAGCTTGCCGCTGTAGGTGTTTGCGACTGCATCTGCCGCGCCGATCTGCAGCGTGGGCGAGGTATTGTCGGTGTTGCCGCTCGAGCTGACGTAGAAACCTGAGCCGGTGATCGCACCACCGAGCGTAATGACAGTGGCGGCCGCAGCCGTGTTTGGATTGCTGCCACCCCCTGCCTGCGGGAGATCGATGGTCGGCGTGCCGGTGAAGCTCGCGCTGGTGAAAGCGAGGTCTTCGCTGTCAAATCCGCGTATACCGAGCGTGTAGGGACCGTTGATCGAGAGGCTGCCGAGCGCATAGTCGTAGTCGGTAAGGGCACCGGCCGCCGTGCCGTTATCGAGCACGATCACCGAGTTGTTGGAGTTCACCACGACGTTCTGGCCAAAGCCACCCAGAGCTGCGGTCGCGCTCGTGCTGCTGACGTTCAGGGTAAGCGTGCCGCCATTCAGATTCAGCGTATTCGCCGCTGCGCCCAGACTGGCAATATTCTGGGCGGTGATCGTGCCGGAGTTGAGGAATGTGCCGCCCGTGTAGGTGTTGGCAGTGGTGTCGAGCAGCAGGGTGTTGCTGCCGGTCTTCACCAGGGCCACGGCCTGCGAGCCGTTGTTCGCGATCGGTGCCGTGATGGTCAACGTGTTGTTGCCGCCGAGGAAAAGCTCGACCGGGTTTGCGCCGGGTGTTGCAGGCCCCGCAGTCAGGAAGCCTGTCGCGGCGGTGCTGGTGATGCTTGTGGCGCTCCCCGCGATGATGCCGCCGGTTTCGATGCGCAGATTGAAGGTCGTCAGCGCAATGGCAACCGCCGCTTCCACTTTCAGCGCCTCCAGGGCGCGGTTCGCCGTCAGTGTGCGCGCAGTCACCGTGCGTGAGATGACAGTGTCATTCCACCCCGTTTCCGCCGGGTCATTGGCGTAGAAAGGCGAATTGACCGAGCCAGGATTGCGCAGCTCGCGAATGCCAAGCGGCTGGCCACTGTCGGTGGTCGTGCCGTCATACGTCACGAAGTCGAGGCCGTTGTTGCCGAAGATGCCGGGGACCACGGTGTTGGCAGCGCTGTTCGCCAGCCCCGGGATGAGGATGCGCGGCGAAACTCGGAGATTCCCAATCGTCGCTGAGCCCACTGCCGCGCCGCCATTTTCCGCAACCTGCACCTGCAGCGTGGCACCCAGCGTGCGCACCATGGGATTCGCCACCGAGCCGAGCGAGATCGAGGAGGCGACGGTTTCGCTCTGAGGATTAAACACCAGGACAGTGTTGCCCGCCGGAACCGTAGTCGAGGCTGCACCAGGCAAAGTCTGGTCTCCATTGATGCGCAGGGTGCCGCCGCCAAGCACGAGGCTCGCCGCGGGGTTGATCCGTGCCGTGTTGATCACGTCGCCATTTTCGATGCGCAGCTCGCCGCCGCGCAAGTTGAGGGACGCGGTATTTGGCAGGGAGCCAGTCGCGCCGCGCAACTGCAGGAGTCCGCCTTGCAGCAGCGTGTCGCCCGTGTTGTTGGAGGACCGCGCAGGATCACCGAGGCACCGCCGCGTTTATCGAGCACTGAGCCTGCGACCGCGTAGTTGATGCCGTTTTCAAACAGGATGTTCGCGCCAGTCGCACTCAGGATCGGGCTTGCATTCATCGTCGCGGTGCCTGCCACACGGGTCGTATAGCCGTTGCCGCCGTTGATGCCGAGGATCGATGTGCCGCTGTTCACCGTCAGATTATTGATGGAGAGGAGCTGGTTCGCGCCAGCGTTGAAGTTCACGAGACGATCTGAGTTCAGCTCGGCGAGGTTATTGACCACCACGTTGGTCATGTAATCGCCGTTCTGATAATGGCGCAGCAGCAGCCGGGAGTTGGCGCCGTCGAGAGTCACGGTCACATCACCGGTGCCGGTGCCGAGCGAGCCAGGCGTGCGCGCTTCGAGCGCCACATTGGTGCCGAGTTTGATCGTGCCGCTGAGGTCGTTCGAGCCGCTGGAAAGAGAAAGCGTGCTGGTATTGATGTTGCCCGCGACGTTCAAAATCACCCCCGTGCCGCTGACCCGGCCGGTGAGATATACCTGGCGGGTTTGCGCGACGTTGTCGCGCTCCACGAGCCCGATCGTGTTCGTGCCGCTGAGCTGGATGTTGCCGGTGAAGCCCCGGTCGGCGCCGAGGTTGTAGAGCTCCGCGCCGCCCTCCAGCACGAGGTTGTTCGGCAGTCCGACGATGCCGACCGCGGCGCCGATGTTGTTGATCAGCGCACTGCCTGCCCGGAGTGTGACCGACTGCTCAGCGCGACCGCCAAGCGAGCCGATGGTGCTCACGCCGAGCACACCGCCGTCCATCGTCACCGCGCCGCCGAAGCCAGCGTAGCCAGTGCCGAGCGTGTAGCGTCCGCCGCCGGTGAGCGTCAGGTCGCCCGAACCTTGAAGCTGACTTGCGTCGTTCAAAAGGAGCGTCCCACCGAAGTCCACACGCGCCGTGCCGCCTGCTGAGCCGGTCGCGATCTGGAGCGTAGCCGCATTCGGATCGTAGTCGCCCAAGATGCGGAAGGTGCCCCCGTTCAGGTTCAGGTTGCGCGCGCTGGTGATGGCCCCGAGAGCCGATGCCTGGTTCGTGCCGCCCGGCCCGATGATTGCCACCGTGCCGCCGTTGACATTCACCGGCCCGGTAAAGACGGAAGTGCCGCTCAGGAAGAGCGTGCCGCTGCCGGTTTTCGTGAGTCCGCTTGCGCCCGCGCCGATGAGCGGGTTCGAGATTTCCAGCGTGCCAGTTACGGTATTGATGACAAGTTCGTCGCCAGCGGTGGCGCCGGAAAGCACGCCACTGCCTGTGATCGACGCATCTCCCGCGCCGGTGTAAAGCAACCCGCCCGTGCCAAGCGCAATCGCGCCTGCACCCGTGTTGATCCCCTGCCCTCCCGCGAGCTTCAGCGAGCTGATGCCCACCGGCGCCCCATCCACGCGCGAGGTGCTGAGGAGCGCGTTGTCCGCCGCTCCAGAGGTCGCCAGCGGAGTGTAACCGGAGAAGGGTCCGACATTACCTCCATTCACAGCGGCGAAGTCCACCCCGCCCGCGCTCACGAAGGACGCAAACCCAGCGAGGATTCCGTTGGTGTTGCTGGCTGTGGTGGAAAGCGTGCCTGCCCCAGACACAACGAGCGTGCCACCGGCGCTTCGCGTGATCGCGCCAGCAGAAAAGGTCGAGCCTGAGGCTAGTTTGACCGTGCCGCCTCCCGCCGTGAGGTTCAGCCCACCGACGATCTGCGATCCCGTGCCGAAGGTGTTCAGCGTTGAGCCGCCGCCGAGATTCAGCGCCGAGGTGGTGGAAAGCTTCGCGCCGGCAGCCGTCGCAAAATTCAGCGTCAAGGCGCCGCCGTTCACGGTCGTCGCGCCGGAGAAGGTATTCGCACCACCAAGTGTCAGCTCACCCGTGCCGTTCTTGATCAGCCCACCCGCGCCGGTATTGATCGCACCAGAAAGTGTGGTGTTGCCGGGGCCGTTCACCGTAAGCGAATTGCCCGCGCCAGCGATGGTGCTGGC
>CAXSDZ010000090.1:0-4121 GCA_964235505.1 uncultured Chthoniobacteraceae bacterium
GGACAAGATCTACGTCTTCAAATACGCCGGCGAAGAGCGCAACGTCCACATCTCCGACAAGCTAGCGGAGTGCTACCGGCCCGCGCCGTTTCTGCACGATTTCAACATCGTCGATACACCGGGCACGAACACGATCGTAGCCGAGCACCAGGCGATCACCGAGCAGTTCGTGCCGATCGCGGACCTCGCATTGTTCGTGTTTTCCGCCACGAACCCGTGGGGCGCGAGCGCGTGGGATTTCCTGAAGCTCATCTCGAAAAAGTGGCTCAAGCGCGTGGTCTTCGTGCTCCAGCAGGCCGACCTGCGCTCGCCGGAAGAGATCGCCGCCATCGTGAAACATCTCGAGCAAACGATGCTGGAGCGGATGGGCCACGCCTGCCCGGTGTTTCCGGTTTCGGCGAAGAATGCGTTCCTCGCAAAGACGAGCGGCAGCGATAAATCGACAGTCGATGCCGCACTCGCCGCGAGCGGTTTCGACAAGCTGGAGCGCTACATCAACGACGAGGTCGCCAGCGGAGAAGCGCGGCTCGGAAAGCTGCGCAGCGTCTGCCAGACGGCGAAGGTGATCCTGCGCGATCTCGGCGAAAAAGTGCGCGAAGCGATGGAGGTCGTCGAGCGCGACACGAAGCGCCTCGCGGAACTCGACCACGGCATGGCCGCGCGAAAAGAGCAGAGCGTCCGCCAGCTCGGCGGCGTGCTCTGGACGCTCTCGCAGAGCTACGACAAAGCGCAAAAGCGCGGCGAAGAGCTGCTGCTGGAAAAGCTCACCCTGGGCAACACCTTCAAGCTCATCCTCGGCAAAGGCGACTGGCGCTACGACTTTCAAAAAAAGCTCGAAGACCAGCTCCGCGAATCGCTCCAGCGCCAGATAGGCCACTCGCTGGAGCTGATGGAAGGCGATCTGCGCGCCGTGTGGCAGCAGCTTCAGGATACGCTCCAGCGCGCCTTCACGGAGAATTCCTCGCGCCCCGCGGCGACGCTGCCGGATTTCATCCACCGCCGCGACGAGTTGCTCCGCCGCATTGAGCTCACGCTGATCGAGCGTGGCACTTCGCAGCAGGTCGAGCAGCAGCTCGGCAAGCTTTTTGAGGAAACCGCCAACTGGCTCCGCGTGCCCGCTGGCGTGGCAGCCGCAGGCGGCGTGGCAACGGTCATCGCGATCCTCGTCCACAGCGCGGTGTTCGATGTCACCGGCATCGTCGCCGGCACCGCGGCGGCGACTGGGACTGTGATCGCGGTGATGAAGCGGCGCAAAATCCTCGACGAGTTCCGCAAGCAAATGACCGACAAGCGCGACGACGTGCTCGGCGGAATCGAGGACCATCTGCGCCACGCGATCGACCGCTTTTATCAGGAGCTCGCCGGCACATTCCAGCCGCTCCAGACTTTTTGCAGCGCGCAGCGCGGGCTTTACGAGCCGATGTTGAACCGTCTCCGCGAGCTCGACGACCAGCTTTCCAAACACGCGGCGGAGCTGGCCTCAGCGGCGCGCTGAAGCGGTGGACGCTACTCGCGGATCACCTCGTTTGGCAGCTCATCGCGATCATAGGGATGATGCGGGAAGTGTCGCGCGAGCACGTCGCCCACTTTGCGCACCGCACCGATGACGGCTTCGGTGAACTGCTCGCGTTTCAGCAGTTCGCGCATCTCGGCGGTCACTTCGTCCCAAAACGGCTGCCCGCATTTCTCGTGAATCCCGCGGTCGCCGATGATCGCGAACTGCCGAGTGCGCGGGACGAAATAAAGCAGCACCGCGTTGCGCTCGCGGGTGGCGGTCATGCCGAGTTTTTGGAAGCGCGCCGCAGCTCGCGGGAGCACATCGGCGGGTGAGACTTCACGCTCCGACACGAAGACGCGAATCTCGCCCGAGGTCCGCCCTTCCGCGGCTGCGATGGCGGCGACGACCTGCGGCTCGTCGAGGTTTTGGAGGAAGTCGGCGGGTTTCATCGGTGCTCCAGATTTTTCTACCAATCGCTGCTCGAACCCCCGCCGCCAAAGTCGCCGCCTCCACCAGAGAATCCACCGCCACCGCCACCGCTGCTGTCCCCCCAGCCGCCACCCCCGCCGCCCCACGATCCGCCTCCGCCCATCGGAAAAATCCACGGCCCGCCGAAGCCGCGCCGCCCGTCCGCCCCATACACCGTCCCTTTCCTGCGCCGGAGCAGGGCGAAAATGAAGAACACCCCGACGAGCGGACAGAGCAGTCCTGAAATCCCGCCGCTTTGCTTCCCGCGGCGATCGGACGCCGTGCGCCCGGTGCCTTTGTATTCCCCGCGCGCAGCCTGCAGGATCGCCTCGACTCCGCGCGTCAGCGCATCATCGAACCGCCCCGCCTGCAGCGCGGGCTTCACCACGTTTTCGGTGATCTGCTTTGCGGTGGTGTCGGGGATCGCGCCCTCCAGTCCGTAGCCGACTTCCAGCCGGATTTTGCGGGGACTTTGGAAGATGAAAAGCACCGCGCCGTTGTTTGATTTCCCCTGTCCCACCCGCCACGAGGCGGCGGTGCGCTGGGTGAAATCCTCCACGGAAGAGTCGCTCTCCATCTTCGGGTAAATGGCCACGAGCACCTGGTTGGAGGTGTCGCGCTCGAACTGCTCGAGCTCCCGATTCAGCCGCTCTGCGGTCCCGCCGGAGACGAGCCCGGCGAAGTCGTTGAAGTAGCGCGGCGGGGCGGGCGGCAGCGTTTCCGCGGCGCTGAGTTGGGCTACTGCGAATGCCGCGACGAAGAGAAACAAAGCCGCGCATCCCAAAGCCGGGAATCCCTGCCGGTTGCTGCACCGGGTCACGGTTTGGAGAGCACAGCAGCCTCGCCCGGTTGCTGCTTCGGAGCCGCACATTTTGGCGAGCACGCGGATTGCCGCTCTACTTCGCCGGCACGGCCGCAGGCGCGGGGGTCGTCGGGGCAGGAGCCGTCGCCGACGGAGCCGCGCTGCCACTGCCGCCGAAGTTGAAGTTCACCGGCGGCGGCGCGTCCGATCCTTCCTTCGCGGCAAAGTAGGGCCGCGACTGGAAGCCCATCGCCCCGGCGAAGAGCGCCGTCGGCATCTTCTGCACCGCCGTGTTGTAGCCCTGCACCGCTTCGTTGAACTTCCGCCGCTCGACCGCGATCCGGTTTTCCGTCCCCGCGAGCTCGGCCTGCAGTCCTTGGAAATTCGAGTTTGCCTTCAAATCAGGATACCGCTCGACCACCACGAGCAGCCGGGAAAGCGCGCCGGAAAGCGCGTCCTGCGATTGCTGAAAGCGCTGAAGCTGCGCGGGATCGGTCGGCGCGGTGCTCGGGTCGAGCTTCACGTTCGTCACCTGCTGCCGCGCCTGCACAACCTCTGTCAGCGTCGATTTCTCAAAGTTCGCCGCGCCCTGCACGGTGCTCACGAGATTCGGGATGAGGTCGGCCCGGCGCTGATACACATTCTGCACATCCGCCCAGCCCCGATCCGCCCCTTGCTTGAGGCCGACGAGCCGATTGTAACTGCCGCACCCGCCGACGAGCACCACGAGCGCGAGGAGGACGATGACACCGAGACAGCCGAGAAATGCTTTCATGAAATGGAATGCGCGATTTGCTCGGAAAAGTTCGCGCAACGCAAGGGCCGCGGCTGCAAGACCGCGTTTCAACGCTGGCGGTTGCGGACCGATGCAGGGGAAAGGCGCGCGCGAATGCCGAGTGACGAATGACGGAAGAACGAAGCGGCGCGGCGGTGCAACTCCTTCGCGCCTCGAGCAGTTTTCTTCGCCATCCCTTTCTTCCATGGACCCGATTCTTTTGTCTGTTGCTGGCGCGAGCTTGTTTGATTCCGCCGAGGGGCACCGCGCTCTGGAGACGGAAATCCTGCCGCGCTACGTGCCGGGATGCCGCTGGTTTGGCGGCAAGGCGCGCAGGCCGCAGCGCTTCGCGGTGGAAGAGGCCGTGCCGCTCGGGACGGAGGGCGTGCGACTGGTGCTGGTGCGGGTGGAATACGGCGATGGCAGCGCGGAAACCTATGGCTTGCCGCTGCGCATCGCGCCGCTCGCGGCGGCGCTGGAAGACGGCGACGCGGCACCGATCGCACGCTTTGCCGATGGCACCGCGCTGAGCGATGCGCTTTTCGTCCTTCGCCATTCCGATACCGGTCGTCGTCGTC
>CAXSDZ010000090.1:4131-9137 GCA_964235505.1 uncultured Chthoniobacteraceae bacterium
GCTTCCGTGCGGAGCTGCTGCGGCTCATCGCGAGCGGCGGTTCGGTCGCCGGACGGCATGGTGAACTCGTCGGGATCGCCGGCAGCGCTTTGCCAGCCGAAGCGGCGTCCGGTCTCCCCTCGCGAGCGCTGAGGGTGGAGCAGAGCAACTCCTCGATCGTGTATGGCGACCACATCTTCCTGAAGCTCTACCGCAAGCTGGAGGAGGGGATGAATCCCGACGTGGAAATCACGCGTTTTCTCACGGAGCGGCAGCGCTTCCCCCACATCCCGCCTTTCGCCGGCTCGCTGGAATATCGCCGTGCCGGCCGCGAGCCGCAGGTGCTGGCGCTGGCGCTCGGCATGGTGCGAAATGACGGCGACGCGTGGATCTGGGCGCTGCGCGAAGTGCGCGCATTTTACGAGCGCGTGCTGGAGGAAGGCACCACGCCGGCCGGGCTCGCAATGCCAGGCTTGCTGGAGCCGGGGGAAGCGTCGCCGCTGCTCGGAAAGATCGTAGGTGAGCCCTTCACGGCGCGTGCCCGGCAGCTCGGGGTGCGCACGGCGGAGATGCATCGCGCGCTGGCGGCGGCGGATGCGGACGACGCGGCTTTCGCACCGGAGCCGCTCGGGGCGGAAGATCAGCGCAGGCTCGGCGAAGGGGTGCGCGCTTCGGCAGAAAACCTCGCCGCCGTGCTGCGCGAGCGGGCGGAGACGATCGCGGGCGCATCGCGGGCGCTCGCGGCGGCGCTGCCGGAGGAAATGCCGCGCATCGCGCAGCTCGCGGAGGAGATCGCCGCTCATCCCGTGGACGCCGCAAAGACGCGGACGCACGGCGATTACCACCTCGGGCAAGTGCTCAATACCGGCGGCGATTTTGTGCTGATCGACTTCGAGGGCGAGCCGCAGCGTTCGCTCGCCTGGCGCAAGGAAAAGCGCTCGCCGCTGCGCGATGTGGCGGGGATGCTGCGCTCCTTTCACTACGCCGCGCACAGCGGGCTCGGCGACTTTCCCGAGCAGCGCGCGTCGCTGGAGCCGTGGGCCGAGCTCTGGTCGCAAGCGGCTGGAAACGCTTTTCTCACCGCCTGGCTGGAAACCGCCGCGGGCGCGCCGTTTCTGCCTGCCACTAGCGCGGAAGTGCGGCGGCTGCTGGATGCTTTCCTGCTGGAAAAGGCGCTCTACGAGGTCGGCTACGAGATCAACAACCGCCCGGACTGGGTCGCAATCCCGATCCGCGGCGTAATGCAGATCCTCCGGGCTGGTGAGCAACTCGCCAAAAGCTAGAGCGGCTTGCGATTGCGGGTGCGATAGGCATCGCGATTTCCAAACGCGTAGCGCCGGCGACCTAAGTAGCCGCAGCAGAGTGAAGCGAAACCCTAGTGTTCGAAGGTGCCAAGCCCGAGAAGAGTGATCAGCAACCGCGGCGCCGCCATGCTCTTGGCGGAGAGCCAAGGTTGCGAACTGCCTCGTCCTCAGCCAGCGTCGCCCAGTGCAAATCCATCGCGCCGCTGCTCGAGGCGATCTCAAAGGAGTCAAGTTTTGTTTCAGCCGCGGTGTGCCGGTCGATCAGCCCGATTCGGACAAAAACACGCCCCTTATCTATGCCGCGTGCGCATTGGATCGAGAGGATTCCGGATCCCGTGCGACGCTCGAAACACTTCGCTTTCTCCTCGCTCACGGCGCCAATCCCAACGCGCGAGGATGGAATGACAAGACTCCCATCCATGCTGCCGCGGGCGCTTGCGATCTCGCTGCAGTCGAGCTTTTGCAAAGCTGCGGTGCCGACGTCCGCCACATCGCAGGTTCGAACTACAGCGCCCTGATCGGTGTCGCCTACCGTCCGCATTCTCCCAGGAAGCATGCGATGATGCGCTCCCTTCTGGCACAGGGGGTCTCCGCGGATTTAGAAACGACGTATGGTGAATCGCCTTTGAGTGTAAGTGCCCTGATCGGTGACCTGGATGCCATCGAGCTCCTGCTGGGTGCGGGCGCCAACCCGAAACCGCTCGGGTGGACCCCAATCTTTCATGCAGTGGCATTCGGCGATTTCGCTGAGATAGTGCGGCTCCTCAGGAAGGGGGTGGACCGCGAAGTGCGTGATCGCTGGGAGCAGACGGCGCTTCTCTTCGCGATCAAGTGCGGCGACTTGGACAAAGCGAAACTCCTGCTCGATGCTGGCTTCGATCTGGCCGCACAAGCGCGGGGCGGCAGAACGGCACTGCAAATCGCCGCTGCGCAGAACCACGCTGCGCTTATCGCTTGGCTGGTTGACAGAGGTATTTTGCCGAATGACGCGAATGGGTTTGGAGAAACGCCGTTAATGGCTGCAGCCGAGGGCGATTCCTTCGAAGCGATGAACGTCCTGCTGGAGCGTGGCGCCGATCCGGCTTTGGAAAACCACGTGCAAAGCATGGCCGTGCATCATGCGTCCACGCTGCGGACGATCACTCGTCTCGTGCAGGCACGCCCGGAGCACATCAACGCCATCGACGGCTGCGGCGAGTGGCCGTTGAAGGGCGCGGCGGCCGCGAATCAAGTGGCCTTGATCGATGGGCTGCACGCGCTCGGTGCCACGATCGATCTCACCCGGACTGGCGAGACGGCTCTTCACGACGCGATCCGGACCGATGCTTTGGAAGCGGCAAGGCGCTTGCTTGAACTTGGCGCAAATCCAAATGCGCAGGATGTGGATGGCTGGACCCCGCTCTTTTCCGTCCGCTCAAGGGAAGCCGCCCAGCTTTTGATGCAGTTTGGCGCCGATCCACTGATCGGGGATGAAGTGGAAGCGAGAGCCTCCGAATCTATCGACGATCTGCTCGTGCTGGAGCTGTTGCCGAAATTGTGATGGTTGAGAATCGCGTTCTCCACCCTGCGCCCTTGAGGGTAGGTAAGAGCATCACTTCACCCGCAGCCCGCTCTCCCAAATCCAGCTCCACGGGATTGCGCCGAAGCTCAGGATCCAGTCGTTGAAGCGGCGCAGCGTCCAGCCTTCGCGCTCGACGAGGTGCGCGTGGAGGCGCTCCACTTCGAGGCGGCCTAGCAAGTAGCTCATCGGCACGGTGGGCGAACTCGTATACCAGTTCACGTCACCCTTTGCGCGGGCGGGGGTGAAGCCGACGCCGTCCTGAAGTTTCTGGCAGGCGGCTTTGAAGGTGAGCGCGCCGTCGTGCAGCCCGCAGTCGATGCCGATGCGGTGCGCGCGCCAGAGCGCGTCGTGGAGCTGGATGAGACGCGCTTCGGGCAGCGCGATCACGCCGCGATCAACCGCCATCTTTTCGCACCAGAGCGTCCAGCCTTCGTAGAAAATGGCGTGGTGGAAAAGGCGGCGCAGTTTGCTCGCATGCTGATTTTGCACGCAAAACTGCAGGTGATGCCCGGGATACGCTTCGTGCGCGCAGGTGAACTCCAGGCCGAAGTGCTGCCGGATTTCCGCGTCGCGCTTCGCCGGATCGCGCTGCTGAAGCGAAAGGTCATTCACCCAGAAGATGCCAGTCTGATCCTTGTCGAAAGCGCCGGGCTGATTGTAAGCCGCCGTCGGAAACTGATGCCGCAGGAACGCCGGCACCGGCAGCACTTTGCAGCGCTCGCCCTTGGGAAAACCAACGAGGTCCGCGCGCTCAAACTGGTCGCGCACTTCGGCGTTCACGCGCTGGTATTCTTCCAGCAATGTCGGCGCCTGCGGCTGCCAGCGCTCGGTTGCCGCTTCGATGATCTGCGCCGCGCTTTTGCGCCCGAACTTGCGCGCTTCCGCCTTTAGCTCTTCGCCGAGCTGCGCCACGAGCCGCTCGCCGAGCGCGCGAATTTCCGGGAGCGAATACGGCAGGCCCGTGCGCTCGCGGCTCAGCATTTCAAACGCTTCGCGGCCGAGGGCGTAGCCGTTCGCCGGGCCGGGCGGTTTGGCGGCGGCCGCACGGGCGTATTTCTGAAACGCGCCGATGGCATCGCGAACCAAGCGCGCCGTGCGTTCCGCTGCGGCGGGATCGGCGGAAAGCGAGGCGAGTTGCGTGCCGAGTTCGGCGAGGAAAGTTTCGGTGCCGCGGCAGCTTTGGCTCGCGAGCTTTGTCCAGAGCGGCACGGGCTGGCGCAGGCACGCGGCGCCCTGCGCCAGAAAGCGAGGCAGCTTTTCCAGCCGGCTCTCGATCGCCGGTCGCGCGCTAGCGAGCTGCTCGGCGTAGCGGATGACGAGGTGGAAAACGGAGTTGACCGCCGCGTCGCAGTGGAGCTGCGGATTGATGCGCCAGTGCTCGCGGACATTGAAGAAATGCGCCGTCCGCAGCAGCGCAAGGAAGCCGCGCCGGTCCAGCCAGTCGTCGCCGGAAAAGGCGCTGTCGGCGAGCGCCTCCACCTCGCCCAGCGTAGCGGCCAGGAGCCGACGGTACGCGAGGTGCGTGCGCGCGTCATTTTCGCCCAGCTCGGCATCGAATTCGTGCAAGCCCAGCTCGCTGGCTTCTTGCGGGAAAAGGCGGTGTGTCTCGTCGAGGAAGCGCTCGGCGGTGGCGCGGAAGCGGCGGGTTTCGGTGTTCATCGGGAAAGGGCGGATCGGGCTTAATCTGCGCGGATGGCCTTCGCCATGTCGCGCGCGAGCTCGTGGATGCGGGCGGCCTCCTGAGCCGTCGGCGCGTGCTCGGCGGCGCGCGCCATCACCTGCTGGAGCTCGCGCAAGTCGCGCTCCAGCCGGGCAAAGAGCGCGTCGGCTTTCACCTTTGGGCTCAGGGTGCTGAGGCGGTCCAGAAAGTAGTCGAGCATTTCCGGCTGGAGCAGCACGCCCGCGCGCTCCGGGGAGGCATCACCCGCCACGATCGCACTCGTAATTTCCAAGCCGCGGATCCAGCCACCCAGTGCCACCAGATGTGCGAGCTCCTCGTCCTTCAGCGCGAGCATCGCCGCTTCGGCTTCGGCTTGCGTGCGGGCGAGCTCGCGGCGCATTTCCTCCCACCGCTCCCGCGCAGCGAGCTCGAGAAAGCTGCGGCTGTGGCGCGTGATCCGGTCGCCGAGGCCCAGCCCTTTGCTCAGGCGCAGGAGCGCGCG
>CAXSDZ010000090.1:9147-16921 GCA_964235505.1 uncultured Chthoniobacteraceae bacterium
ACGGCCAGGAAGCCATCGGCAAGGGTGCTGCCGGTCAGCAGCGCCATGCGGGCGCGGCTCGGCGGCAGGTCGGCGGGCGGCGTGCGCCAGACCCTTTCAAACGGGATCGGTTTGAGAGTTTTGAGGCTTTGAAACAGGCGCTCGATGGGCGGCGCGGTGAAGCGGTTGATCCCGAGCTCTTCGCGCATGTGCTCCGCGTCGCCCGGCGGGAGCTCTGCCGACGCGGCAAGCCCGGCGATGCAACAGAGCAGCGCGAGGATTCGCCAGATGGCGGGAAAAGACATGCGCCCATCTTTCCTCACATTCCGCCGAGATTGCCCATTGGAAAATTCCAGCCGTCCGGGCGGGCAGGCGCAGGTTGCGACGACGGAAATGGTGCGTTCACAGGCCGCGAACTTTTCCGGCAGCTCCGAGCCGGCGCGCGCGCCATCGAACCCCGTTTTCCTCATCGGAACTCAGGCCTTTTCTGACCGCTGTTTCGGAGGGATTTCCCACTTGACCGTTCAGGCTTGCCCGTCATGATTCCGCGCTTAATTCCGCCGACCACGGCAAAAACTTTGTATGCACGGAAGCTTGGGAAACACAATTTGGACAATTTGCTACTTTGTCGTCCTGGGCGGCCTCTCGCTCTACGGCTTGCACCGTTACGTCATCGTTTATCTGTATTTCAAGCACCGGAATCGCCCGCCGCAGCCGCTCGCGACCTTTGAGAAACTGCCGCCGATCACGGTGCAGTTGCCGGTTTTCAACGAGATGTATGTGATCGACCGGTTGCTGAAGTCGGTCGCGGCGCTCGATTACCCGCACGACCTGCTCCAGATCCAGGTGCTGGATGATTCCACGGATGAAACGACCGAGATCGCAGCGCAGCGCGTGGCGGAGCTTAAGGCGACCGGGCTGGACATCGAGCTCATCCACCGCACGGATCGCACCGGCTTCAAAGCAGGCGCGCTGGAGAATGGCGTGAAGACGTGCAAGGGCGAGTTCATCCTGATCCTGGATGCCGATTTCGTCCCGCCGCCCGACATGCTGCGGCGCACCGTCCACTACTTCACCGATCCGCAGGTCGGGATGATCCAGACGCGCTGGGGCCACCTGAACCGCACGTATTCGCTGCTGACCCGCGTGCAGGCGATGTTCCTCGATGGCCACCTGCTGCTGGAGCAGACCGCGCGCAGCCGCAGCGGGCGGTTCTTCAATTTCAACGGCACCGGCGGGCTCTGGCGCCGCTCCTGCATCGAGGAAGCCGGCGGCTGGCAGCACGACACGCTTACCGAAGATCTCGACCTTTCCTACCGCGCGCAGCTCAAGGGCTGGCGCTTCGTTTTCCTCGCCGACCTGATCACCCCGGCCGAGCTGCCGGTGGATATGAACGGCTTCAAGTCGCAGCAGCATCGCTGGACGAAGGGCTCCATCCAGACCTGCATCAAGCTGCTCCCGACCGTGTGGCGGGCGCGGCTGCCGCTGCTCATCAAGCTCGAAGCGACCGCGCATCTCACCTCGAATTACGCGTATCTGCTGCTGCTGTTTCTTTGCCTCCTGCTGCATCCTTCCACTGGTGGAATGGCGCCGAGCACGTGGCGCTCGATGCTGCTGGATATCGCGATCTTCTTCTCCGCCTCAGCCCCGGCCGTCGTCTTCTACACCTGCTGCCAGCGCGAGCTGCACCCGAAGAATTGGCTGAAGGAAATCCTTCTCATGCCCGCGTTGCTGGCGCTCGGCATCGGGCTCGCCGTGAACAACGCGCGCGCCGTGCTGGAGGCGATGGTCGGACACAAGTCGGAGTTCACGCGCACGCCGAAGTATGGCATCGAGCGCCGCACGCAGTCCTGGAAAACCGCGCGTTACATTCCGATCAAAAGTGTGCTGCCATTCTTCGAGCTCGGGTTTTCAGCCTATTTCACCTACTTCCTCGTGCATGCGCTAATGCATGGGCAGTGGACGTCGGTGCCGTTTCTGCTGCTCTTCCAAGCCGGCTTCACCTACGTGGCTCTCTGCTCGCTCGCCCAGTGGATTCCATCGCTCCGCTTCCCGGGGCGGGATACGGGGGCGACGCTGTCGGCTTAATTGCGGAAGGCAGGTGCAGATCGCCGATGGCTTGAATAACCGCGGTTGGGCGAAGCAAGACCACGGTCGCCAGCCACAGGCCGCGTCTGCTTCAGATTGGCCTTGATGCGTTTTATGGTGGCAAGCTCATGGCTCTATCTGCTGCGCGTTAGGTGTTGCTCGCGCACTCGCAAAACGGACGAACCTCTGCCACACTGCACCCGTGAAGCGCGAATTCAACGTTGTCATCGAACGAGACTCAGAGGGCTTTTACGTTGCCAGCGTGCCCGAACTGCACGGCTGCCACACGCAGGCGCGCTCACTCGACAAGCTCCTCAGCCGCATCAAAGAAGCCATCGAACTTTGTCTCGAAGTTGAGGACCCAGGCATCACACCACCTGAGTTCGTTGGTGTCCAGCGCGTTGCCGTCGAGGTATGAGCCGGCTGCGGCGCGTCACGGGGCGGCAGGTTTTCAAGGCACTTCAGCGAAGCGGATTCGTCCTCATCCGCACCAAGGGCAGTCACTATTTCATGCGCCATCCAGATGGCCGCGCGACCGTGGTTCCGATTCACGCGAGCGAGACACTTGGGCCAGGCTTGTTCAACCAAATCCTCAAAGACACCGAAACCGAGCGCGACGATTTCGACAAACTGCTGTGAGCAAAAATGCAACGCCAACTTGGCGTTGGCGGTCGAGCGAATAGGCTCCGGGTTGTTATCATCTGCTGCTCTCAGCATTGCACGAATCGCGGCAGTCACGCCCCGCGTAGCGGTCACCTTTGGGCATTTGGCGAGCCGAGGCAAAACACCGTCCCATCTTCCGCTCCCACCACGATGCGGCCGTCGCTCACGGCTGGCGACGCGGTGACGGGCGCGCCGGCTTCGTAGGCCCAGCGCTCCTTGCCATCGGCGAGGCCGACGCAGTAGATGCGGCCGTCCTGCGAGCCGACGATGATGGCGTCGTTCGCGCAGACCACGGGTGAGGAGTCCACCTGGCCGCGGGTTTGAAAATGCCACACGGCCATCCCCGTGGCGCGGTCGATGCAGTGCAGCCGCTTGTCGCGACCGCCGATGACGACGCGGTCCGGCGTAAGCGCGGCGGAGGAGAAATACGGAAAGTTCCGCTCGCGATACTTCCACTTCACCTCGCCGCTTTTCACATCGAAGCCGAGCACCATGTTGCCGTAGTTGCCGACGTAGGCCATCGCACCATCCACGGCCACGGAGGAGGCAATGTAGGCCTCGGTTTCCACCTGCCGCAGTTCTTTGCCATCCGCGAGATTCACCACGTGCACATACGAATCGCACCCGCCGAAGCAGACCTCGCCGGTCGGCAGAATCGCGGGCGTGCCGTTGATGTAATTGTCCGTCGGCGCGGTCCACACTGCCTTACCCGTGGCGGCATCCACGCAGTGCAGATTGGAGTCGTAGGAGCCGATCAAAATCCACTCGCCGTCGCCGTTGGGATTCTTCGCGTGGTTCGCGCCGCCGAGCACCTTGTCGCCGGTTTCGTAGGCCCAGCGCTTTTTGCCATCCGCCGCGTCGAGCGCGTAAAGGCGTGCGTCGCTGGAGCCGATGAAAACGACCTCGCCGAGCACCAGCGGCGCTGCCTCGATCGCGCCTTCAGTTTTGAAGGTCCACAGCTCCTTGCCGTCCGCCAGATTCAGCGCATGCACGATGCCCGCGTCGTCGCCGAAGAACACCCTGCCGCCCGCGATTGCCGCCGCGGCCTTCACCGGTTTGCCCGCGTTGAAAGTCCACGCCAGCTTCGGCTCCGCTGGCGCAGGTATCTCGCTGCGGCCCTGCAATTGCGGGCCTCCGCGGTGCATCGGCCAATCGGCGCGAGCAGCGCTGGTGAGGAGCGTAAAGGCAGCGACCATCACCACGGCGCACCGCAGGCGTGGCATCCCGCGTCCACCACAAGCCGCGCTGCCTTCCCAGATGCGCGCTGGCGCGGGGGCTCCTGCCCCCGTGCCCCAGAATCGCTGGGCTCCTGCCCGATGATCATTTTCTGCTCTGCTCACCGAAGTGGAGTTTCGACGGGCAGGAGCCCGGCGATTCTGCGCACCAGGGCAGGAGCCCTGGCGCGAGCGCGCGTTTGGCGACATCTGCGACTGTGATGGCGGCGCGGAAACTGGAATGCAGACACCGCGAAGGTGCAGCCTTTGAAGAAACGAAGGTGCTCTCATGCGAAAACCTCTTCGTATAGCCGCATGAAATCGTCTGCCGCAATCGGTCGCGGATTGAAGGTTGCGGTCCATTGCTTTGCCGCCTCCGCTGCCAGTGCGGGAAGCTGCGCGCGCTCCACGCCGAACTCGCGCAGTGGCGTGCGGAGCTGCGCCAGCGCCAGCGTTTCCTCGAAGCACGCGATCATTTCCTCCACCGATCCGAGCCCCGCAGACTGCGCGAGCTCCGCGTAGCGCGCGCGCGCTTCGGGCTGCGCAGCATTGAAACGCATCACGCCTGGAAGCATCACGCCGACTGCCTGGCCATGTGCCACCCCGTGGTGCGCGGTGAGCGGATTTGCGGCGGAATGCGCCGCGCCGAGCATGGAGTTTTCGATCGCCGTGCCGGCAAAAGCTGCGCCGAGCAGCATGGCCCCGCGCGCTTCCACATCCGCTGGGTCCGCCAGCACACGCGGCAGCGCCCGGAGACATAGCCGGAAGGCTTCGCGCGAAAAGGTCGCGGAAAGCGCCGTGCGCTTGCGCGTCACCGCCGTTTCCAGCGCGTGAGCGAGCGCATCGATGCCAGTCACCGCAGTCACGCGCGGCGGTTGGGAAAGGGTGAGCAGCGGATCGAGGATCGCCACCCGCGCCGCAGCCTTTGGAGCAAGGCACGCCATCTTTTGGTGCGTTTCTTCATCCGCGATCAGCGCGGCACTCTGGCACTCGCTCCCAGTGCCTGCGGTGGTCGGGATCGCGATCAGCGGCAGCATCGGTTTCGCCGCCTTGCCGACGCCCCAGTAATCGCGCATCTCGCCGCCGTTGGTGAGCAGGAAATTGCACCCTTTCGCCGTGTCCATGGACGAGCCGCCGCCCAAGCCGATGAACAGATCGATCTTCGCGCCGCGTGCAATCTCCAGGCACCGCGCAATGTCGCCCGTGGTCGGGTTTTCGCGCACGGCGTCATACGTTTCCACCTGCAATCCCGCGGCCTCGATGAAGCTGATCGCCCGCGCCGCATGCCCTGCCGCGACGATGCCGGAATCGGTGACGAGGAGTGCGCGCCGCCCGCCGAGGTCGCGCGCGATCTCACCCACCCGCTCGACGGCATCCACGCCAAAAACGATCCTCGTGCGCGGCTGGAAATCGAAGGCGCCAAGCGCAGCGAGTCGCTCGGTGGCGGGAGAAGAAACGGCGTGCATGCAGTGGATGAGGAAGCTCGCGGAGGCGGCGGATAGATCAAGCCAGCAGGCGCGCGGAAGATTAGAAGGACCATTCCCGCGCCGCGGCGTTCGGGTGATTCCCGTCCGACTCGCCGCACGCTCCCCATTCGCCACGCGTGCGGAAAGTGCGATGCCTCCGCCGCGACATCACGCCGGTCCAGACTCGCTTTTGATCTGGGGCTGCAGCTCGCGGATGAGGATGTAGTCGTCCATGACGTAGCCGCCGCCGATGTCATGGATCACCGCCTCCGCGATTCGGAATCCGGCGCGTTCGTAAGCGCGCAACGCCCGGGCGTTCTGCTTGTTGACTCCGAGGCTCAAGCGCTGCGCCCCGCAGGCCGCAGCGGCC
This sequence comes from uncultured Chthoniobacteraceae bacterium, assembly GCA_964235505.1. Classification (GTDB taxonomy): domain Bacteria; phylum Verrucomicrobiota; class Verrucomicrobiia; order Chthoniobacterales; family Chthoniobacteraceae; genus CAXSDZ01. The sequence continues at coordinate 14,928 of CAXSDZ010000090.1, forward strand.
TCGCAGACGTGTTCGATCGCCTGCTGGCCGATCCCGGCGCCATGGTGTTCCGGCAGGATATAAAGTTTGTGCAGCCTCCACTCCGCACCATCGGCGTGCAGGCCGTGAGCGAGGTAGCCGATCGGAAGCGCAGCGCGGGTGATCAGCTCGTAGCAAATGCCTTCGCGCAGGTCGCGCCGAAGCGCCTCCTCAGAATACATCCAGCCGAGCATGTATTCGATTTGCGCGAGCGAGATTATCTCGCGGTAGCACGCACGCCAGATGCGCTCGGCGAGCGCGCGGATGAGTGGCAGGTCTGCGTCCGTGGCGGGCTGAAACGTAGTCATCCGGGTCAAGATCTTGTTTCCGCTGCTTATCATCCCGGCCGGATCTCCGGTCGGCGATGTTCACTTTGAGGAAGTGCGTGGCCCGGAGCGGAGTGGAGGGACCTTGGCAGGAGGACGGCGCGGCAGTGGCAGAAAAGTCACTGGGCAACGGGCTGCCCCACACCTTTCCGCTTTCTCCATCCTTCAGCGTTGGCTCCGATGTCCCTCGGTTTTTAAGCACTCCTCGCAGGATAACAAAGAAAGGAGCAGTGGCTCCTGCCAGCCTCACGCCATCTCGATCGACCGCCGCTTCCAGAGGAACTCGAACATGTTCCCTTCGTGCGGCTGGTCCCACGAGATTTTCATCGTCGGGATCGGGCCGAGATTCAGCCGCTCGATCAGTGGAGAAGCGAGGAGTTGCTCGCGAAAAGCTGCGTCCTTTGTGATCGCCGTCACCACGAGAGACGGACCGATCTGCGCGAGCATTTCGCTCTGCGGCACTTCGACTACGCTGGCGTAGGGACAGAGAAATTCCTTGTTCGCGAGCGGATGCGCGAAGGAGTCGCAGCGCACGATCGTCGGGCGCAGATACACGCCGGAGCCGTCGTCCACCTTGCGCGTGCCGCCGCGATACTTCGCAGTCACGTCCTCCGCGCCGGGTGTTTGCAGTCCGTCCTCGATCGCCGCATCGATGAACTCCGCCATTTTCGGATTTGCGAAGCCCGAGAGTTTCGCGCCCTCATCCTCTGGCGCTGTCGGCGCGATCGGGCCGAGCTTTTGCGCCAGCGCGTCGGCGATCTCCGCGCCGTATTTTGGCACCATCACCGCGCTCGCATTGATGCACGAGCGCCCGCCATTCTCCGCGATGCTCGCGGCCATGAGGTCGATGTAATCGCGCCAGTTTTCGATCTCGTCGTCCCCGATCAGCACCTTGCTCCAGCCCGGTCCGTGCACGCTGAACTTCGCATTACCGCGATACTGCTCCACCGTCCCGGCATCGCCGAAAATGAGCGCACGCCCGCAGAGCTTCATCACCTCGCTCGATCCCTCATGATCGGTGGGGTAAAAGCCGAACGCCTCGGCTGGCGCACCCGCCGCGATGAATGCTTGGATGAGCCGATACGGCGTCCACGGCTCCTCGCGCCCGGGTTTGATGACGACCGGCGTCTTCAGCGCGATGGCTGGGAGCCACAGAGAATTCACCGCGGGCGAATTGCTCGGCATCACCAGCCCCAGCGTGGTCGGGTAGTAACTCACGCGCGCGCCGCTCTGCTCGCCGAAGCCACGGTCGATCACCTCCAGCGGCAACCCACGCGTGAGGCCATTCAGCACCTCCGCCATGTGCGTCAGCGCGTAGGTAATCTTCGCCATGTTGCGCCGTGCCATCACGTGCGGCAGCCCGCTCGTGGCGCTCAACGTGCGCACGTAATCCTCCGCCGACTGCACGTGCCCCTTGTCGCCGAGCGGCAGCGTGCCGTGTAGAAAGTGCTCCCCCGCCTTCGCCGAAATCTCGATCAACTGCGCCACGGAGAACTGCTTCAACGCCGCCCGCGCCTCCGAGATTTTGCCGAGGTCTTTGCGGATGATGCCCGCATTCACCTGGCTCACCCGCGCGAGCGGCTCGCCGGTGCGATGGTTCACCACTTCGACAGAATCGAGGCTTTCGTAGGGCTTGCCGCGGCGCAGGGC
>CAXSDZ010000091.1:0-16811 GCA_964235505.1 uncultured Chthoniobacteraceae bacterium
TGGTAGCTTTCCATCTCCAGGATCGTGCAAAGGTTCTGCCGCATCTGCGGATGATCTTCGATCACGAGGATCTTCTCCATGTGCTTGGATGGGCCAGGGCGACCGGGCCGGTCAAGGCAAAGCGGGGTTGCAAACCGTCTGCCGCGCCGTGCAGCTCCCACCGATGCGGTGACGGTGGGATGGCGCAGCGATTTCGGAGTGCGATGCGCAGAGCCACGCCCGACGCGTCTTGCGCCGCCACGGCTTTCGCGGCACGGTCGCCACCGTTCACAGCCACGCCGAGAAAAGGCCGGAGGCAACCTCCTGCGCAGACCTTAAACGCCGCCGCCCATGCCAAAAATCCTGATCATCGAAGACGAACCGCAGATGCGCCGGAACATCGAGTTCATCCTGGAGCGCGGCGGATTCGAGGTGATCGCGGCTCCTGAAGGACGCACCGGCATTCTCCTCGCGCAGCGTGAGCTGCCGGACCTGATTCTGTGCGACGTGATGATGCCCGAGGTAGATGGCTACGGCGTGCTCGGCGCGCTGCGGGCGGAGCGCGCGACGGAGATGATTCCGTTCATCTTCCTAACCGCGAAAGGCGACAGCGCCGACATCCGCTCCGGCATGAATCTGGGGGCCGATGACTACCTTACAAAACCGGTGGCCATGGGTGGCCTGCTCGCCGCCGTCACCGCCCGGCTCGCCCGCACGGCGAGGCAGCGGACGGAGCTCCGGCCGGCCTTTGCTTCGCCGGCGCCGCTGGAGGCACTCGGGCTTTCGGCACCGGAAGCGGAGGTGCTGTTTTGGGTGGCGCAAGGACGCACCAACGTGGAAATCGGCAATCTGCTGCTGACGCCGGAGCCTGCCATCCGAGCGACTCTGGAGCAGATCTTCGGGAAGCTAGCCGTGCAGAACCGGGCCGCCGCGACGCTGTGCGCTCTGGAAGCGCTTGCCGGGGTGTCCAGCCGCGCGCCGGAGGAATAGCGGCGACTACGGAAGCGCGCTGCGCTCCGCCGGGTCGAGCTTGAGCGGTTTCAGAAATGACTGTGATCGCTCGCGACTCCCTTCGTCCTTTTCTTCATCTTCATCTCTTTCTGATCGGGAGTGCGCAAGAGATGAAGATGAAGAAAGGGACGAAGAGCGGATCGGCGACGCTTTGGTCCGCCCCGCTCTATCCCGGCTGCGCGCGGGACGGCAGCGCGGCAAAAAGCGGGAGCGTCACCCGAGCGGTCGTGCCCTCGTTTTCCACACTCTCGAAGTGGATCTCGCCGCCGTGCGCATCGAGGCATTTACGCACGATCACCAGCCCGAGCCCGGTGCCCGGGAGGTCCGCCACGTTGCGCGCGCGACGGAAGGCGGTGAAGAGATTCTCCAAGTCCGCTGCCGGGATGCCGAGCCCGCGATCGATCACGGTGAAGATCGCGGCGTGGCCTTCGCGTCTGGCAGAAAAGCGCACCGGCGCATCGCCGCGCGAGTATTTCACCGCGTTCGTCAGCAGGTTGCTGAGGATCGGGCGCAGCAGCTTTTCGTCGGCGACCGCTCCCGCCAGGGAGTTCTCGGCGGCGAACTCAATCCGGCAGCCATCGGCCATCGCGGAGCGAAGCTCGTCGTGCAGCCGCGCGCAAAAGCCCACGAGATCGATCGGCTGCGGATGGCACTCCAGCTCGCCGCTTTCCATGCGGCTAAAGGTCAGCACCTGCTCCATCAGCGCGGTCATGCGATCGACCGAAGTCTTGATCGCGCCGAGCTGCTCCCGGCGTTGCTCGGGGCTGAGAGCGTCGAGGAAGTGTTCGAGGATTTCCGAGCTGCTGAGAATGATCGCGAGCGGCGTGCGAAACTCGTGCGAAACCATCGAGACGAAGTTGCTTTTTAAGCGGCTCAGCTCCCGCTCGTGGCGCAGCGCGCGATGCAGCTCCTGCTCGATCCGCGCCCGCGCGCTCGTGTCGCGCATGATCGCCGACATGAACTCCGGCCGCCCGTCTTTGTCCTTCACGATGATGCCGACCATGGACACCGGAATCTCGTGGCCATCCACGTGCTGCACCGCGAGATCGCCCGTCCAGACGTCGTCCTGCAGGGCTTTGGGAATCGTCTCCTCCAAGATGATTTTGTAAGCCCACGCGGTATAGACTTCCTGCACCGTGCGGCTCTGGTCCGTGGCCTGCGGTCCCCAGCCGAGCATCGCGCGCCCGGCGGGATTCACGTAAAGCACGCGCTGCGACATGTCGGCGATGCCGAGAAAATCGTGCGTCATATCCGAGATCGTAGCGAAGCGCGCGAGTTCCGCCGTTCGCTCCACGACCTGCCGCTCGAGGCTGGCGTTCAGCTCCAGGCTGCGGTGCTCCGCGCGGCGCTGTTCCGTCGCGTCGTCGTGGATGCAGACGACCTCGATGAGCCGGCCCGCGTCGTCGTGGATGGGATACATCAGCGCGCCGATCCACCGCTCCATCGCCGGCTCATCGCCCCCAGCGCGCAGCGTGTAGTGCATCGGAGGAAGCACGACCGGCTCGCCGGCAAAGGCGCGCGCCATCACCGCCCGGCGGTCACTCGCGAGCTGCGGATCGGTGAGTATATTCCAACCCAGAATCTCCTCGCGCGGCGTCTGGAACAGCGCCTCCCAGACGCGGTTCACCGCGACCGTCGTTCCATCCGGCGTGCAGATTTGCACGCTCAGCAGCGAGCGCTCCAGCAGCAGTTGCCAGCGCCGCGTTTGGGCTTCCATGGACGGCACCGGCGATGCGGCGGGCTGGGGCGACATGAGGCAAAGCGAACCCGCCGCGGTTTCATCCGTCCAGCACAACGATGGCGCGGCGGAGCGAGCGCAGAAACTCCGCTGCCCCGACGCCGCTCGACAACCCCGCGAAAGAAGTGTTTGGAAAAGAGGGAGTGAACCCGCTTTCCGCCCCCGCCGCCGATGCCCGGCAGGACGAGTTTGCAGCCATCCTCGAAACGGCTCTCGACTGCATCATCATCATGGATGCAGCGGGCTGCATCCGGGAGTTCAACCCCGCGGCCGAGCAGACCTTCGGCTACCGGCGCGTGGAGGTGATCGGCACGCTGCTCGCCGACAAGATCATCCCGCCGGCATTGCGCGAAGCACATCAGCACGGGCTTGCGCGCTATCTGCAAAGCGGCGTCGGCCCCCTGCTCGGCCACCGCGTGGAAGTCTCCGCCCTGCGCGCGGACGGGCGCGAGTTCCCGTGCGAGCTCACCATCACCGCCATCCGCACCGGCGACGATCCGCTTTTCATCGCCTACCTGCGCGATCTCACAGAGCGTGCGGATGCGGAGAAAACCCTCCGCGACCTCCAGGCGAATCTCGAGCGCCAAGTCGCCGAGCGCACGGCACAGGTCGCCATTTTCGGCACGCTTGCGGACACCGCGGCCGATTTCGTCGGCATCGCGGACATGGACTTCCGCATCACCTACATCAACCCTGCCGGGCGCCGCATGTGCGGCCTGCCGCCCGCGATGCCGGGGGAAGTGCTGCAGATCTCCGATGTGCATCCGCGCTGGGCCTACGAGCGCGTCGGCCGCGAGCTCGATGCACTCGTGGATTCCGACGCGTGGAGCGGCGAGATCGCGCTGCTGCACCAGGAGGGCCACGAGATTCCCGTCTCCATCATGGGCGTGCTCATCCGCGGCACAGACCGCCGCCCGATCTTCACCGCGTGCATCATGCGCGACCTGCGCGAGCGGGTGGAAATCGAGCGCAAGCTGCACGAAAACCTCGCCCGCGAGCGGGAGCTCGGGCGCGTGAAAAGCTCGTTCGTTTCCACCGTTTCGCACGAGTTCCGCACCCCGCTCGGCGTTATCCTTTCCTCCACCGAGATCCTCCTCCACTACCTCGATCGCCTCGACGCGGCGAAGCGCGAGCAGCACCTCCACACCATCCGCAACGCGGTGATCCAGATGAGTGGGCTCATGGAGCAGGTGCTGGTTTTCTCGCGCAGCGAAAGTGGCCTGCTGGAGTGCCGCGCGCAGCCCCTCGACCTCGCCGGCTTCTGCATCCGCTTGCAGGATGAGCTCGCCTCCGCCACCACCCTGCGGTGCGCCATCGAATTCGCCGCCGGAAACGCGCTGGACGGCGCCGTCGGCGACGAGTCGCTGCTGCGCCCGCTCCTCACGAATCTGCTCACCAACGCCGTGAAATACTCGCCCGCCGCGACGCCCGTGCAGTTCACCGTGCGGCGCGAAGGCGGGCACGCGATCTTCGAGATCAGCGATCGGGGCATCGGCATCCCCGCGGCCGATCTCGCCGATGTGTTCACCGCCTTCCGCCGCGCGGGAAACGTGGGCGATGTCCCCGGGACCGGGCTCGGCCTCGTCATTGTCCGCAAATGTCTCGACGCGCACGGAGGCGACATCCACTTCGAGAGCGTGGAGAACGAAGGCACTACCGCGCGCGTCACGCTGCCTCTTTTTCCCCCGGGCCAGCCCACGGCCTGAGCCCATTCACCCGCACCGCACTTTCTTCATGAAGAAGATCCTCGTGATCGAAGACCAGCCGCAGATGCGACTGAACGTCTGCACCATCCTCGAAATGGAAGGCTTCACCGCCCTCGCCGCAGCCGATGGCGAGGCTGGTCTCGCCATGGCTCGCGCGGAAATGCCGGACCTCATCCTGTGCGACATCATGATGCCAAAGCTGGATGGCCACGGCGTGCTCCTAGCACTCCGGTCCGAGAAAGGGACGAGCAGCATCCCGTTCATCTTTCTCACGGCGAAAGGCGAGAGGCCCGACGTGCGCACCGGCATGAATCTCGGTGCCGACGACTATCTGCCGAAGCCGGTCACGCGCGACGACCTGCTCGCCGCCATTCAGGCCCGGGCCGAGCGCCGGCAGCAGCAGCGCGCAAACGTGCAGGAGATCTTCGTTTCCCCCGCACCGCTGGAAGCGCTGGGCCTTTCGCCGCGCGAAGCGGAAGTGCTCTTCTGGCTCGCGCAAGGAAAGGCCAACGGAGACATCGCCATCATCCTGGAAACATCCACAGCCACGGCGAAAAAGCACGTGCTGCATATCTTCGAGAAGCTAGGAGTAGAGTCGCGCACGGCGGCGTCCTTGCTGGCTGTTGAGGTATTAAGCGCGGTGTAACGAAGAGCGCGGTGGATACACCCGTGGGTGTATGGACGGAAGGGATGGAAGGTCGCAGTTTCGGACCCAGCGAGGCAGCCATTCCTGATCATGGGAATGAGTGAGCCGAGCCTAATCCAAATGAAACTCACACCATCCTTGTTCAACACAAAGTCCTCCCGCAACGCTCCACGAGCTATCCTGCTTGCCTCAGTCGCCGGACTACTCTCCACGACTCTGCCAGTCCAAGCGGAAGTAGCCTACGAAGCCTGGCGCACGACCTTCGATAACACGGTCCAAGCCGGGCAATCTGGCAATGCGACCGCCACTGACAGTCGTGGCAATGTCATCGTCACTGGCTTCACCGCAGTCCCCGGCGGCAATAAGTCGATCTACACGGCCAAGTATTCCGTTTCGGATGGCTCGGTGGTATGGCAGAAGACCTTCAGTGCAGCGGCTGATGCAATCGGCAACAGCGTCGCTGTAGATAGTCAGGACAACGTGATCGTTACTGGCCGAGCTACCGGAGTTGTCGGCGGCGCAAACTACTGCACGGTCAAGTATTCCAAGGATGGCGTTCAGCTTTGGGAAAGGGAATACGGCGGCCCGCAGGGCGGCGCGGATGAAGCGACAAAGGTCATCGTCGATCACCACGACAATGTGGTCGTCACCGGCACCTCCTACGGCGGCAGTTCGCAGGAAGATTGGTTCACGATCAAGTATGCCGCGGGAGACGGTGCGCCGCTTTGGGGAGGAAACGCCGGTGGCGTGCGCTTCAACGGCATCGGCAATCAAAAGGATGTCCCGGCTGCCATGGTTGTGGACAGTTCGGATAACGTTCTCGTTGCCGGTCGAGTGATCGGTCTTGGCGGCAAGACGTCGTATCAAGTGCTCAAGTATGTGGCGGCGAACGGCTCGCTGCTCGGAGGCTTTGCGCCCAATCCAAACACGCCGGGCGACAATGAAGCGACGGCGATTGCTATTGATCAAAGCAACCGTGTTGTCGTGACGGGTATCGCACGCGCTGCGGATAACTCCCGCAGCGGCTACACCGCAGCTTACGACGCAAATGCCAACTTCCTCTGGGACGCCGCATACGACGCAGGTGTGGGCAACTACTCCGGCGGGCCGACGGGCGTCGCGATTGATCGTGACGGTGGTGTGATTGTCACCGGCACTTCCAAGGACTCGGATGTCTTTGGAACGGCACACATCAAGACCGTGAAATACAATGGGATCGGTTCGTTCATCCCGAATATTCCCGTATGGCAAAGCCTCTCGCCAAGCGCCGATCACACCGATGTCTCCATTGGCCTCGTGCTGGATGATGCGGGGAACGTCGTGATCACGGGCACTTCGAACGACGTGGAGAATCACGCGGCTGACTACTACACCGCAAAGTATGATTCTCAGACTGGGAAGCTTGTCTCGGAGTTCCGCTATGATGGCGCGGGCGGGCAGGATACGCCGCACGGCCTGGCGGTGGATCACTATGGCAACGTCGCGATCGTCGGCACCTCATCCCTCTTCTACACAAACACCAACGTGAGATATGACCGCATCTGCACCGTGCGGTATAATCGGCTGCGCGTGGCGGTGGGAGATGGCGCTCCGACCGCTGGCGTGTTCAATTCAGGCATCCCCGCCGGAGCAACCATTGGCTCGGTCTCCGTGCCTGCACTGGCCGACGATGGAGCGTTGGCTGTCAAGGTCACCATCGTAAGCGGCAAAACGCATCGAAACGCGATCCTAACTCAGGGTGCGAGTGGCGATACCCGAATCCTCGCGTTACAAGGACAGCCGGCGGCCGGCACGGGCGGCGGCACTTACGCCACCTTCCTCGATCCAGTGATTGCGCCGGACGGAAACGTTGCATTCACCGGCAAACTCTCCGGTGTCTCCGCCCCGCAATCCACCGGGGTATGGGCAATCTATCAAGGAGGTCTCCTCCGACGGATGCAGACGGGCATGCAACTGCCGAATGCTCCCGCTGGCGTGTTGTTGAAGTCCGTCGCTGCAATTTCCTACCGCAACCTGGACTTAGTCGCACAGGTTCAGGTAAGTGGCACCGGCGTCACTGCCGCGAACTCAAGCGTGCTCTATGGCTACCATGCCGTCTTCGGAGGCAAGGTGATCCTGCGCACTGGCGATCCAATCACTGCCGGCAACTCCCCAGCTTCCGCCATCAAATCAATCAACGCTTTCCTGCCGGCGAAAGGTTCAACCGGACAAGGCCGAACGTTCTCAGCGAACCTGCTCAGCGTAAAAGTCGGACTCGCCGACAAACGCACGGTCTTGTTGAGTGTGAATCCAGTCCTTGGGTCATCGACGCCCTTTCTTTATCAAGGTGAAGACACGACATTGACCCCAGTGAATAACGGAACGGTGCAGACGCTCGGCACGCCTGCCATCGGATCGGAAAACGCTAACTACGTGGCGGCTGGAACCTTCCTGCGCCGGACTGCGGCGGGCCTATACGGCACCGTCACAGCCAGCAGCGATGAGGCGCTCTTCTTCAGCGCCACTGGTCAAAGTATCAAGCTCATCGCCCGCGAAGGCGACCCAGCTCCGATGACCAGTGGATTGAAGTTCGGAAGCTTCCAAGATCCGTTCGTGAACAACCAAGGCGACGCGGCATTTGTGAGCACTCTGACCGGTGCTGGAGTATCCGCCGCGACTAAGACAGCGCTTTGGTGGGGAACCGGTTCGGACATCAGCACCTATGAGATCGTCGCCCGTCAAGGAGCCGCCGCGACCGACGCGGCCGGCGCAGTCTCCGGGACGTCACCGAAGTATGGCGCGTTCCTCTCGACTGCTCTCCCCGGAGGCAGCGAGTCGGGCCCGGTCTATGTTGCGAAGCTCAGCGGTGCGGGTGTTTCGGTAAAGAACAACCTCGGCCTCTGGGCGGTGGATAGCACCGGCCTGGTGCGCCGCCTCCTTCGCACGGGAGACAGCGTCGGAGCGCTCAAGGTGACAGCATTCACAGCGCTCACCTCCTCCAGCGGATCGCTGTCGGTCACTCGAAGCTTCAATGAAACCGGCGGAGTGGATGCGCTAGTGAGCTTCAGCGATCACACCAAAGCGGTGATGCACCTCGCGATCCCGTAACTTATGGTTCGGCGCTAACTCGGAGGCAGTTCCTGCAAGTTCGAGCGGACGTTAGTTGAAGAAACGAAAGTGCCAGTGGTTTCCACTGGCACTTTTCGTGTCTGCAAAAAGAGCGGCATCTGTTTGCGCAAGCTTTGCCGCCTTAGCCCCGGTCCTAGAGCGCTTCCCGTTTGCGTGTGTCAGTCTCAAAACACGTATCATCCCGAGCGGAGGTGGAAAGGTGGGCGGAGTCGAGGGATCAGGGCGAAGGCGGCAGGCACTCACGCAAGCGAGAACCGCTCTATTCGTTTTTCCGCTGAGTGCGGGCTTTCCACTGCGCTCCGCAGCGATACCTCCTTGCGAGGGCAGCCTCTCTTGGCCGGAGCTTCGGTCGGGATGACACCCGCTCTACGCTGACAAACTTAAACTACTTCCGTGATGACGGCAGAGCGGTTACAGCCAATAAGCCTATTTGCCAGTTTGGGGAGCCTGGCACCGGTGCAATGACGCTGCTGTGCAGATCATTGCTAGCACAGGGATGTCGCGTCGGCGATTTCCGTGACTGCGGAGTAGCAATAACTAAGTGTCTGCACAAAAGCTCCACTGCACTCTCACGGTTGGAAAGGTGCGTGGCTGGGATTTGCGAGCTCGTGACTAAGGCGACAGGCGTTGTGGAGCGTGGAGCGTGGAGCGTGGAAAGGTGAGAGGTGAAATGAGTCGCGAAGCGACGGCCAGAGAATAGCCCAGCGCTTCAGCGCTGGGGATCCTCACAGAGCGGGCCAGTCGCGAAGCGACGAAAGAAAGTCAGCGGGTGTTTTCTTTCGTCGCTTCGCGACTGTCACCCGATCGTTCTAAACCCAGTGCTGAAGCGCTGGGCTATTCTCTTGGCGTCGCTTCGCGACTTATTTGTCGCTCCACGCCCTCACGTCCTCACGCCCAACGGCCCACGCCTCACGCCTTATCCCCCACCTCCCACCACTGCCTCTTCCCCCGACCGCCATCCGGCAAAAACTTTCGTTCAGATACTCAGAAGCGGTTTCAGAGATCCTGTGGCCGCTCACGACTCCTTTTGTCTCTCTGATCGGAAGCGAGGAAGAAATGAAGATGAAGAACAACACGAAGAGCGGAACGGTTACTCTTTAGTCTGACCCACCTGATCTCTGCCCCTACACGACTTCCTTCAGTGTCGCGTCGCCGGTGAGGCCGAGCGCGAAGCTGTCGGAAGCTTTGCCGTTCAGCACATAGGCCAGGTTCCCGATGGAAAGCTTGCCGATCTGCTGGGCGGTGAAGGCGAAGTGGTCGCTCGAGTTTCCCGCCGTGCCGGCGACGTAGCCGCCGACCTGGATGCTGGCGATTTTGGAGAAGACCTGGGGCTTGTCGGTCAAAGGCGCGACGGGGGTCGCGGGCTCGTCGTCGTTGCCCGTGCCGTAGGTGCCGTCGGCACCCGCGCTGATGCCCGCGATGAGGTTGCTCGCGATCCAATTGTCGGTGACGCGCACCGCGCCGGTCGTCGCGTCGGGATTCACGGCCACGCCGCTGGGGGAGAAGCCGGCGAGGATGCTGGCATCGGAGACGCTGCCGCCGATTTTCACATTCGCGATGTTGCCGGCGGCAGAGATGACGGCCGTTTGCGTAGCGTCGAGGCCGGCGAGACTGCCGCCGATGGTGACGGAGCCCAGCGTGCCGCCGCTGACAATGTGGCCGCCGTTCACGACGCTGCCTTTGATCAGAATCTTGCCGATGGCCGCGTTGCTTTCCACTGCGCCGGAGTGATTTCCGCCGCCAGCGATGAGCGATCCGCCGAGGGTGAATGAAGCGAGTTTCCCGTCAGCCCGGATGGAGCCGGAGAAGTCGATCCCACCCCCGCGCAGGTCGCCACCGATGCTGACCTTTCCGATCGCACCGGCGTCGTGGAGGCTGGCTTGGGCGACATCACCCCGGACCGTAAGGCTGCCGAGCGGGCCGGCGATTTCGCTCTGCAATCCGCCGCCCGCCGTCTGGGTGCTGGTGCCGAAAAAGCCGAGCGAACCGATGCTGAGGTTTTTCGCGCCGGGCGTTTTCAGCACGGTGTCGCCGGCCGCGATGCGGCCGAGATCGCCGGAGATCAGGACGGCACCCAAGTCGATGCCGGCGGCGTCGAGGAAGCCGAGGTTGGCCCGTCCATTTCCGAGCGGGTGGAGCGGGTCGCGCTTGGCGGCGAGCTGGATGTTGGTCTTCGCGGCAGACACACCATCATCGCCAAGGAGCAAGGCCGCCAACTGCTCACCGCCCTGGCCATCGGCAAGGAAGATGAAGTCGTCGGCACTGAGGATCGGCTTGCTGGTTTTGAGCGTGACGAGGTCGCCGTCGAGATCGCGCCAGTGGGCAATCCGGTGCGTCGCGTCGATGACGAGCGTGGTGTCGTCGTTGAGGATCGTGCCGGTGCCGGTGTCGCCGAGGAGATAGACGCTCTGCGCGTTCGAGAGTTTCAGCGTGAACTGCTCCGCGGCTTCGGCAATCAAGTCGCCGACCACGGGCACCGAGATGGTCGTCGTGAGCGAGGTCGTGCCGGCGGGGAAGGTGAACGTGCCGCTCGTCGCGGTGAAATCCTGCCCCGTGGTTGCCGTGTCAGCGGCGGTGTTGAACGCGAAGCTCACAGGCAGCGTCGGCACGCCCGAAAGCGTCACCGTGAAGACCGCGCTCGCGCTGCCGGCGTTGCCTTCCATGACGCTGGCGTCGCTGATCGTGAGCGTCGGCACCGTCGGCGCGGCTGTGAGCGCGCCGAGCTCGGAGGTATTGCCGGTCGCGAGATTTGTAGCCGTGGCGATCACCTGCTGGCCCGCGGGCAGGACGCCGAGATCCAACTGAAACGCGGTGTTCCCGGACGCATCCGTGCTGACGCCGGTGGAGGAAAGAAACTGCTGCGCCGCGCCGTTTGCGCCGGAGAAAAGCTCGATGCGAAACGCGCCGTTCGCCGTGCTCCCGAGCGAGCCGAGGAGAATGGTGTGGCCATTCGGCAGGAGCGCGACGCCGCCGAGCACGGGCGCATTTTGCAGAGCATTCGCCCCGGTGTCCGCGTCGGCCGCGTCGTTCGGCGTGGCCCCGGCGGCGCCAAGATCGATGGCGAGCCCGGCGTTCCCTGTGATGACGTTTTGCGCCACCGTGGTGCCGCTGCCACCGGTCACCGCGACGCCCGCGCCGCCGTTGTTCGTGATGCTGTTCCCCGCGCCCGCGGTTGTGCCGCCGACCGTGTTGAATCCCGCGGCGTTTTTCACGAGCACGCCCACGCCGCCGTTCCCAGTGATCGCATTGCCGAGCACGGTGACGTGCTGCGCCGCGTCGAGGATCACGCCCGGGCCGGTGTTGCCCGAGATCGTGTTCCCGTTGTTCCCCGTGCCGCCGATCGTGATCGCGCCGGTCGTTCCATCCGCCGTGATGCCACTCTCCACGTTCTGCCGCAGCGTGTTCCCGGAGATCGTAATGCCGCCGCTGTTCGCAAAGTAGATGCCGATCCCCGCGCCCGTGTTGAAGCCGATCGCATTCCCCTGCGCCACCGTCCCGCCGATCAAAATCCCGGAGCCGTTGCCGATCGAAATGCCCTGCCCATTCGGCAGCGGGTCCGTGCCGTTCGCCGCAAAGCCAATCGAATTTCCCTGCACGCGCGTGTCGGTCTGCGCGCCGCTGAGGTTGATGCCAGAGCCGTTCGTGCCGGCGATCAGGTTGCCCGAAACCAGCACGCCACTCGCGAGGCTGCCCGCGGCCGAGTTGATCGAAATGCCTTCCTGATTTGGCAGCGCCGCGGTGCCCGCCGCGTTCGTGCCGATGCGGTTTCCGACGACCGTGATGTTCGTGCCGCCATTCAGCAGAATGGCGTCGATGCCGCTGCCCGCGATGAGGTTCCCCTGACCCGCGCCCGCGCCCCCGATCGTCATGTTGCTCTCGCGATTGAAGATCATCCCCTGCTGCCCATTCGCAATGATCGCGGTGCCGGCGGCGTTCGTGCCGATGCGGTTGCCTTGAATGGTGTGCCCGCCGTTGTCGGTCCCGGCGATGCCCCACGTCGTGCTGCCGGAGATCACGTTATCGAGGATCATCGCGCCCGTCGTGCCCGCGCTGCTGAGGGCGATGCCCGCGAGATTGCCGAGCTTCGTCACGCCGTCCGGCGCGAGGCCGATCCAGTTGTTTTCCACCCGCACGTCGGCGGCGTTCGAGATGTGAATCCCGCGGCCTGCGCTGCTGGCGATGATGTTTCGCGCCGCGCCCGGCCCGCCGATGATCGTGCCCGCCGCAAACACGCTGATGCCATGCGTGCCCACATTCGTGCCGCCATTCCCGAGCCCCGCCGCGCCGGCGGAATTTGTGCCGATGAGATTGCCGACGATCTGGTTGCCCGTGCCCGCGCCGCCGCCGACCACGATCCCGTCGCCGTTGTTGCCGGCGATGATGTTGCCCTCGCCCGCGCCCGTGCCGCCGATGGTGTTGTTCGCCCCGGAGAAAATGTAAACGCCCGCGCCGAAGGGATCGGTCGAAGGGAACTTGGTTTTCGCGAGCGCGTCCTTATCGAGGCCGATGATATTTCCCCGCACAAAGTTCCCATCGCTCGCCAGCTGCACGCCGCGAAAGCTGCCGGACACGACATTCCCCTGGCCCACGCCCGCGCCGCCGATCACATGCCCCGAGCCGCCGTAGATGCGAATGCCAGAGTCGCCGTCGGGGATCGCAATCTTCCCGGTGGCATCGGTGCCGATCAGGTTGCCGTAGATCGTCACGGGCGACGTGGAGGCAACGTCGATGCCGTATTTCCCATTCCCGGAAAGGACGTTTGCCTGCCCGATCCCACTGCCGCCGACGAGCAGGCCCGTGCAGTTGAAGACATTAATACCGGACACGCCGTTCGGCCGCGCCGCCACGCCGAGCGAGTCCGTGCCGATGAAGTTGCCTTGGATCGTCGCGCCGGCTGCCAGCCCGATGTAGAGGCCATCGCCCGCGTTCCCGCCGATCGTATTGCCGCGGATGATTGCCCCGCTTCCGCCGAGGATCGAGACCCCGTCGCCGCCGTTCGCCAGCTTCGAGTCACCGGCGGCAGAGTAAATGCCGATGCGATTTCCGAGCAGTTGCAGATTGTTCGCGAAGTTCGCGTTCACGCCCTGCGCCTGATTTCCCGCGATGAAATTCCCGTGTCCCGCGAGATCGCCGATGATCGTGCCGGGCGCGGTGACATAGATGCCGGTGACGTTTTGCAGCTCATCATCCCCCTCGGGGTTTGTGCCGATGAGGTTGTTCAGAATCGTGTTGCCCGTCCCCGTCCCGTTGAGGTTGATGCCGATCCTGCCGGCTTCGTCGTGCGCCGCGATCACGTTCCGCGCGCCCGCCGCGGTGCCGCCGATGAGGTTATTCGCCGAGGTGCCCGCGATGCGGATGCCGTCGCCCATGCTTTGCAGCTCCACCTTCATCGGCAGGTCGAGGCCGATCACGTTTCCGGCGATCGTATTGCCGTTTGCATTGCTGAGGGAAACGTCATGGCTGCCGTTGCCGGAGATCACATTGCCTTCGCCGGGCAGCGATCCGCCGACCAGATTCCCAGAGCCGCCCTGGATAAATACCCCGCTGCCACCGTTCGGAATCTGCAGCGATCCCAGTAGATTCGTCCCGATGAAATTCCCTTTGATCACCGTGTTGATGACCCCGCTGCCGAAGAGCCAGATGCCGTCGGCCTTGTTGCCGGAGATGACGTTGTGCTCCGTCGCCGCCGTCCCGCCGATGGTGCAGTCCGGCGCTTTCAGCACGATGCCGTTGTTGATCGGCCGCGCCACGGTGCCCGTCGCATCCACGCCGATGAAGCAGCCCTGGATGACGGCATGATTCGCCGTCGACTCCACAAAGATCCCCTGATCCAGGAAGCGGTTGATCGCCAGTCCCTTCACCGTCACGTGATCGGCTTCGATGTAGAAGCCACGGCTGACGAAGTTTGCGCCGTTCAGTTCCACCAGCGGCTGGTCCACATACCCCGTCTCGCTCGCGCCGTTGATCGTCACCGGCTGCGTGATCGTGGGCAGATTCGAGCTGAGCTGGATGGTGTGAACGCCGGAGCCTGGAATGTTGAAGAGGATGGTATCCGCCACCGCGTCGGCATTCGCGCTGCCGATCGCCGCTCGCAGCGAGCCCGCGCCGGAATCCGCCGCCGTGGTCACCGTGAACGTCGCCGGCGCGATGCGCGCTTCCAGCGTTTCGATCCCGGTGCGCCGCGGCGGGAGGCAAGCGCGATGGCGCGGCGGCACTCCTCCTTCGACGTGTTCAGACCGGGTGGAGCGGAAAAGGCCCGTGAGGCTGGAGCGGAGACGTGTGGATTGCATGCGGCCATCCTGCCAAGCCCTGCCGCGGCCGTGAATGCACCCAAAGGTGTATGCCTGCAAGTCGAGTCCGCCACTCCGCCGACAAACCCGGATGCTTTTAGCCGGCACATGCAGCCCCGCAAAGTCACCGCGCGTTTTGCGCCGATCGCATCTTGCACGAACAGCTTCTAAGTCTCCCCGCTCGCAGCGACTTGTTGCTTCTTGCCAGCACTGCGCTTCCATTCCGCCGCGACGATGTCCCGAGTCCTGCTTGCCCTCCACCTTTCCCTGCTCGCCGCGCCGCTGCTGCACGCGGGAGCGGCGCGTGCGCCGTGGCCGGGGGAAGTGCGCGAGGTGTTCGACCGGCACTGCGTGAAGTGCCACGGGCCGCTGGAGCAAAAAGCCGGTCTGGAACTCGACACGCTCGACTCCGCACTCAAGGGCGACGAAGCCGGCCCGGTGATCCGGCCGGGAAAGCCGGACGAAAGTCCGCTGATCGCCGCGCTCGCTCCGGGCGCCGACCCGCACATGCCGCCGAGGAAGCAGTTGCCGACGGAGGATGTCGAGAAGCTGCGGACGTGGATCGCGGCGCTCGGGCAGGCACCGGCTGCCGACAATGCGGCGGCTTCGACTGCGGCTGCCGCGGAGAAAAGCGCGCTCGCAATTCCCACAGAACCAACGGCGGCAATCGATCATTTCCTCACCGCAGGCTGGCAGGCGCGCGGGATCACGCCCGCCCAGGTGTGCGATGACCGCACGTTTTTGCGGCGCGTGTTTCTCGATCTCGCCGGGCGGCTCCCGACGCGGGCGGAAGCTGATGCGTTTCTCTTCGATGCCGCGCCGCACAAACGCGAAGCGCTCGCCGATCGCCTGCTCGGGGGCGACGAATATCCGCGCACCTTCCGCGAAACCTGGGACGTGTTGCTGATGGGCCGCGGGGCGGGCCGGCGAGAGCAGCGGCGGCGAGAGAACGGCTGGTTCGCGTTTCTCGAAGGGGCATTCAAGCAGAACCGCCCGTGGGACGAAGTCGTCCGCGCGATCATCGCCGCGCGTCCTGAGCGGCCCGAGGACACGGGTGCGCAGTGGTTTCTCTTTGAAAAGCGTAACGAGCACCAGCGCGTGGCCGAGGCCATCGCGCCGGTCATTTACGGCACGCGCGTCGATTGCGCCCAGTGCCACGACCACCCGCTCGCGCGCGAGATCAAGCAGGTGCATTACTGGGGCTTGGTGGCCGCTTTCAACCGCAGCAAAAATATCGAGAAAGGCCCGCCCGTGGTGGCGGAATCAGCGGTCGGCGGCTTCATCAACTTCACCAATCTGAAGAAGGAGTCGCAGCCCGCAGTCATTGCGATGCTCACCGGCCGGACAATCGAGGAAGCACGCCCGGCGGATGGGGCAAAGCAGGACGACGCGCCCGATGCCTACGTCGATCCTGCGGCGTCGGTGAAGGTGCCGAAGTTTTCCCGCCGCGCGACACTGGCCGATGCGGCGACGCGCGGAAATCCGCTGCTGGCGCGGGCGTTTGTGAATCACACTTGGGCGATCCTGCTCGGGCGCGGCATCGTGCATCCGGTGGATGAGATCAACTCCAAGAATCCGCCGAGCCATCCCGAGCTGCTCGAGTGGCTCGCCAGCGATTTCGCATCGCATGGCTACGACATGCGGCGGCTCGTCGGCGCGATCGTGGGGAGCCGCGGCTACCAGCTCGCGCCGCCGTCGGAGGGGACCGCACCGGACCCGGGCGCCTTTGCTGCGGCGAGCGAAAAGCCGCTGCTCGCCGAGACGCTCGCGCGCTCCGTGCGCGTCGCGAGCGGGCACGAGCCGGAGGAGGAAAACCTGCGCCGGGCATGTGCCGACGCCTTCCCCGATGTGCTGCCGCGCACGCCGCGCGCGACGATCCAGCAGGCGATGTTTCTCGCGAACAGCGAGTCGGTTTCCACGCTCTTCAAGCCGGCAGCCGGCACGGCGGTCGAGCGCATCGCCGCCCTCGCCGCGCCGGAAGCGCGTGTGCGCGAAGCCTTCCGCGCGGCGCTCATCCGCGAGCCGGATGCGGAGGAACTTGCGAAAGGCGTCGAGTTTTTGCAAAGCCGCAAAGCCCAGCCGGCAGCGGCGGCTGGCGAGCTGCTCTGGGCGCTCGTCGCCGGACCCGAGTTTCTAACGAATCACTGATTGCGATGAGCCATCCCCTTCCCCCACCCGGCTCCTGCACGCCGAATGAACACCGCCTGCACCGGCGGCTTTTTCTCAAAGGCCTCGCCGCTTCCGGGGCCGCATCGGTCGCGAGCTACATGGGGCTTTTCACAAATCCCGCCTTCGCCGAGGCCGCCAAGCGCGCGCAGCAGAATGTGCTCCTG
>CAXSDZ010000092.1:0-7747 GCA_964235505.1 uncultured Chthoniobacteraceae bacterium
TCGGTGCAGTCCGCGCCATCGGGCAAGTGGGCTCGGCGTGGAGCGTGGCCGCGATGGTGCAGCGGCTCGGGCGCTCCGGCCGGCGCGAGGGCGAAGCGCAAATCCTGCGCGTCTATACGCTCGATGCGCCGCTCACCCCGCAGTCGCCGCTGGAGGACCGCCTGCACCCCGAGCTCATCCGCGCCATCGCGCTGCTGGAGCTGCATCGCGCCGGCTGGCTGGAACCGCCGGATGCCGAGCGGCGGCACTTTTCCACCTGCGTCCATCAGGTGCTATCCATCCTACGCCAGACGGGCGGGGCGACCGCGGCGCACCTGCACATGGCGCTGTGCGAGCGCGGGGCGTTTCGCCGGATCGAGCCGACGCAATTCGCGGCACTGCTGCGCGGGCTCGCCGCGCGCGAGCTCATTGAGCAGGTGCCCACGGGCGAGTTGATCCTCGCGCCGAGAGGCGAGCGCATCGTGGAGAGCCACGACTTCTACGCGGCCTTCGCCTCGCGCATCGAATACGCGGTGGAGTGCGGCGGGGATCGCATCGGCGTGCTGCCCGCGGACAGCATTCCCGCGGAAGGCGAGTTCCTCCTGCTCGCCGGGCGTCGCTGGCGCGTGGAGGTGATCGATCACCCGTCGCGCCGGGTTGTCGTGACACCCGCGCGCGGCTGGAAGCAGCCGCGCTTCTCCGGCGGCGTCGGCGGCATCCACCCGCGCGTGATGGCGCAGATGCGCGCCGTGCTCGCGGGACTGGACGGTTTTCCTTTTCTCCACCCCACCGCGCACGAGCTGCTCGGCGCTGCGCGGAGAGCCTTCGCCGACCCCGGCCTCGCGGAGCGCGACGCGCTCACCGGCTAGCGAGGCGTGGAATGGTTCCCCTGGGCCGGCACGCGCGTGCTGCTGACGCTGGAGCTCTGCGCGAAGGCCGACGGCCTCGCCACCGAGCGCGGCGATCTCCACCTGCGCTACCGCGACTGCTCACCCGCCGATTTCGACGCGCACCGATGGCGAATTGCCGGCGGCGCCTTCACCCCCGAACGCCTGTTGCCACTCGTCGCAGACCCGCAACGCGACCGCTTCGACGAACACGTTCCCGAGGCGTTGCTCCGGCAAAGTTTCGGCGAGGAAGTCCTCGACCTGCCCGGCGCAGAAGCGGCGGCGCGGGAGGGATCACAATCCTGCTGACTGACTGGGTCAGCTCAAATCGAGCGTCTTCCGCCACCTCGCCGGAGCACGTCCGCCTGCGTCACGGCATGTTTCGCAAGCTGCTTGCAGAACCACTCCACGCCGTGGAGCTGGACACCGTGAATCTGCGAGGCTTCCCGTGCTTGCCGGCTGAAGTCTCGGCACGGGCTGTGGACTGCGAGCCGGCCGAAGCGCTCTCCCGTGCGGTGCTCATAGTGGGCGCGGGAAGAGGCGACTTCGCGAATCGCCACGTCGCCTTCGTATGTTTTCGCTGCGGTGTGCTTGCACTGGATGAGGGTGTTTCCCGCCTCGGCATGGCCAAGCACAACGACGTCGCACCCGTGATCCGCTGAGCGCGGCGTGAGGATCACCTCGCGGGCCTCGCGGGCGTAAATCTCCGCGACGAGCGCCTCAAAAAGCTCCCACGATAGCGTTGCGACATCGTCCGGTCGCAACGTGCGACGCGGCCGCGTGCCCGCGTGGCCAGTTTCTTCGCCAAACATTTCTGCCATCATCTCGCCAGTGCTGATCTCCTCGGGAGCGACGATGGTAAGGGCGTCTTGGAGTTGCACTTTGGAGCGCAGCAAGCGGTCGAGATTCACGTCGTAGGACGCCCGATCCGGGTGCAGCAGGATGGGCACATGAACTTCGACCGGCAGCGTCTGGCCGATGCGATAAACGCGGTCGGTGGCCTGCGCTTCCTTCGCGGGATTCCAGTGGCGCTCCAGATGGATCACGTGGTTCGCCTCCGTGATCGTCAGACCGACACCAGCAGCGATCGGCGAAAGGATCGCCACGCGGAATCCATCGACTACTTTGAATTGCTCGATCATTGCTGTCCGCGTCCGGTTGATAATCTCCGGGCGCTTTGATTTCGTGGTGTTTGGCGCGTCGCCATTGATGACGGGCACATCGAAGCCGAAGATCCGCGCGAGATTGCCGGCCAGCCCCTCCTGCAGGCGCTTGTTCACGGCAAAGATGAGCACCTTTTGCCGTGCGGCGCGGATGCGCGTGAGGAGGTCGAGCACCGTGCCGAGCTTCGAGGAAGCCCGCAGGATTCGGTCGCACTCCGCCGGGCTTCCGCCGATGGGCAGGCGCCCGCCGCCGAGCAGCGCCGGGTGGAGCGTCACTTCGCGCAGATGCCACAGCGCGCTGAGCCAGCGGTTCTGTTGGCGCGCGCCATCGGCGGGCTCGGCCGCAGGAGCGCGCGCCGCTTCGAGAGCCTGGTCGTAAAGGTCGCGCTGCACGCCATCCATCGTCGCCGCGATGCGCGGGTCGTAGCTCTCGGAACGCGCGTTCTCGTGCAGGATGATCGTCTTGCGCGGCAAGCCTTGGAGTTCGTCCTCTTTCAGCCGGCGCAGCATCAGGCTGCCCACACGCGCCCGTAGATCGCGGCCGACTTCGACGACGCGCTCGCGGTTGGTTAGCAGCGGCGCTATGAAGGCGCGGCGAAAGGCTTGGAAAGAATCCAGGAAGCCCGGCTCGGCGAGATCGAGCAGCGACCAGAAATCGCCCAGGTGGTTTTCCACCGGCGTGCCGGTTGCGAGGATGCGGTAGCGGGCATTCAGGGCTTTTGCGGCGACGGTCTGGAGCGCGTTGGGATTCTTGAGATTCTGCGCTTCGTCGAAGATGGCGACGCTCCAGCGGCATGCGCCGAAGGAGAAACGGTAATTCCGCAGCGTCGCGTAGGTGGTGAAGACGAGCGTGCCCGGCCAGTCGATGCTCTCCGGCGCGCCTGTGCCGATGGTCAACCCCCATGAGCGCACCCGCGCTTGCGGATCGCCTTCGCCGGGTTCGGCTTCGTCCCGCCCCGTTGCGGTTTTGAAGCGCGCCAGCTCGCCCTCGGGATACGCGTAGGCGATGCGGCGAAAGATGGAGTTTGCGTCTGGATAGCTCTTCGCGATTTCGCCCTTCCAGTTCTCGATCAAAGTCACGGGCGCCACCACCAGCACCGCCTCCGGCTGGCGCCCGCCTTCGCGCAAGCGGCGCATCCATTCACCAAGGAAAACGAGCGTGGAGAAGGTTTTGCCCAAGCCCATGTCATCTGCGAGCAGCACGCCGCCGCCCGGGTCCGATTTATCGAGCGACGACTCGGGCGGCGAGATGCGATGGGCATGGGCGAGCAGCCAGCCGACCGCCTCCATTTGATGCGGGAGCGGCGGCCGGGAGTAGCGCGCGGGATCGACTGCGGAAGATTCTGCATGAGCTGCCGCCAGCAGATGCTTGTCGGAGCCAAAGGTGCGGCGCTCGTCGTTGTCGTGAATCCCGAGGATGACCGGGCCATCCTGCTCCGGCTCGACCTCACCCGACTGAGGCTCGTTCGCAGAAATCTCATCCTCTTCGCCGGAAGTGTTGTCTCGCTTGTCTGGTTCCTGTTGCTCCGCCTTCGGCTTGCGATCGAACCAGTCGATCCCGGATTCCGGCGCCGCGCCGAAATAGCGGGCGCGCCATATTTCCACCCCGGTGACGCGCGGACAAAACTCGGTATCGACCTCTGGGAAAACATGACCGGCCAGCCATGAGGAGGGATCGCGCAGGAACGCCTTGCGCTCGGCAGCCGGCACCCGGCGGTTGCGGATCAGCTCGCGCGCCCGACGCGTCTGCTCTTCGTCGAGAAGGACGATGCGCGATGCATTCCGATTTTGCACGCGCAACACAGCCCGCGCGTCATCGCCGCCGAGCTGGTGCAGCCGGCGCTCGATCTCATCGGCGTTGAATTTCTCCAGCGCTCCCGCAAACCGCGGCACCAGCGCGAGTTCGCCGCCGCTGGCTTCTTGCACCTCGACGTGGAACTCGCCCGCCATCTCCACCCGCGTCGCGGCAAAGGCGTCAAGATCGACCCGGCAGCCAGCCTGCAAAGCCGCGGTGAGTCGGGCGAGCAGCAGGAGATTGGCATACTCATCGCGTGCCGTGGCGGGGAGTGCCGTCCAATCCACAGCCGCGCGGAGTGCCGCGTATTGCTCCGGATGCGGAAGGTGATGCTCGCCACCGATCTCGAGCACCGGGCCAGTGAGCTGCCACTGGCGGATCTCGCGACCACCGGCATCGCGAAGCAGAAGCGCCGCGAAAAAGTCCGGCCCATGCGGGACGCCACGCACCTCCAGCCGGAAGCTGCCCGGCCACGGAGGCGGCAGATCGAAAAGCTCGCGCGTTTCTTCATCGAGCCGGACTGCCTGCTCCGATGGCAGGAAGATGCCGCGGCTGAGCTCGCGGTTATCCGCCTCACTCTCACCCGCTTCGCCCTGCTCCAGCAGGAGTCGCATTCGCAGCCAAGCAAGTTGCATGCGCTCGTCACCGCGACCGCTTTTCGCCTGCTCCAAGGCGCGCCGATCGGAAAACACGACCGCCAATCCGCCCGCGTCGCGGCTCCAGACAAACGGGCGGGAAGAACGGAAAAGCGGCATGAGATTAGAAAGTCACGTCACCCCAAAAGACGTGGAATCGGTCTTGGATCGCAGCGAGGAATTTCTGCTCCCACGGCATCCAACGACTGTCCACATGACGGACGGAGTCCACGTTGCCTTCGCGGAACTCAGTCACGTTGAAACGACGCACCGCGCGCCGCCCGTCGGCGCTAAGATCTGCACTCTCCCAAAATCCCTGCACGGGTAATTCACGATGGAGCTGGATGGCGAAGTTGTGTGTCCCTTCTACGAAGGTGAACTCCTCGCAGCGCACGCAGATGACCGAAATACCGGTCCGCGCGTTCATGCGTGCAATCGCTGTGGCGCTCGCACCGCGCAGACCGTGGGTGAGATCTCGGAATGCTTCCTCGACAAGCACCAGCCGCGCGCGGCGGATTTTTCCCGCTCGGTAGAGCCGGCGCAAAAACTCGCCGCGGCGTGGAAACATGTTGGCCGCCTCGCCTTCAAGCGAAGCCTCCAAGAGATTGATGAACGTCTCCAAATCGCGCCCCGTGAACCAGGAAAGTGCGACGGCCAATTCCTTGTCGTTCGCCCATCCCCACCACTGCGCGAAGGCCGGACTGCGCATCGGCAACCGCGGATCGCTCGCAAACTCCGCGATCCTTTCACCCCAGCGATCGGGGAGCTGGCCGGCATTTTCCCGCAGCGCGCGGCGGATGAGGATTTGCAACGCATGCACACCCACGGTCGTGCCCGCTTCGAACTTGTCCGGCGCTTGCTCGCGCACCTCGGCAAACAGTTCGGCGTCGTCGCCGGTGAGCGGCAGCTTCTTCAGCCGAGCGAAAAGATACGGCTGCTGTGCGAGCGCGTAGAAGCTGGACGGCTGCGGCACTCCGCACCGCTGCGCTCCCGCCGGGAGCTTCTCTCCCGGGCGAAGTTGATCGACGAGCTGCTTCGGCCCGTCGGCACGGAAAAGCCAATCGCGGCATTCCCGCCATTTCTGCGACTTGCCATTCGCGAGGCGGCCATCGGCAAGGATTCGCGCGACGTGGCGGCCCAGCGTTTCGCGCGCAGGCAGGCGGGCAAAGTGCGTGAGAAACAAGTCGGCGGCGCGCATACCGGTGAACCAGCTTTGCCCGACGGAACCCCCGAGCAGCTCCGCGCACATGGCTTTATCGAAGGGCGGAAGGTAAGCGCGCACCTCCGGCTCGCTCTCGTCCAGCAGGTAGAGCTGGAGGAGCAGGCGCTCGCGTCCGATCACTTCCGTGGCCGTGCGGAAGCCTGCGGCGAGCTTCGCCCCGCTGCGCGGAGCCGCGGCACGCAGGCGTTTGCGGAGCTCGTCGAGCCGGTTGCCCAGCGCGCGACCGACCTCGCCCTCAACGCGCTTTTCCAAGCGGGCCAACTGCTGATCGAGCGGGCGTAGATCCATCAGCCGCTCCAGCGGCGGAAGCTCGAATCTGAGCGGTGGCAGCGACAGGCTGGGCGGCGTGAATGTCATGGCTCGCCCAGCGTGGATTGCAGTCGCTGTTGGAGCGCCTCCAGCTCCTTCACTTCCTTTTCCAGTTCCGCGCGCACCTCCTCGGAACCGCGCAACGTGAAGCGAAGATCGATGCGCCGATTCTTCGGCTCGTCGAGCAGTCGCAGCATTTCCTGTGTCGGCGCCGGCAGCTCCAGCACGCGCAGCGCTTCGGCCGACGGTGCAATCACGGGCCGTGTGTCGGCGTAGCCGCTGACGGAAAAGAGCGGCTCCTTCCGCGAGTTGAGCCGGGCGCGGAGCTCGGGAGCCGGCCCCACGGCATCGGTCCAGAAATGCCACAGCGAGATAGCGCGCTGGGCGGACAATTCCCAGTTCCCCATCCCACGGCGGTTTGGCACCGAATCGGTGTGCCCTTCGACGAAAATCGTGTCGAGCAGCTCGGCGTATTCCGGGCGCTCCAGCGTCTCTTTGAGCACCGCGCCGATCCGCTCGGCACTGCGCCGCATCTCCGGCGGGACGTCGTGGCTGCCCTTGGGAAAAGACAGCGTCTCATCCGGGATGCGCAGCCCGTCTTCCGTCGCATTCACCACGATCCCTTCACGCGCGAGAGTTGCCTCCACGCCGGTGAGCAGCTCCGCCCGGGCTGCCTCGTATGCGCTGATGCCAGCGATCTTGCCGCGGATGGAGGTGACGGTCCGGCCGAGATCCACCAGCGCGGCCCGCAGCTTTTCCCGCTGCTCCTGCGTGACGCTCGTCTCGCGGGCGAGCCGCTGCTTTTGCTGGTCGAGCAGCAGCATCACCGAGATCAGCGCCAGGATGAAAAGCCCCAGCAGCCCGGCCATGATGTCGGCAAAGGAGAGCAGATACGGGTTCTCCTCCTCACCGCGGGGCGGGTGGGCGGCAGCCGCGCGGCGGAACATCAGCCCTTCCCTCCGTTGTGCATCCGGCTCGCGACTTCCTGCACCGTCTCGACGCCGTCATTGAGCTGCGACTGCAAGGTTTCGAGGCGCGAAAGGATGCCCGCGATTTTGACGCTGAAATCCTGCACATGGCGCTGCGTCTCGCCGCGCATCGAGTCGCCATACACTTGCAGCACCTCGCGGATGCGCACACCGAACTGCTCCAGGCCATCGCCGAGACCTTGCAGGAAGCGCTGCTGCTGCGCGGCGCCTAGCGTGTAACCGTGCGCAGTGAGGTTGGCCGTCTCCTTCAGCGAGCCTGCCGTTTGCGTGAGGCTGCTGTTCATGCCGCCGAGGTGGACGGGCAGCGCTTCCAGCGCGCCGGCCGCGCGGACGTTCGAGGCGGCGGCAGTTTCCGCCGCGAGCGTCGCCCTTTCATGCCGTGCTGCGCCGTCACGGATATGATGCGCAAATGCTTCCAATGAGCCAGTGGCATCACCCATTCGATCCGCCGCACCCCGCAATGCCTCCGCCACCTGCGCATGACCGGAAAGCTGCTCGACCGCCTTGCGGACTGTCTCTGCGAGATCACCGGTGATCTGACGCATGGTCCCATCGCGCTCGGCGTCGCGCCCTTCGCGCACGCCTTCGATCTTGTTCACGATGGCGGGCAGGCCGGCGAGGACCGACTGCAAATCCTGCATTGGAATGCCGAACGAGCCGATGATTCGCACGGCGGCATCGATGTTTTCGTGGAAGCCATCGAGCCGCTCCGTCACCGCTTCGAAGGTGTTCGCCACACGCTCGTTGCTCTGGGCCGCCCGCTCCTGC
>CAXSDZ010000092.1:7757-16601 GCA_964235505.1 uncultured Chthoniobacteraceae bacterium
GCAGACTCATTGCGCGAGGAAGAAAGCTCCCAGCTTTCCCGCAGCGTCCCGAGCTGGTCGGCTGCGCCCTGCATCGTCGCCGCCGCACTGGAAAGCACCGCGGCAACCTCTGCGTGAGCATCGAGCCGCTCCACCGCTCGACCGAGTGCGGCATCCTGCTGCCCCAACGCCTCGCTCAACCGCGCGACCGGGGTTTGCAATCCTTCAAACGATTCTGTCAGCCGGCGACTCAGATCAATGAACTGCTGATTGTAGCGATCTCCCACGCGTTCGAGGCTTTCCTGCAATCGCTGCGCTGCCGTGGCGATTCCTTCGGAAAGTCCCTCGGCTGTGTTCGTGCTCAAGCCCGTGGTCAAACGATCAGCCGCCTCTGTGAGTGTTGCCACTGCCGGCTTCATCGCCTCACTGATCGCCTGGCTCGTGAACTGCCCGACCTGCGCAAGCGCCTGCTGCATCTGGCCGCCGATCGCCGCAGCGAGTCCTCGCAGGATCTTCTCGGATTCCGCGGAGGAAGTTTGCAACCGCGCGAGCGCCGCCTCCGCGGTGTAGCGGGGAAAGGCCGCATCGATTTGCGCCTGGACGTTTCGGATATTTTCCATCGCGCGCCAGACCACGAACTTGTCCGCGACATTGAACAGGATGCTCGTGCCGATGCCCCAGATGGAGGCGGAAAACTTCACGGACAAACTCGCCACGAGGTTCGGGATGCTGTGCTCGATTTCGCCCGATGCGAGGTTGAGTCCCTTGAGGCCGAGCTGGAGCCCTGTAAACGCTCCTAGCACGCCGACGGCGGTGAGCAAGCCGGGAGTCGCCGCGATCAGTCGGCTATGAACGAGGCCGTGCGCGAGGCTACGCTCATTGAAGACCTCCGTCGCATCCACCGTGCGCCTTAGCCACACACGCCCGCTCGCCGGATCGAGCTCCTCGATCAGCGAAGCGTCCCATTCCCGCCAGAGCGCATCTCCTTGCTGCCGTAGCCGCTCGCGGTGCTCGGCGGCATTTTCTGAAGTGACGCCTCGCAGGAGTTTCAAAGTCCGTGAACAACGGCCCTGCACGCGCGCCCATTGCGCGAGCACCCAGACAAACACCAGCACCGCAAAGAAGACGGTGAACCAAATGAAGGCCGCACTGAATGCTTCCGGGTCAATGCTGGCCCGCCGGAATGCTTCCAGCGGTCCTCGCTGGGGGAGAAGCGAATGCAAATCAAAAGCCGTGCCTGCCATGTGGGCGGCGACTTTCACCACAAACGCATTTTTCGGCAAGCGGCAGCAAGGCCGCCCGGCTTAGTGTGCGAAAGTCGCTCCGTCATTTAGCAATACTTCCCAGCCTACCAGTTCCTGCGGAATCCTGGTGCCTCGCATAAACCAGGTTCCGACTTTTGCCGCCAACTCATCTCCGAGCCAAGCTGGCACGTCGGGCGGGAGTTCCATCGGCTCGGCGGCACGTGGAAGTTCTACGTCGGCAGCGCGCAGGAGGAGTTGCTGGTAGCAACCAACGTGTGCGATCGGGTCGGACAACCCGGCCGCACGAAATGAATGCCGTGCGACCAATGGAATCGTGAGCCCCTCCGCGTCTAGGTCGCCGAAGTAAAGGGTGCGGCCATCCCAGGCCATGGCGCCAAGTGTGAACGCGAGGCTTGGCGCGAGCGTCTTGAAGGCGTCGCCTGCCCCGTATATGACAGCGGCGTAGGCGGCGGCGGCGCGGTTCCAGCGGGCGAAGGAATGGAACGTGCCGTGGTTTTCGAGGACGAGGAGAGGCCGCAGTGCGGTGGAAGCTGGAAGGGGTTCCCACACGAGCGGAGGTGCCACGACGAAGCAGCGGAGCGCTTCCAAAGTCAGCCGGCCGGGGAGGAAAAGCGCGCCGTCTTTGAGAGTGTCGAGGCGCTTCTCTTGCCCGAAGAGCTCAGCCGAGCGTTCCTTGATTGGCACGCGGGATCGGGTGCGGCCGCCTTCGGCGAGGAAGCGATGGATGCGGAGCAAGACCTCAAGTTGGCGCGACTCGCGCAATGCACAGGCGAAGCGCAGTTCCGGCGCCCACGGGAAAGTCGCAGGGTCACACGGGAGCGGATCGGGCAGGCGCGGGGCGGGTCTTCGGGTTTGAGCAACGTGGCACGGATCGCGCCGCCTACTTCCCGCACCGCCTCGGACGCGAGCGCCACGCCGTTCGGAAGTGCCTTTTGCTGCACGTGCCGATCCACCAAGGCGCCAAGCCGATCGCGCCGCGCCGCGGCTTCGACGACCGGGTGCGTGTCGATCCGCAGGAGCGGCAGGCCGGCCCAGCCGGGGAACGCGGCGGGCATGGTGCTCCCGCGCCCGGCTTTACTTAACAGCCGCAGCGCTTCCCGGGCGACGCCGCTGATCTCACGTATCACGCTTGCGCAGGCGGTTCCATCCTCATCAGCGCCGAAATGTGGTGTTAAACCGACATTCCCGTTCTCCCGCCGCAAACGGTATGCTACGGGGACTGCGCGCATGGTGTTTGTTTCCTCCCCCAAGTTCCGCCTCGTATGCCCGTAGCCATCGGCGTTCAGCACTACGCCGTGGGCGCTCCACCCGTAATAGCTTACGGTGCAGGGATTTCCGACGCTGAGCTGGATGTCGCGCTTCAGACCAGTGTAGCTCCTCTGCTGCGAGATGATTCTGGCAGAATTGAATTGGAAGGGCTGTTGAGCGGGCTCGCAAACACGACATTTGAGACCCAGAGTCTGCGGCGGATTTTGGAATCCGCTCCTGAACCGGAGGGTTGGCGCGTTGGAGAGGCGCTTGCTGAAGCCTTTTTAGTTGAGCATAGACAGTGCTCCTTCCCGTGGCCTTGCGGCCGTGACTTGAAGAACCCGAATGCGAGTCCCGCTGGGACAGACCTAGTCGGCTTTCAGGCAACCACAGCAGTGAGCGATTCCTATCGCTTCGCCTTTGGTGAAGTCAAAACCTCTTTCGATTCCGCAGTGCCGCCTTCAGTTGTCACGGGTCGGCATGGTCTGGTCCGGCAAGTAGAGGCGTTGCGCGACTCCAATCGGACCAAGGATTTCCTTGTGCGCTATTTGGGCGCTCACGCTTCACGGCAAGCATGGGAACCGCACTTTCACAGCGCCGCAGCGCGCTATCTGCGCGACACTGGCGATATTGCACTGTTTGGCATTTTGATCCGCAATACACAGCCTGCGGCAGGTGACCTTGCCTCCCGTGTGTCAGGACTTTGCACGGGCTGCCCGGCGCAAACCACGATTGAGCTGCGCGCGATCTACTTACCGGAAGAAACAATCAATCCACCAGCTCCACGCGCCACTCTCGCCACTCGCGCAGTGGCCGCGCTCTAGGCATGATCACCCAAGCAGACCTCGATACGCTCGAGCAGCATTGGGCGGTCAGCGCGCTGCCTTCCAACGAGCGGTCGTGGGCGGACAAGACAGCGGAGCTTCGACTCACGAGGCAAGCAGTCGGCGATTTGATGACTTTCGAGACGGAGGAATCATCTGATGCCGGGGAACGGCTCGAGCGTGTAGCCATGGGGTATGAGCTTGCAGCTATCGAGGCTCTCGATTCGTTAATTGCTCCTAGTGCCGACGGTGCCAAGGCCAGCCGGCAGGCGTTAGCCGGCGCTTTCCGTAGTTACGGCTTGCGTCAAGTCTGCACTGTTCCTAGCGGCGACGAAGAGCGCATGTTTCATGTGCTGCACTTAGCTGCCCTCGCCTACTGCGGTGACCGTTGGCCCGATTTACGCAGGTGGATGAAGACGCATGAAGGGCTCGTTGCCGCTCCAACGGTCGCAGAAGCCGTGTGGGAGCAACGTGTCCTGTTCTGCCTGTTCGATTGTTGGGTGCGCCTTTTTCGGAAAGCAAGCTGGGATGACGTCGATCAAGTGCGTGAAATCGTAGCTGGCTTGCGGGAGGATCAACGCACCTACGAGAAGGAAGCGCTCGATGCGGTGACCGGCCCGGGGGCAAGAACGTTAGCGCTCCGGCTGGTGGCGCTTTACCATTGGGCACGCGCTACGGAACGTCTCGCTATCTATACCCTGCAAGGTGAGCCGCCGAACGTGCGCACCGAACTCGACCAGCATTTCGAAAAAGCTCGTGCTGCTGCTGCGCAATCGGGAGATGCGATTTTTGAGGTGATTCTGCGTTGGCTGCATGCGGCTGCCGTGCGCATGGCGGCCGGATCAATTTGGTCGGTGTCACAAGCTGTCAATTCCCGGGTGACGCGATTTGTGACCAGCGTCACGAAAACGCGCGCTCTGTTTGAGCTCCTGCCTCCGCAGAGGGCAGCAATCCAAGAGCAAGGGCTATTGGATCAGGCTAGCCGCGCCGTGGTTGTCGATCTGCCAACTTCGGGAGGCAAAACGGCATTAGCACAATTTCGGATGCTGCAAGCACTGAACCAATTCGCCCAGGATAACGGTTGGGTCGCTTACATCGCGCCAACCCGGGCGCTCGTCGCCCAGCTGACCCGACGCCTGCGGCAGGATTTTTCGCCGCTCGGTATCCGTGTTGAGCAATTATCAGGTGCCGTGGAAGTCGATGCTTTTGAGGAAGCGATTCTCAGCGACCCAAGCCCAGAGGCACCTTTTCACGTTCTTATCGCCACCCCGGAGAAACTCCATCTTGTCATCCGAAACAAGAAAGTTGTGCGTCCCTTAGCCTTAGTTGTGATGGATGAAGCCCACAACTTGGAGGACGAGGAGCGGGGTTTGCGGATTGAACTCCTGCTTGCCACGATCAAGCGGGATTGTCGTGCAGCGAATTTCCTGTTGCTGATGCCGTTCGTGCCGAATGCAGGTGATCTTGCTCGCTGGTTGGGCGCGGAAGCGGGCCGCACAATTTCGCTCGGCACCACTCCGTGGCAGCCAAACCAACGGATCGTCGGCCTTTTCGGGCGGGAGCAAACGCCCGGGATTCGTGGAGGTTGGAGGTTGCGATATGAAACCTTAACTACTTCGCCGAAAACAATGCTGCTCGCCGGGCAGCATCATGTCGGGCCCGCCCGTCCGCTCGACGTTGCTTACAGCGATGCAGGAGTCACTTTGCAGACCGGCGCTATGGCAAGGGTTTTCTCTCAACGGGGCACGAGCATCGCCGTCGCAAAAACAATCCCGCATGTCTGGAAGATGGCAGCAGCAGTTGCCAAGAGCTTGCCGCTGCTTGAACCGTTGCCACCTGAAATCGCTCTTGTGCAGCGATTCCTACAGACGGAAATGGGCGAAGATTTCGCCTTGGTCCAGTTACTCAAGCACGGCGTCGGCGTGCATCATCGAGGGATTTCCGATGAAGCACAGACTCTCATGGAATGGTTAGCCGAGTTAGGGAAGCTCCGTGTGCTTTGCGCCACGACCACAATTGCCCAATGGATTAACTTTCCGGTTTCATCAGTATTCCTCGCATCAAATCAATACCCTTATGGACGAGAAATGTCCCCTAGGGAGTTTTGGAATCTCGCCGGGCGTGCTGGACGTATGGATCAAGAAAGCGTCGGTGTGGTCGGCATTGCTGCGGGAGAGCGACCAGATGCGATTCGCTCTTTCGTCGCGAAAGCTACTGGCGCTCTTATTTCTCAACTCGTTCGATTACTCGACGAGGTCGAACGGAGCGGCAGGTTGAATCAGATGGAACTCGTAATCGCTGAACCGCAATGGGCCGACTTTCGATGCTACATCGCGCATCTGCTCGCCCAAAAAAAGAACCTCGAAGCAGTGCTCGGTGAAACCGAGCAATTACTCCGCGCAACCTACGGATTTGAAGCTTTGCGCGGCGGGCCAGGGCAGAACAAGGCCGACGCCCTCCTCAAAGCTACGAATGCTTACGCTCGCAAACTCTCCGAGCATCCTGAGAATGCGACTCTCGCCGACCTTACGGGTTTTGCGCCGGAAGGTGTGGCCGCTGCACTCATCGAAATGGGGCAAATGGAACACAAGTTGAAACAGGATGACTGGGAGCCCGCCAGCCTTTTCGGCAAGTCCGGGAGTTCAGCACTGCCCGGGCTTTTCGGCGTGTTGCTGAAGGTTCCACAAGTCGGGAAGGCTCTGCGCGAGCTAGGCTCACATGGTATAAATGAGGATCGCTTTGCTGAAGTTACGAGTGCATGGGTCAACGGACGAACGCTCCCGGAAATTGCTCGCGAGTTCTTTGAGGGTGACAACCCGACGAACCGCCTCACGGACGCATGCCGCGCAATCTATAAGGTGCTAACAAACAATGGCTGCTGGGGACTCTCTGCACTGTCAAAGATTCCGAACTCCGGCCTTGATTTTGACGCTCTCAGCGAGGAGCAGCGTCAAAGGATTAATTTGTTGCCAGCAATGATCTACCATGGCGTCCGCACCGACGCTGCCGTTCTTATGCGGATGAACTCTGTTCCGCGGAGTGTGGCAGAACCGCTTGGTGCCGCTTTTGAAGAAGCCACGGGTCAAGCTGCGCTAACTCAACGCTCTGGGCGCGCTCGCGACTTCTTAAGATCGCTTGATGCTGACGATTGGGAAAGAGTGGTGCCGCTGAATTCTGCAATGACTGGCGCAGATTACCGTGAAGTTTGGTGCCGTCTCTCAGGTGAAGGCGACAACTAGGGAAAAGTTTTGGCAGCGAGACGTGTGCCCGCTATGCATTGCACAGGCTTATAGCCGAATCCCGCAGGCCCAGCAGGTAGAGCAATGTCTGCATCAGCTCCGGATCGCCCGCGACACGTGAACGCGCGAGGATCTCGGAAAGGAAGGTGCCGTTGGCAGAAACTTCGTCGAGCATCCCTTGAGCAAGGTCGAGGTCGCGTTCGCTGAAGCGGTTTGGCACTTGGGCAACTTCTTCAGCCTCGGGGAGGTCGAATTGCTCCCTGTCGTCCTTTTCACGAATCGGGGCGAGCAGCACTTCGACCAGACGGCGGGCGTCGAACTGAACTGGTGCGCTCAGCGGCAAAAATACCGCTGCCACCTGCCAGACAATGGAATCGGAGAACCGCACTCCGTTCAGCGCGAGCGCGCTTTGAAAGACGGATGCCTCCAAATCCGGCAGCATCGAGATCGCCCGTGGGCGGAACGCCTGGCGCGTATGCTCATCGAGCCAAGCCGGGCTGGCATCCATCACCACCCGATGCAACTCGGCATTGCGCGCCTAGCATGCACGGATGTTGCGGACGAACTCGGCGACGTGCGGCCGTTCGTGAGGTTCGGCATGCTCGTCGTGGTTTTCGACCGCCTGGAGAATCTCGCTGTCGGCATCCACACGGGTGCGCAGGTGCTCGCGCGCTTCGCTAAGCGTCCCGAGAACTCCGCGCGCCCAATCCACCTGCGCGACGTCACGACGGGCGAGGCCGAGGGCGCGGCGCACTTTCAGCTCGTGTTCCGTGGAGATCGCGACGGCTTGGCGAGCCGTCGCCACCGCTTCGAGGAAGCGTCCGCGCCCGATCTAGTAACGCAGCACCGCAGCGTTCGCCGTGTGCGCATCCTCCACGTCGAGCGAGAGCGTTCCCGTGTAAATGTTGACGCCCTCGGGTGTCGCTCGGAACAATTGCTCATCATTCGGCCCCCACACTTGCTGAAGGTAGTGAAAGCTGATCGCACGAACACAGTGCAGACCGCCTTCAACAATGCGCACCTCCTCGCAGAACGCGCGGCGGCGATCTCCCTCATCGAGCAGGAGATCCAAGGTCGTCGTTGCGATTTCCGATACCCGCGACGTGTCCGCGTTTGGTTCTGCAGCGAGAATCAGAGGCTGAAGGGCAGTGGCGATTTCATCGGCTGAAGCCCCGGCGGCCAGTCCCATGCGTTCGATGACTGCATCGAACACCATCAGCGAAAGCGTGCGCAGATCGTGAACTTTGAGATCCACGCTGCGCAAAGCCTTGCTCGCTTCAAAGCGATGGAGTGGTTCCATCCGGGCCAACGCAGCGACTCGCCGAGGAAGAGCGCTGTGCCAGGAATCGTATGCGGTGGCCTCAATCATCGATCGATGAACAACACCGCTAACATTGCGCAGTGATTTCCTCCAAGCTTGAACGCGGAATTCAAAAAATGAGGCGCTCACTTACGCACCTCGCATGTTCACCGGTTCGCGACATCGTTCAGGAATGGTGACGTTTTCGGCAGCTATTTGCCGCCGTTTTTGAGGGAGGGACGCCTTACCTCTAAGCATTTGCTTAGAAATTTGTGCGGCTTGCAGGAGCAAAGGACGGAGCCATCGGCGAGCGCGTGCGTTGTCTTTGCCGTGTGCCTCAGCGGAGCTTCGGCGGAAGGAGGAGTGCCGCATTGCGCGGTGTAGTGGCGTTGCGTCGCCGCCATGCAGCGGTGGAGGCAGGGTGGGGAATCGTGAGTGTCGCAAAAGTTGCGCTGCGCCAGGCGCAAGCGGTGGAGCAATGTCTGCCACCATGGCGAATCTATGAATCAGCCAATGAATGTCTCAGACACTGTGCAGCGGCTGGCGAAAGTCGCCGCAGATTTTGTCGCGCCGCCACGGGCGCGTAGCCAGAGCGTCCTTGAGCCGTTCGCGGCCGTCGTCCGCATGCTGCGCGAGAAAGGCGCGTCGCATGGAGTGATTGCAGCGATCTTGGCCGGCGAGCAGGTGTGCGTGTCGCGCTTCGTCGTTGCGCGCTTTTGCCGAGAACGCTTGGGGCTCAGCCCGGAGCCGAAGCCGAAGCGACGCCGAGCCAAAGCGGTGCAGCTCACGAGTGTGGCTGCGCAGCCGATTGCGCATCCTCCAGAGCCAGCTCCGCTTCCCGCCCCGAGCAAGCCCGTTCCTCCTCCGCCTCCCGTTCCGCCCATCTATGGAGCGTCACGCCCGCGAGGCCCCAGAATCGCTGACGTGCGCAACCTATGAGCAGGCATGAGGTCTTCATGCGCTGATCTCTTGCTCCCGCAACGCAACTC
>CAXSDZ010000093.1:0-16425 GCA_964235505.1 uncultured Chthoniobacteraceae bacterium
ACGGCCGTCGTTCTCCCAATCAACGACTACGAGAAGCTTCTCGAGGATTTGGACGATTTAGCAGTTGTTGCCGAGCGACGCGACGAAACCGTGATTCCACACGACCAATTTGTCGCCGACCTCAAACGAGATGGAACCCTTTAAGATTCAATGGCGCAACTCGACCAAGAAAGACCTACGCAATCTGCCTCGACAGGAGGTAGCGCGTGTCGTCTCCGCGGTTGCCGCCCTGGCCAGCGATCCTCAACCTCACGGCTCCCAGAAGCTTTCTGGTTCCGAACGGACACACAGGATTCGCGTCGGAGATTATCGCGTCATCTACGAGGTATTCGCCGAGTCAAACGTCATCGAGATTCAGCGCGTCAGGCACCGGAAGGACGTTTATCGCGAATAGCCGCAACGCCGAACCATGCGCTGCAGCGAACGGCTCCGGGCTGTCACGGTAACTGCTATTCTGGCTTGGGCGTCTCTCGTCCGTCCGGCATCGCCACTAGCTTGGGCGCTTTCTCTGCGGGCCACCCTCGCAGCTACCGCGCCAGCCCTCCGCCTGTCGCTGAGCTTGGGGTCGTTCGGCGACTATGCGCGCTGACCTGACTCGAACGATTTCGGCTGCGGCACTCGTCCTTTTCGTCGCCTATCTCTATTCTCCCTGCGAGGTGACTTTCATCGCCGCGCCAACTGAGCCGGAGACTTCGACTGGCTTGGACGAGCTTTGGCACGCGTTTCGTTTCCACATATTTCCAACCATCATCATACCACTGACATGGATGGAGCCCGGACCCGAACGCTGGCAAAACCTGAAAACCTTTTGGGACGATGCTGTTCGCGAGGTCTTTCTCGTAGCAGGCTGCATTGCCATGTCGCAGTTGCCCCTTCTGAGTTCCCGACGCATCACCGTAGCGGCGCGATTGCGTTGGGTTATCGCTCTGCTGTTTCTAGCCTGTGCTGCCATCGCGATTTACAGCCGTGTCGAGTTCATCTCGATGCAGTCTCGTTCCAGCCCCGGTTTCTACGGCGGTGGCTATTTGAGGTTCGGAGCTTGGCTGTCACCCTTCGCGTTTGCACTTGCCGGGATCGCAACCATCCTACGCCCTAAATGAAGTCGCAGAACCATGCGCTGCAGCGAACTGCTCCGCGCGTCACGCTGGCTGCTGCGGACCATCCCGCCGCCTGCGCCCATCCTGCCCCTGCCGCCTTGCCGCAGCCAGCGCGCCGCGCTCCGCAGTCGCTGAGCTTGGGGTCGTTCGGCGTTCTCACGTCGCTCCCATGACAAATGCCGCAAAGAAGAAGCTCACCCGAACAGGCGTTGCACCCTTGCCTTGGCTTCCAGCATTCGTCGTGTGGGCAGCAGTGACACCGAAGCAGTATTGTTCACGCGTCGTCATGGATCTGAATGAGCCCCTCGCAACTCCTCACCACGGAACATCATTTCACTTTTTTGACCTTCCGCTGATTGAGTATTTGGGCATTGCCACCGCCCTTGCCTTCATTGTGGGTCTTATATTGGTGCTTAGCGTTAGGTTAAGGTTCTGGTTGTTTCCCTTTCCTTCCCAAGGTTAGCGGAGCGCTTTGGGAACCTTTGGCAGGGATCGAGTTTTTCTGGCTGCGGCGAGCGCCGCGCGCCGCGGGGAGTTTGCGTGGCTTGCCGCCGCGCGTGTTCGTTTCTAGCGTCGCCGTTATGCCTTTGAAGAACGCCCGCGCCACGTGAGAAGTCTCCGCCTTGAGATGCTGCAAGTGGCCCGGCTCGCGCCGCGGATGCTGGAAGATTCTGCGGAGCTGGTGCGCGAGTTTTTGCTGCGGCAGCTCGGGCGAAGCGGCGGCGGGCGGGACCGTGCTGGGGGAGCCGATCTTTACTACACGATCTTTGTGCTGGCGGGTTTGCAGGCGCTTCAAGCGGAGGTGCCGGGAGACAAGGTGGAGGCGTATCTGCGCGGGTTCGGCGCGGGGGAAGCGCTCGACTTTGTGCATCTTGGTGCGCTCGCGCGGTGCTGGGCGGCAGTTGGTTTGGAAAGGATGCCGCCCGAGTTCGGGGCGACACTCCTCGCGAAGGTGGAGACATTTCGCAGCGCGGATGGCGGGTATGCGGATGAGCCCGGAGCGGCGGTCGGAAATGTGTATGGCTGCTTTGTGGCGCTTGGCGCTTACCAGGATCTCGGCGCGGAAATTCCCGAGCCGTTGCGGATGGTGCAATGCCTGAAATTTCTCGAAACGCCGGACGGCGGCTGGGGCAATGCGCGCGGTCTGAAGAGCGGCGCGACACCGGCGGCGGCGGCGGCGATCACGCTGCTGCATCAGCTTGGGATGCCGATCCATGCTGGGGCGGCAGACTGGCTGCTCGCGCAGGCGCATCCGCAGGGCGGCTTTCTCGCGGTGCCCGGCGCACCGATTCCCGACCTGCTTTCCACCGCCACGGCGTTGCACGCGCTGGCTTGCTTGCAGGTGGAAGTGCCGCCGCGTCTCCGCGACAAGTGCCTCGATTTCCTAGACACGCTTTGGAGTGCGGAAGGTGGCTTTCATGGCCATTGGGCGGACAATCATCTCGACGCGGAATACACCTTTTACGGTCTGCTCGCGCTGGGGCATCTCAGCGTGTGAAGGCGCCTTCAGCGGATTACGTTTGCGCTGGCCCGTGCCACCTTCGCCCGATCCCTCCACGTCGCTCCGGGCAGCGCTTTCTCGCGAGCCCACTGTCACTTCGCCGGAGCTTCGGCCGGGATGACAGCGCGTTTTAGAGGAGCGGACCGGCCTTGCCTTCCCGCCGTCATCCGCGATCTGTTTCCGGCATGTCCGCAGTGCCTGCTCCACACACGATCCTGTTCGACGACGAATGCCCGCTCTGCACTTTCCAGATGCGCGCGCTGACGTGGCTGGACTGGCGGAATGCACTCCGCTTTGTGCCGCTGTCCGACCCGGAGTCGCAGGCGCTCGCGCCGGGGATCACGCGCGAGCGGTTGCTGGAGGCGATCCACTGCGTCGCGCGCGATGGGCGTATCCATCGCGGGGCGCGGGCGATTCGGTTTGTCGGCTTGCGGCTGCCGCTGCTGGTGCCGGTGGCGCTGTTTCTGTGGCTGCCCGGCGTCATCTCTGTGGCGGAGCGCATCTACATGCTCATCAGCCGCAATCGGCATCTGCTCTCGCGTCTTTTCGGCTGCAAGGACGCGTGCTCGCTCCTGCCGGCGCGTCGGCGCGAACAGGACAAGCTGGCGTGACGGGGGAAACCGAGGGTCGAGAGTCGAGCACCGAAAGCCTGCGCGCTGCGCTGCAAATCACGACGACGGCGTTGCTGGCGGAACTCGGACCGGCAGGGCACTGGACCGGCGAGCTCTCGAGCAGCGCGCTTTCCACCGCGACTGCGGTGATCGCGCTCGCGACAGCCGATCGCGCGCAGCACGCGCCACTCGTCGAGAGCGGGCTGCGCTGGCTTGCGGAGCACGCAAATGCGGATGGCGGCTGGGGCGACACGGTGCGCAGCCGGAGCAACATCAGCACGACCGCGCTCGTCTGGGCGGGCTTTGGCGCGGCGGGGGCGGACGAGGAGTTTCAGGCGGTAATTTCCACGGCGGAACGATGGCTCGCGGTTGCTTGCAGGCCTGGGGGAGGAAAGACGGAGAACGCTCAACGCTCAACGAGCGCGCCTGAGCGTGCTGCGCTGGTCGCGGCGATCGAGCGGCGCTACGGCAAGGACCGCACGTTTTCAGTCCCAATCCTGATGGCTTGCGCGATCGGCAGGCGACTCGGCGCGGACGGTTGGCGGCGCGTCCTGCCGCTGCCTTTCGAGCTCGCGGCGCTGCCGCATCAGCTCTTTGGCGCGCTGCAGTTGCCAGTGGTCAGCTACGCGCTGCCGGCGCTGATCGCGATCGGGCAGGCGGTGCATCATCACGCGCCGACGCGCAACCCGCTCACGCGTCCGCTTCGCAACCTGGCGCGCGCGAAGACGCTGCGCGTGCTCAGCGGTTTGCAGCCGGAAAACGGCGGTTTTTTGGAAGCCACGCCGCTGACGAGCTTTGTCACGATGGCGCTGGCCTCGATGGGTGAAGCCGGGCACGTCGTCGCGCGAAAAGGCGTGGAGTTTTTGCGCGCTTCCGTGCGCCCGGATGGGAGCTGGCCGATCGATACAAACCTCGCCACTTGGACGACGACGCTCGCGATCAAAGCGCTCGCGCATCAGCCGCGCGCGCTGTCACCGGAGCAGCGCTCGACCTTGCGCGAGTGGCTCCTCGCGCAGCAGGGCAAGGTGGAGCATCCCTACACCCACGCCGCGCCCGGCGCATGGGCATGGACCGATCTGCCCGGCGGCGTGCCGGACGCGGATGACACGGCCGGCGCGCTCCTCGCCCTGCTCGCGCTCGGCGCGGTCGATCCCGCCACGCGAGTCGCGGGCGAGAATGGCGTGCGCTGGCTGCTCGGCCTGCAAAACCGCGACGGCGGCATCCCGACTTTTTGCCGCGGCTGGGGCGCTCTGCCTTTCGACCGCTCGGGCGCGGACCTCACCGCGCACGCCCTGCGGGCCTGGAGCGCGTGGTTGCCGCAGCTTTCGCCAGCGTTGAAAAAGCGTGCCCTGCGCGCGATCACGCGCGGCATGGAATACCTGCGCCGCACGCAGCGGACCGACGGCTCTTGGCTTCCGCTGTGGTTCGGAAACGAGCACGCGCCGGACGACGAAAACCCGACCTACGGCACCGCGCAGGTGCTCCTCGCGCTGCGCGAACTGCGCGAGCGCGGCTTCGATTTCCCACGCGAGATGGACCGCGACGGCACGCAATGGCTCGTCTCTGCACAGCGTGAGGACGGCGCGTGGGGCGGCGCCGCTGACGTTCCGCCGTCGGTCGAAGAGACCGCTCTCGCGCTCGAAGCTCTCGCCGGGACTGCGCACACGGCTGCGGTAGATCGCGGCGCGGCATTCCTCATTTCAAAAGTCGAGTCCGGCGCCTGGCCCGAGCCGTCGCCGATCGGCTTCTACTTTGCGAAGCTCTGGTATTCCGAACGGCTGTATCCGCTGATTTTCACGGTCGGCGCGCTGGGGCGGGTGGCGGAGCTGTAGAGGCGGCTCTGTTTTTGCGCTCAAGCAGAACGTGCCGCCTTTCCTCTTGGGGATGCCACGCGCAAGGCGGCACGCCCTTGCTCGCAGCAAGGACAGAGCCGCCTCTACAGCGCGCCGCTGTCGTCGCGGCGCTCCAGCCGGAGGAGCTGTTTTTTTACGACCTCGACCTGTTTGGTCAGCTCATAGAGCGCCTTGAAGATCTCATCCTGCGTCGGCTGATCGGCGAGTGCCGGGATGAGCGGGTGGATGCTGGTGATGCCCGTTGAAAGGGCGTTGCAGGCGGTGCGGATCTGGGCGGTGGCGGTGGCGCGGTCCATGGGTCGGCGCATGATGCGGCGCGGCGCGGCGCGGGCAAGCGGAGCTTTCGGGCTCGTCTTCGCGCGGGCACTCGTGCTCCTTCGCGCCCAGCATCTATGAGCATGGAGCAACCACGCCGCGCCGTCGTCACCTGCGGTCCGAGCTACGAGCCGATCGATCGCGTGCGACGGATTACGAACCATTCCACGGGCAAGCTCGGCGTCCTGCTTTCCAACCGGCTCGCGCGCGCGGGCTGGCAGGTGGCGTGTTTGAAAGGAGTCGCGGCGACGCATCCCGAGCCGCTCTTGGGAAGCGTGGAGCACATCCCGTTTTCCACGAATGACCATCTGGGGGAGCGGCTGCGCGCACTGCCAGCGCGCGCGGAAGTCACGGCGGTTTTCCATGCGGCAGCACTCGCGGACTTCCAGGTGAAGGAGGTGCGCGGTGCGACGGGCCGCTTGCTGGAGTCGGCGAAAATCTCCTCTCGCGCGGGCGAGCTCACGATCGTGCTGGAGCCTGCGGTGAAGCTGCTGCCCGAGCTGCGCGCGCTCTTCCCCCAGGCGCGGATCGCCGGCTGGAAATACGAACTCGACGGCACGCGCGACGAAGCGCTGGACGCCGGACGCCGGCAGATCGCGGAAAATGGGACCGGCCTGTGCGTGGTGAATGGCGCGGCGTATGGCCGCGGCTTTGGCGCGCTGGCGCCGGATGGCGCGCTGGCGGAGCTGGCGGATTGCGACGCGCTTTGCGAGTGGCTGGCAGCCTGGGCTGGGGAAGTGAGCACTCCATGAACCGGGTTTTTCTCACCGCGGAATGGCGCGATCTCGTGATGCTGAACTACGCGGTCGATCCCGCGATCCTGCGGCCGTTCCTGCCGGATGGGACGGAGCTCGATGCCTTTGCAGGGACGACCTATGTGAGCGTCGTCGGCTTCCGCTTTTTGCAGATGCGCGTGCTCGGGCTGGGCCTGCCCGGGCACCGCAATTTCGAGGAGGTGAACCTGCGCTTCTACGTGCGCCGCCGCGGACCGGAAGGGTGGCGGCGCGGCGTGACTTTCCTGCGCGAGCTGGTGCCGCGGCGCTTCATCGCGCTGGTGGCGCGCGGCGTCTATGGCGAGCCTTACCGCGCGCTGCCGATGCGCCACCGGATCGAGCGGGCGGGTTCGTGCCTGCATGCGGAGTATGCGTGGCAGCGTGGTGGGCGCTGGGAATCGGTGCGCGCGACTGGCGAGGGCGAGCCGGTGAAAATGGTGGGCGGCTCGCGCGAAGAGTTCATCGCCGAGCACTACTGGGGCTACACGGCGCGCCGGGCGCCGGGGTGCAGCGAGTATGCCGTGGAGCACCCGCGCTGGCTCATCCGCCCCGCCTCGGAGGCAGCGCTGGTGGCAGACGTGGCGTCGCTCTACGGAGCTGCTTTTGTGGAAAGCCTTTCGGCGCCGCCGGAGTTCTCCTTCATCGCTGAAGGCTCGCCCATTGCCGTGCGATCAAAGAGCGAAGTGCCGGGCAGCTCAGCGCGTTGATCGTCACGCCTTTTCCCCGAGGAACTCCACGATCTGCTGCGCCAGCCGCGTGCCGATGCTGCCGACGCGCCCGGTGATTTCCTCCGGCGTCGCCTTCCTCAGACGCGCCACGGAGCCGAACTCTTGCAGGAGCTGCGCCTTGCGCGTTTGCGAGACACCCGGGCACTCGTCGAGCAGGCTCTCGGCGATGCGGCGCTTCATCAGGAGTTGGTGGTAGCCATTGGCAAAGCGGTGCGCTTCATCGCGGATGCGCTGGAGCAGCCGCAGCGCGCCGCTGTCTTCCGGCAGGCGCAGCGGGAGCGGACGGCCCGGCCGGTGGATCTCCTCAAACTCTTTCGCGAGCCCGATGATCGGCAGCTCGTGCAGGCCGAGCCGCTGGAGCTCTTTGCACGCGGAGGAAAGCTGGCCTTTGCCTCCATCGACGATGATGAGATCGGGCAGGCGGACGGGAGCGGGAGAGGTTGATGGTTGAGAGTTGATGGTTGAGAGCCGCGCCATCGCATCCATGGGATCTTCCTGGGAAAACTCGGCTGTGTCTGGATCTTGCTCGCGCGCTTCCAGCAGCACCCGGGCGTAGCGGCGGCGGACGACCTCCGCCATGCTCGCGAAGTCATTCTGCCCATCCACTCCGGCGATGCGGTAACGGCGGTAGTTTGCGCGGTCGGGCACGCCGTTCTTGAAGCAAACCATCGAGGCGACGATGTGGGTCGTGGAGATGTTCGAGATGTCGAAGCACTCCATGTGGCGCGGCGGCGCGGGCAGGCTGAGCGCGTCGCCGAGCGCAGCCACGTCGGCCTTCGGATCGATCGTGCTGGGGATGAACTGGTCGATGCGGCGCGTGAACTTGCGGACGTTTTGCGCGGTCGTTTTGCGGAGGTCGTCGAGTGTGTTGCGCAGCTCGGCGGCTTTTTCAAAGTCGAGCTTTCCCGCGGCGGCGCGCATCTCCTCCTCGATCGTGTCGAGCAGCTCGCGCGACTTTCCTTCCAGCAGCTCGCAGGCGCGATCCACCCGTTCGCGGTATTGCTCGGACGTGGTCTGGGCGAGTTTCATCGGGACTTGATAGGTGGACGACTTCAGCTCGCGCTCGGTGGGGTTGCCGCGGCCAAAAGTGAGGACGCCGAATTTCTTGCGCAGAAAAGTCAGCGTTTGCTTTACCGCGCTGGCGTAGGCGAAAGGGCCGAAGTAGCGCGAGCCATCTTCCGCCCGAAAGCGCGTGAGGCGGAAGCGCGGCCAGTCTTCGCGCGGGTCCACCTTTACGAGCAGGAAGCGTTTGTCGTCGCGGAAGGAGACGTTGTATTTGGGGCGGAAATCCTTGATCAGCCGGCCCTCCAGCAGCAGCGCCTCGGGCTCGGAGTTGACGGTGTGGACTTCAAAATCCCAGATGGAATCGAGCAGCGCGCGCGTCTTCGGATCGGCGGTCATCTTGCGCGACGGCATGAAGTAATTGGCCACGCGTTTTCTTAAATCGCGCGCCTTGCCGACGTAGATCACGCGGCCGAAGCGGTCGCGCATGAGATACACGCCGGGCTTGTGCGGCACGTCGTGCAGCTTCGCTTTGAAGTCGGCCTTTTCGCGCGCGGTGGTGCTCATGCAGCCTTCTTCTTTCTCCATCCCGGGCGCGTTCTCAACGGGTTTCGCAGGCGCAGGTGGAGTGGTTTGAATCTGGAAGCGAGGTAGCCAGGAAAAAGGCGTTTCCTTCCTGGCTTCCTGATTTCCAGATTCCATCCGGGTGCGCGGCAGTGGTTGCATCGACCCGCTCCGCGACTATTCTGGCCGGCTGTTTTTGCCTTCATGAAACTCACACCTTGTCTTTTCGCACTCGTGCTCGGCGCGGCGGCGGCTTTCGCGCAGGAGACGCCCGCGCTGCTGGCTCAGGCGGGCACCAGTGGCGGCAGGCGGGAAGCGGTCACTGCGCCGGAGCGGGTCGCCGCCACGCCCTTGCCCCGCGAAGCGGTGGCGCCACCCGCGAGCGACGAGTCCTTTTCCATCCCCTCTGGCAGCGGGCGCCCTGCCGCGGCGGCGGCTGCAGCGCGCCGCTCGCCGTCGGATGCCGCGGTGAACCTTTGGGAACTGCTGCGCAGCGGCGGCTGGGCGATGCTGCCGCTGGGGTTTCTCTCCGTCGTCACCGTCATGCTCGTGCTGGCGTATCTTTTCACGCTGCGCCGCGGCTCCATCCTCACGCCGCACTATATGAACACGGCGGATGTGCTGCTAAAAAAGCGCGACTTTCTCGGGCTGCTCGCCATTTCCAGCCGGCACAGCGAAGCCGTCGCCCGTATCGTGCAGCGCACGCTAGATTTCGCGACGAAGAACCCGGCCG
The DNA here is from genome assembly GCA_964235505.1 of uncultured Chthoniobacteraceae bacterium. Classification (GTDB taxonomy): domain Bacteria; phylum Verrucomicrobiota; class Verrucomicrobiia; order Chthoniobacterales; family Chthoniobacteraceae; genus CAXSDZ01. The sequence continues at coordinate 9,178 of CAXSDZ010000093.1, forward strand.
CGTCTTTCGCGACCATCCGCGAAATCGCCGAAACCGAGGGCGGCGCGCAGGCAGCGTCGCTCCAGCATCGCGTCACGTATCTCGCGGATATCGGGATGCTGTCGCCGATGATTGGGCTGCTCGGCACCGTGATCGGCATCATCTCCTCCTTCGGATTGCTCGGCAGCGAACAGGCGCGTGCAGCCACGCAATCGCGCGACATGCTGCTGGCCAGCGGCGTTTCCGAAGCGCTGGTGGCGACGGCGAGCGGCCTGATCCTGGGCATCATCGCGATGGGCTTTCACTCTCTCTTCCGCAACCGCGTGCAGTCGCTCATCTCCGACATGGAGATCGCCTCGGCGCATATCCTCGGGTTGCTGGCCGTGGCCTTCGAGAAGAAGCGCGAAAAGTCGCGCGTCGCGATCGACGACGAGTTTTAGCCGCGAATAGCGCCGATGAAACGGATGATCCCGGCTGGAACCTTCCGCCACCGCCGTGTCTTCCGCAGCTCGATCCGGCCGTGATCTCACATGAAATCCGAAGCCGGTCTCCCAAGCCCTGATGACGCGGGACTCGCGGAGGTTCCTGCGGGACACATCCGCGCCATCCGCACCATCCACGGTTCAAAAACTCCCACCTGCATCCCATGAGATTCCGCACCCGCTCCGAGCCCGTCACACCGGCTTTCCAGATCGCGCCGATGGTCGATATCCTGCTCGTGCTGCTCTGCTTTTTCATCGTGACGTGGAGCTTTGCGCGCAAGGAGATGGAGCTGGATGTGAAGGTCCCAAGCGCCCAAAACGCGAAGGATCCGAACCCGGTGGTGAACCAGACGGTGCTGAACGTGAAGGCGGATGGAACCGTGGTGTGGAACCGCAAGACGGTGCCGCTGGCTGAGCTGCGGGTGCGCTTGAAAGAGCTCGCCGGGCTGTTTCCCGACTACGCGATCATCCTGCGCGGGCACGAAACGGCGCAATACAAACACATCATGGCTGTCATCGATACGTGTCGGGAAGCCGGCATCTGGAACGTGGCTTTTGCCGCGAATAAAGCCGAATGAAGCGCGCACATCGCTGGTCGGGGGAAGGTCTTTTCGCAGCAGCGCTGCTCGGGCTCGCCGCGCGCGGGCCGGTCATCGCGCAAGAGGCGCCGCTGAAGCCTTTCCGCATGGAAGACGGCACGCCGGTGATGCGCGCCGAGCCCGTCGTGCGCCCGCCGAAGCCGCTCCCCGCGGACCCGGTGGAGCGCGGCGCGAGTGTGCCCGTCGCCACCCCGCTCCCCCGCGCGACACCCCCTGCGCGGAATGGCCGATCTTCGCAAAAGCGCGACACGCCGGAACCGGGTCCGGGTTCCCCGAGCATCGGCGCAAAGGCGCCGCCTTCGCCGGAGCCCGCCGATCCAGGCGAGATCCGCATCGCACCGCAGACGGGCGTGATCCAGCCGGAAGCGCTCCAGCTTCAAATCGCCGACAGCTACTACGCGCGGAAGATGTATGACATGGCGGCGCCGGAGTATCAGCGCTACGTCGAGCTGTATCCCGGCGGATCGGACCTGCCGACCGTCTATTTCCGACTGGCTGAAAGCTATCGCCAGACCGGCTCGCTCAATGCAGCAAAGAATAGCTACGAGATGCTGCTCGCGCGCTTTCAACAAGGCGATTTTGTCGGGCCCGCATCCTATCGGCTCGCCGATCTCTACTATCAGGAAAAGAACTATGCGGGCGCGCTCCCGCTATTTCGCAAGGCGGCGGTGCGGGTAAAGGAGCCTGCGGTGGCGAATGCCGCAAAGTTCTTCGCGGCGCGCAGTGCGGAGGCGCAGGGGCAGAAGATCGACGCGCGGACGTTCTATGAAGAGCTGGTCGAGGCAAAGGAAAACAATCCTTTTCAAGATGCCAGCCGCTACTCCCTCGCGCTGCTGCTGAAAGACTCCGGCCGCACTGCCGATGCGCTCAAGACGCTGCAAGTGGTGCTGAAGCAAACGGAACTGCCGGAACTGCGCGCCGAGGCTACCGTGCGCTCCGGCCTGTGGATGCTGGACCTGGATCCGCCGCAACCCGTGAAGGCTGCGGAAGAGCTAAAAAAGGCTCTGGAAATGCCGGGGATCGGGCGGTGGAAGGAAGTCGCTCAACTCGGGCTTGTGAGGGTCTATTACGACACCGGCAAGTATCAGCAGGTGCTCGATCTCTTTGCGGAAACCGGCGACAAAGTATCGGCGGAAGGCAAGCCCGAGCTGCTGCTGCGCGCAGGCAACGCCTTCCGCCAACTCGGCAAACCTGAGGAAGCCCGGAAGCTCTACGAGCAGATCACAAAGGAGTTCCCCAAGTCGCCGTATGCGAAGGACGCGGCTTACGAGCGGCTGGTGCCTTTCTATAACTCGGACGATCCCAAGCTGATCGGAGAGCTGGATGCGTGGCTGGCTTCCAATGCCGACTCGCCTCGGCGCGACCAGGTGCTGCTGATGAAGGCCGAGGCGCTCTTCAAAAAGCAGAATCATAAGGAGGCGGCTCAAGTGTATGCCACGGTCGCGCAGTCGCGGCAGCTCCCGGCGCCGTTGAAGGCCGAGGCGCTCTTCCGGCTCGGCTATTGCTCCATGCAGACGCGCGATGTCGATCGAGCGGTGACTGCCTTCACCGAGTTTCTCACGGCAAACCCGGCTCACAAGCAGGCTGCGGCGGCCTTGATTCAAAGGGCCATCGCTTACCAGAGTCAGAAGAATTTTGCGGCGGCGGAAAAGGATTTCTCGGAGATCATCCGCAAGTTTCCAAAAGCGAAAGAGCGCGAACTTGCGCTCCAGCAGAAAGGGCTGATCCGCGGGCAGCAGAATGACAACACCGGGATGCTGGAAGCGTTCGAGCTTCTCATCAAAGACTATCCCGAAAGCCTCGCGCGAGCGCAGGCGGAATACTGGGTAGGGCGCGCAGCCTTTGAAGCAAAGGACTACAAGAAAGCCGCCGTGCATCTCGTCGAGTCGAGGCAGCGCGACCGGGAGCAATTCATCGAGCGAGCCAGCCTGCCGCTGATTCTATCCCATTACTATCTCGAAGATTGGGAAGCGGTGGCGCGGGAGGTGGATCTCTACGCCAAGGATGGCAAAGGAAAGGTGCCGGTCGATGTGCTGCGCGGCTTGTCGGAGCAACTCTACGAGCGAAAGAGTTTTGTTGGCGCGGAGAAGTATCTCTCCTTACTGGCAGGACGCGACGAAGCAGCCCCGCGTGACTTGCTGCTGCTCGGTCGCAGCCGACTCGAGCAAGGCGATTTCTCAAAAGCTGCCGACTCGCTGCAATCCTACTTGAAGACAGTCACCGAGCCGCCGACTCGCGCGCTCGGTTTGCTCGATCTCGCACAGGCGCAGATCGGGTTGAAAGACTTCCCCGCGGCACAGAAATCGGTAGATCAAGTGCTCACGCTGCAGCCGGAAGGTGAGTTGAACGGAAAAGGGATCAGCGCCGCGGGCGACGTGCTGATGGCGCAAGGTCGCACGGAAGAAGCGGCAAAGATTTACGCAAGTGTCGCGGCATTGCTCGATGATGAAGCCGTGACTCCGCAAGCGCTGGAAAAAGCAGTAGAAGCTTATCGCAAGGCAGGAATGGATGCGGAAGTGAAGAAGACGCTGAACCTTTTGCAAAGCCGCTACCCGGAATACCTTCAGCACAAACATCCGACCCCGTAGGGAGAATGGGAGGCGCAGGAGAAGCGCCGAGATTCGGCCAGAGCTATCCCCAAGTGCCGGAGCGGACAAGACTGACTGCTACTTCCTCAGCAAGCCCTGCACTTCATTCAACCTGCCCAGCACGTCGGAAGTCAGGCGGTCCACCTTTTCGTGCAGATGCGCGATTTCCAGTTCCGCTTTGAGGTTCACGTCATACTCGATATCGCTGCGGACGCGGTCCTTTGCCGTCTGGCGGCTCTGACTCAGGAGCACGAAGACAGATAGGAAAATAGCCTCCAGCGAAACACAAAGAGTGAGGAGGCCGAAAGGATAGACGTCGAACTGCGGGATGCCGGGAAGCTTCGTCGTGTTGACCAGCAGCCAACCGGCAAAGAGAAAGATGTGGATGAAGAGAAAGCTCAAGCTGCCGGAAAACTCCGCGATCCAATCCGCGGCCTTTTGCACCACCGAGCGGCGGTCCTGCACCTCCTCGTTCACGTTGCGCGATGCGGTGTGGCGGAGCCGTTCCACAGTCACGCGCAACCGCCGGCCCATTGCTGCCAGGAGGTCCATCGCCGCATCGGGATGCGAGCGCAGGAAGCTTTCGAGATGCACGCGATCCAGGCACACTGCCTGAATATCCTGCGTGGCGATCACAGAAGCGCTGCGGCTTCCATGATCGAGCAGCGATAGCTCCCCGAAAAAGTCGCCGCGCGTGGCGACTTCCAGCAGGATCCGCTCGCCGGTGTCGTTTTTGAAGAAGACTTCCGCCTCGCCGGACGCGATCACATACAACGTGTCACCCGGCTCGCCGATGTTGAAGATGGCGTGTCCCGCAGGAAAGCGGACCTGCTCAAGTTGTGTCGCAAGAGCCGCGCGCTCGCGTTCGTCGAGCAATTGAAACAATGGGACTTCCTTGAGTAAATCGGCCAACGACGCCTCCTGGATCGAGTCAACTTCGGAACTCATAAGAACGGCAGACTAGCCATGCCACGCGGCAAACAGGAAGGGTTTTACAATGCACTTTACAGTTGGCGCACGAGCGTGTGAACAGGTGAATCATCCGAGGATGCGGCGCTCTCAGGTGGAAAGCATCAAAGCTCTAGGGGTAGTCGGGCAATGAGTCAGGATTGGCTGGCGTGGAGAGTAGCGCGGAATGCTTTGCTGCTGGCAACAGCATTACGCACGGAGCAATGCATCGACCGCGCGAGGGTATCTCAAGCAGGCCAATTTATTTGAAGCGCAAGCTTGATGCTGACCTTTTCACTAGCTAGTGCGTTACTCCGACAACATGACAAACTCCGCTACTCCCTCCGTTGGACAACTCAAGCGTGCCGTCGAGCTCGCTGAAAAAATCGCCGGTCTTCAAGAAGAACTGGATTCGCTTCTTGGCCGGGCCACCCAAGGTTCCCGCTCTTCTCAAGCTTCCCAAACGGCTGCTCCGACCCGTGGCCGCGGTCAGCAGTCGCCGGAGAAAGGCGCTGCGACCACTGCGAAGGTTGGCAAAGGTTCGCGCCGGCGGACAATGTCGCCCGAAGCGCGCGAGAAGATCGCCGCTGCACAGCGCGCCCGCTGGGCGAAGCAGAAGAAGGAATCTTCCAAGTAACCAGTTTTCGCCCTTTCGACTCACAACCAACTCTTACCTTCTCCGAACCCCTTATTCCATATGGCAGCCGCACGCATGACCAAGACGCAGCTTCAAGCCACCCTGGCGGAAGAAACCGGCACTGATCGCAAGATGGCCACGCACTTCCTGAATGTGCTGGTGGAAATCGCATACCGCGAAACGCGGAAGAAAGGCGAGTTTGTCCTCCCCGGCATCGGGAAGCTGGTGAAGCAAAAACGCAAAGCCCGCATCGGGATCAATCCGAAGACAGGCGAGAAGCTTAAGATCGCGGCGAAGACCGTGGTAAAGATGCGCCTCGCGAAGGCGGCAAAGGACGCGATCTTCGGCGAAGGCGCTGGCGCGGCTGCGGCGAAACCAGTTGGCGGAGCGGCAAAAACAGCCAGCGGTGCGAGCAAGTCTGCAGGCAGCAGCGCCAAGCCAGTAGGCGCGGCGAAAGCTTCCAGCGCCGCCAAGCCCGCAAGCCCAGCGGCAAAAGCTGCCCCGGCAAAAGCCTCCCCAGCCAAGCCTGCAAGCAAAGCAGGACGACGCTGACTTCCAGCTTCTTCGAAGCTTTGACCAACACACCGCCGCAGACGCAATGGGGCGTCTGCGGCGCGATGATTGCGGGATACATTGCCTCCCTTCGTAGTCTTGTTGTTTGCGCTAGCCGTGCCGCCTTCGCCCTGATCCCTCCACTGCACTCCGGCGCGACGCCTTCTTGCGAGTGCAGTCCTTGCTCCGCCGGAGCTTCGGTCGGGATGACACGCGCTCTGAGCTGATGGACCCAGGCAACTTCCGCTACAAACCTCTGGCTTGAAAACTCCGCTCCTATCCATCTTCTTCTTCCTTCTAGCTTCGCTGCTCGGCGCCGTGGGGCAATTTTTCTATAAGTCGGGCGCGGAGCAGGCAGGCGAATCAATGCAGAGCTATCTCAATGCTCGATTGCTGGGCGGAGTCGTTTGCTACGTGGCAGTGATGGTGCTGTTTGTCGCCGCCTTCAAGAAAGGCGGGGCACTTACAGCGCTGTATCCGATCTACGCCACGACATTCATCTGGGCGGCGCTCATTGCGCTTTGGGCCTATGGCGCGCCAATCAAGCCAGTGAATGTCGGCGGCATGCTTCTGTTGATTGGGGGCATGTATCTCATGGCGCGCTAAGAGTGGCTCGCGCGGGTGGTGGCAGGATACTCATGGCTGGCTAGGTGGCGCCTTGCCGAGGTGCCGGTCGGCGAAGTCCATGAAACAGCTCCAATCATAAAGAGTGAGGTCGTGCTTTCCGGTGCGGATGTGGTAGCCGATCTCACCTTCCTGGGAAGGCGAGTCTGGGGCGGGCATCTCGGGAGCGGCGAGCCCGCGCAGGCCCAGCAACCGGTAGATCGGCGAAGCGTGGACTCCAGCGAGGAACTCGTGGCGGGGATCGGCACCGGGATCGCCAGTCGCGCTGGCGATGTAGAGCAGCCGCGGCGCGGCGAGCGCGGCGAGAAGATGCTGATCGACCGGCAGTTCGGCTTCGCGATCGTTGAAGCGCTTGTAGTTCTCGCAGAACCAATGCGGGAAGCTTGTGTTGATTCGGCGGATGTTTTCGCCCTGCTTGCCGCGGGCGATGGAGGCGCCGGTGGAGCCGGAGCAGTTGCTCACCACCATCGCGAAGCGCGGATCTTCCGCCCCGGCCCACAGCGCAGTCTTGCCGCCGCGGGAGTGTCCCACCACCGCGACGCGAGCGGCGTCGATGGCAGGATCGGTCGCGAGGTAATCCATGCAGCGGCTCGCGCCCCACGCCCACGCAGCGATGGTGCCCCAGGCATCCGGCGGGCGCGGAGCGGCGTCGAAAAGCGCATGCACGCCGTGGCTCCATGCGTCGGGTTTGTCCGGCGCGACGTCGGCATTGTAGAAAGTCGCGGCGGCGTATCCGCGCGCCACAATTTCCTCCGCCGGCCAGAACGGACTCTTCTTTTCCCGCGTGGAGTCGATGTTTTCGAGTCCGCGATTGCAGATGAAGAGAAAGCACGGAGACA
>CAXSDZ010000094.1:0-8431 GCA_964235505.1 uncultured Chthoniobacteraceae bacterium
CGGGCGTTCGGCGAGCCGATCGAAAACTGCGGCTTTGCGGGCGTGAAAACGTGGGCCGATCACGACGGCGCGCATTGGCAGGCACTCGTGCGAAATGCGAGCGCAACTCCGCAAACCCGGGAGTGGTGGATCGAAACCGATCGGACCCGCAGCCGGCCACAGACGCTGACGCTCGCGCCGGGCGAGATCGCCACGATCCCCGGCCCATTCCCCGCCGGCGAAAAGCGGCTGCGCGTGCATCTTTCCGCGGATCGCTTTGCGCTCGACGATGCGTTGCCGCTCGTCGCGCCCGGGCCGAAACCGCTCACCGTGATCGTGAGCGCGACGGAAAATGTCGCGCGCTTTTTCGACCGCGTGCTGGCGACCGTTCCCGGCGCGCGCCGCACGACCGACGCGACGCAGGCGGACGTGGTCGTCACGAAAGCCGCGGACGTGGCGGGTCTTGGCCACGCGCAGTCCGCGATCGTCTTCGCGAGCGCCGCGCCCGCGGGCGCAAAAGCGGTGACTGGCGCGATCACGGCAGATCGGCATCCGTCCATGGAAGGGCTGCTGTGGGAAGGCCTGCTTTCCCCCGGCCCGGGTGCCTTGGTGATGGAGCCGGCGGATGTGGCGCTGGTATGGCAAGGACGCGCGCCGCTCGTTTTTCTCCGCCCCCGCGGCGCGGCGCAGCAGCTCTTTTTGAACTTCGATTTCGAGAGCTCCAATGCTGATCGACTACCCGCGACGGTGTTGCTGCTCGGCCGTTTTCTCGCCAGCGTGCAGGCTGCGAAAAGCGCCCCGTTCGCGGAAAACTTCGAGACGAACCAAACGCTGCCGCTCGCCGCTTCTGCCGACATGAAGATCGATTCCGATACCGCGATGCCGCTGCCGCGCGCGGGGGCGAACCTCCGCGCTCCGCAGTTGCTGGGCTTCTTCACCGTGCGCCGCGGCGAGGCAACGCTGATCGAAGGGGCCGCGCATTTCGGCGATCCGCGCGAATCAGATTTCCGCGGCGCGCTGAGCACTGTTTCCGCGCTGGATCGGGCCGCGATCGTGCAGCGCGAGAACACGGTGGGCGATCGCTTCGCCCCGCTCTGGCTGCTCACGATCGGCGCCGCGCTCGCCGCGAGCTGGGCTGCGCAGGCGCGGGGGCTGGGGAAGTTGATGGTTGAGAGTTGAGGGTTAATAGCCCGCCCTTTTGCCATTTCGCCGCGCGACCCCCTGCCGCCGGTGCCCCCGTCATCAACTCTCAACTCTCAACTTTCCCTCCATGACCCTCGCCGCTCCCGAATGGCTTCTGCTGCTTCCTGCGCTGGCGGTGGCGGCGCGGCGCGGTGCTCGGGCTGCTCGTGCTCGTGCTCGCCCGCCCGATGATGCGGCTCGCCGGCGACGGCATCGATCTGTGGGTGCTCGCCGATCATTCCGCGTCCGCGGCGAGCGCGCTGCAGAGCGGATTGCCGGAGTGGGAAGCGCTCCTCCGGCGCGCGCAGGGCCGCGGCGATCGGCTGCGCATCGTCGATTTCGCCGCCGAGCCGCTGCTGCGCGAAGCGGGCAACGATGCCACGCTCGACCCACTGGAAACGCGCACCGCGCTCGCGCTGCAATACGTGCTCGGGCAGCTCGAAAAGGATCGGCTCGCACGCATCCTCCTGCTCAGCGACGGCTACGCCACGGAGCCGCTCACCGCGGTCGCGGAAGGGCTGGTGAAGAGCGGCGCGCCTTTGGATTTTCGCTTGCTCGTGCCGAAGCCGGGCGCGGATTTTCGCGCGGCATCCGTCGATGCGCCGCAGCGTGTGCCGCTCGGCGAGGCGGCGCTTTTCGACGCGCATATCGTCGGCTCGGCGGATGCGACTTTTCCCTACGAGATCCTGCGCGACGGGCAGGCGATCGGGCGCGGCACCGTCCCCGTGCAGGGCGGCGAAGGGCGCATTCGCTTCACCGATCGCGCGCGCACGCCCGGCGCGCATCGCTACGCCGTGCGCATCCTGCCAGCGGAAGATGCGCATTCCGAAAACAACGTGGCGGAGACGTGGGTGGAAACTGTCGGCGGCTCGCGAGTGCTGCTGGTGACAGCGTTTGAGCAGGATCCCATCGCCGACACGCTCACGCGGCAGGGCTTCCGCGTGGAGGCGATTTCCGATCCCGCGCGGCTGCACGCCGGCACTCTGGCCGGCGCGCGGCTCGTTATTTTCAACAACGTGCCGGCGCACCGGCTGCCGGAGGATTTCCTGCGTGCGATGGACTTCTTTGTGCGCGAGCAAGGTGGCGGCGTGCTGATGTGCGGCGGGCGTTTTTCGTTCGGCTCGGGCGGTTACTTTGCCTCGAAACTCGACGCGCTTCTGCCGGTCTCGATGGAGCTGCGCAAAGAGCATCGCAAGCTGCGCACGGCCATGGCGGTCGTGCTGGATCGCTCCGGCAGCATGGCTGTGAGCGTGCCGCACGGCGGGAAGACGGTGACGAAGATGGAACTCGCCGACGAAGGCGCGGCCCGCACCGTGGAGCTGCTCGGCGACACTGATCTCATCGCCGTTTTCGCGGTGGATAGCGAGCCGCACAAAGTCGTGGGCCTCACCGAGATCGGCGCGGAGCGGGAGCGAATCATCCACGACGTGCGCCGCATCCAGTCGAGCGGCGGCGGCATTTACATTTATGAAGGGCTCAAAGCCGGCTGGGACGCGCTGAAGAAGGCGGAAGTGGGACAGCGACATCTGATTCTCTTTTCCGACGCGGCGGATTCGGAAGAGCCCGGCGCATATCAGCAGCTCTTGAAGGAGATGACCGACGCCGGCGCAACCGTGAGCGTGATCGGCATGGGCACGGACAAGGACAGCGACGCCGCGCTGCTCCAGGATATCGGCACGCGCGGAAAAGGCCGGGTGATGTTCAACGCCAACCCCGCTGAGCTGCCCGCGCTTTTCGCGCAGGAAACAGTGGCGGTGGCGCGCTCCGCTTTCATCGCGGAAAAGACGGGGCTGCGCGGCACGCCGGGCTGGATGGAGATCGCCGCAAACCCGCTTGCGTGGCCCGGCGAAGTGGACGGCTTCAACCTCAGCTACCTGAAGGCCGGCGCGACTGCGGCGGCGCTCAGCGCGGATGAATACTCCGCACCGCTCGTGTCGTATTGGCAGCGCGGGCTCGGGCGCAGCGCCGCGGTGACGTTTCCTCTCGCGGGCGAAAACTCGCCGCTGGCGCGCGGCTGGCCGCGGTATGGCGACTTCCTCGCGACGCTCGCGCGCTGGCTCGCGGGCGAAGATGCGCCGCCGGGCCTCAGCGCGGCTTCGCGGCTCTCGGGCACGGAGTGCGAGGTCAATCTGTTTTACGACGAAGAGTGGACCGAGCGCATCGCGGCGAACGAGCCGAAGCTCGTGCTCAGCGCGTTGGAAGGCGGCGACGCCGCGCGCGCGGTCGCGTGGGAGCGGCTCGCGCCGGGGCATTTCCAGGCGCGCGCGACGCTGCGGCCCGGCGAGCGCATGCGTGGCGCGGTGCAGGTGGGGAAAGTGGCGCTTCCTTTCGGACCTCTCGCGGTCGGGGCGAATGCCGAGTGGCAGTTTCGCCGCGAATCGCTGGCGGAGTTGCGCGCGCTTTCAGCCCAGACTGGCGGACGCGAACGACTCGATCTCGCGACTGCGTGGGAGGCTCCGCCGCAGCGTCGTTTTGCGGAACTGCGCCCGTGGTTGCTTGCGCTGCTGCTGGTTGGCGTCCTCGCGGAGGCGCTCGTCACGCGCTTGGGGAAGTGACATCGGCGGGCTGTCCGTTGAAAAGCCGTGGACGCATCCAGTCGCGGCGCGTCTGCCCGCCGACTGGCGTGCCCGATCACAAATGCGGTTTAAGATTCCCATCGCAATCCAGATTAAGATTCTCTGCACCCCGCTGTTTTGCCCCCGGTTTTCAATGCTCCGCCCCACGTTTTCCTCCCCGCTTTCCCGCCGTGCTTGCGTCCTGCTTGGCTGCACGTTTTTCACTCTCGCCGGCCGCGCCGGCGACTCGGGAGTTCGCGAGGCGGCAGTGTCGCGCCCAGGCGTGCTGCACCTCACGCTGGAGTCGGCGGTGCAGATGGCGCTGGCGAAGAATTTTGCCATTCAGGTCGAGCAGTTTGCACCGCGAGTGGCGCGGGAGCAGGTGACCAGTGAGCTGGGCCGCTTTGACCCCGCGTTTCAGCTTTCCATCGCTCGCGAAAAGAACGTCCGGCGGGATGTGTTTGGCCGCTCGATCGATCCCGACACTGGCGATGTCAGCGGCGGCTTTCGGCTGCGCGATTCCAATACGAACACGGTCGATCGCTTGAGCGCGGGCCTCGCCGGAACGACCGCGATCGGCACGCGGTATGATCTCGGGTTTGATTCCAACACCGCCTCCGGCACGAGCAACCGCTTCAACGATGACGTCTCTTCCAGCACCGGCCTTTCGCTGACGCAGCCGCTGCTGCGCGGGTTCGGCACGGACGTGAATCTCGCCCAGGTCCGGATCGCCCGGAACAATGTGCAGGTCTCGGAATGGCAATACCGCGACCAGATCATCAACACGGTCACAGAGCTCGAATACGTCTATAACGACCTGCACACCGCACACCAAAATCTGCTCGCGGCCGAGCGCTCGCGGGCGCTGGCGCAGCAACTCGTGGAAAACAACACGCGGCGCGCGACGATCGGAGTGATGACGCCGCTGGACGTGACCACCGCGCGCGCCGAAGTCGCGGCGCGCGAGGAAGGGGTGATCCTCGCCCGGCGCAACGTTTTGGATAACGAGAACTTCGTCAAACAGCTCGTCACCACCGATCTCGCGCGGATGCTCAGCGTCCGCGTGGAGATCGAGCCGCCGCCGCCGATGAGCGCGCGCGCCGATGTGCTCGGCGGCGTGCGCGACGCACTGGAACTGCGGCCGGACTACCGCCAGCGGGTGCTGGAAATCCAGCGCCGCAACATCGCGCTCGTGGTCGCGAAAAACGATCTGCTGCCGCGGATCGATCTCACCGCGAGTCTCGACCTGCTCGGCACGGATGATGATTTCGGCACCAGCGTGAGCCGCATCGGCCACCGCGACCAGACGGTCTGGTCGATTGGTGCGCTGGTTTCCATCCCGATCGGAAACCGCACGGCCCGCGGGAACTTCAACGCGACCAAACTGGAAGCCGCGCGCACCCTCGTGCAGCTCCAGCAGCTCGAGCAGCAGATCATCGTGGATGTCGATAATGCCGCCGGGCAGATCACGACGAACCAGGAGCGGATCGATTCCACCACGGAAGCGCGCAAGCTCGCGGCGGAAAGTCTCGCGGCGGGTGAAGAGCGGCTGCGCGCCGGCACGGGCACGACATTTGAAGTGCTGGAGCTCCAGGACAAACTCGCGCAGGCGGAGTTCGCCGAGCTGCGGGCGCGCTCGGACTTCAACAAGGCGGTGGCGGAGTTTCACCGCAAAACGGGGACGACGCTGCGCGTGCGCAATGTGGTGTTGAAGTGATGGGAGTTGAGCGCGGCTTCGGTCGTTTTTTCGAGGAAGCTCAACTCCGCATTCACGGTGCCTTCACGCTCCACTTGTCGATCGGCTCCGCGCTGCCGACGGTGCGGAACTCGAAGCGGATTTCCTTCTCCGTCGCCTCCACGAAGAGCGCGCCGCACTGCTGCGGCCACGCGGCTTTCGGCGGCAGCGGATCGGGGAAGCGCTTCTTGCTGCCGGGCGCGAGCTTCGCCGGTTCCGTGTGAAAGGGGTGCAACGCGGCGCCGCCTAGTCCGCTCACGAAGAGACCGGTTTTGTTTTGCTCCATCCGCTCGTAGCCGTGCGCGTGGCCGGCGAAGATTGCGGTGAGCCCAGCCTCCGGCAGTTTCCACGCGCGCATCGCGCGGCTGCCGCTGCCATCCTCCGTGCTGGAGTGGTTCGGCGGCTGGTGAAAGTAGGCGATCTTCCAAGGCGCGGTGCTTGCCGCCAGGTGCTCGCGGAACCACTTCTCCTGCTCCGAGCCGAGCGCCGTCTGATCATAAGCTGTCACGAGTTTCCGCGTCGCGGAATCGCGCACCCGCACTTGATTGCTGTCGAGCGCGAAGCAATGCACCGGCCCTCGGACGACGTCGTAATAGTGGAGCCCGTCGCCCGATTTCGGCAGCGCAAAGGTGGCGGCGTATTCATCGATGCGCGGCTTGAAGATCCCGCTGCCGCTCGACTCGTAATCGTGGATTCCGAGCGTCGGAAAGAACTGGGTCGCGCCTGCATCCGGGGCATTTGGCGGACGGATATGCTCGGGGAAAAGCGCCACCACATCCTGATAGATCGCGGTGCTGCCGCTCTTCGCGCGAGCGGTGTTGTCGCCGACGGTGAGAATGAAGTCCGGCTTCCATTCGCGGATCATCCGCGCGAGCGCCTGGGTCTGCGGCCAGCGGCCATCGAAGTTGCCGAGGACCGCGAAGCGCGTTTTCGCCTCCGGCGCTGCGGGGCCGCCGCCCGGCGGGCGTCCATCGAGCAGCGCATCGAGCACCGCCGCCAGTCGCACGCCCGCGAGGGTGATGCGGACCGCCGCGACTGTCTTCGCGTTTTCCACGTAGGCCGGCGTGAGGTTCACTTTCTCTAGGCCGAGCTCCGCGCCGAGCGCGATGTAGCCATCTTCCACCCCGCGCGCATGGCTCTCGCGGATCCACCCGGCGGGATCGAGCTTGCGCGCTTCGGCAGCGAGATGCGCTTCGCTCAAGCCAGACTCCGCGACGAGCGTGCGCGCGATTTCGCCGAGCATCGGATCATCCACGCCACCGCCGCGCGGCGGCTTGCGCGCGTCGTCTTCGCCCACGCGGAGGATGTCGCGCCGACCGATGTAGGTGCGGCGGCGATACGCGCTGTCCCAGAAGGAATGCAGGTTCACGCCGCTCGCATTGTCCACTTCCACGCCGTTGCCGCCGCTGTCGTCGGAGCCGCTCGGGAGCGCGTGCGAAGTCGTGTGCAGCGGCTGATGGGCGTCGCCCGTCAGATGCATCAGCAAGGCCAGCGCTTCCGGCGGACCGACGCGCCAGGTGTTGCCAGCGTAAGTGAAGGCTCCCTCTTCCCGCGACAAATACCGCGCGGCACACCAGCGCCAGCCGCGCAGCACATCCGCGTGGCCATCCGGCTCCGGCAGACCCACGGGCAGCGGGCCGCCATCCGGCGTCCACTCCATCCGCACGAAATGCCAGTCGCGGAACATCCCTTCAAACGCGCCGCGCGCATGGGTATCGCTGCGCCTGGATGCGCTCCGCACGGCGTCCATGTAAGTCGCGGCGGCGCACGGATCGGAAAAGTCGCGCGCGCCGATGCTGAGTCCGGCGAGCTCCGCGCGCAGCTTTGCCTGCTTTTCCGGCGCGAGCCGGTCGAAAGCGATGCGAGCCGTGAGCAGGTGCCCGCCGTCGTCCCATGCCGCGGCTGGGAGCAACGGCAGCAGCAGAAAGGCAAGGCAGGTCGGCAGGCAGAGGGCGCGCGTTTTCATGTTCGGCAGGGAGGTAAATGCATCGCGCATCGCGTCGGCGGCGTCGAGCCAACGGTCGCGGCGCGCGGGGTTCCGGGGCACTGGTTTGCTCCGCCACGACCCTTTGCACCATCGCCGCTCTGCGACTGAAGCGCGGCTTCCTTCTCCCCGCGTCGCGTCAGAAAAGCGGGCGTTTGCGGCGCACGATGGACGCGGGATCGGCGTCCGTGTTGCGCCACGGCGAGTGCCGCGCGTGGAAGACGAAATCTGCGTTATACGAGGCCACTGCCTCCTCGCATTCGATGCGGCCGATGGGATGCCAGTTCCACACCGGCTGCCGCTGGAAGCCGACGCCGATCGTCTTCCCATGCTCGGAGACCTCGATGTTGAAGATGAGCTTTCGCCGTGGCTGCGGGTCGCCTTTGTCGTAGATCGCGCCGAGGATTTCATCTCGGAAATCGAGTCCCGCTCCGTCGATCCGCAGTTGCCCGGGCTGCGGTTTCAGCCGCATGAAAAGAGGGGTTCGCGTGGGGCCTTCCCTTTTGCCGAGCTCGGCGATCTGGTAGAGCTGGCGCGCGGTCGGGCGCTTGTCCGCGCGGAAGAGCACAAAGGCCGTGAGCAGCAGCACCGGCAGCCCCGCGCCGCGCCGCCATGGCGTGGTGTGCGGCGTGTTGCGCAGCTCGGCCTGGTCGATGAATTCGGTCTTTTCCCCGCCGAAATCCTGCTGCGTGATGAAGCTCGCGGGGCGCAGCTTTTCCGCGTGGTCCGCCTGGTCGGTGGGATAGAGGTTTCCGACCATTGCTAGCGATCGGAAGTGGCCGCGCCGCGTCTCGGTGCAGCAGGTGGAATAGCGGGCGATCAGCCGTCCGCGTTTGCCTTCTGCGAAGTAGCCGGTGTAGTCCGTGCCGGGCGGCGTCTTGTCGATGATCCACTCGCCGAAAAGGCAGACGCCATTCGGGTGCAGCAGACGCCGGAAGCCCTTTCCATCAGGGCCCCAGCGCAGGTCGGCCGGTGAGTCCACGGTGCGGTTCGCTG
>CAXSDZ010000094.1:8441-11430 GCA_964235505.1 uncultured Chthoniobacteraceae bacterium
CCACATCTTCGCCAGAATCCCGCGCAGTGTCCGCCAAAGCGTCACCTCATACGTCGGCAGCGGCGGCTCGCCGGGTGCGCCCCAGACGAGGTAGTAGCGATTGCGAAACAGCGCCTCGCGCACTTCCGCGTAGCGCGAACCGGTGAACGCGCGGTCGCGGGTGTCGAGCCCCTGCGCGCCGAGAGATTGCGAGTCGAAGTTCATGGCCGGGCGGCGGGCTAAAGGTAGCGGTCGCGATACTTCCTGTGACACCGCCACGTGCCGAAGACCCAGCCGATGCCGGCCAGCACGCCGGCGAGGAGCAGCGTCCCGACGACGATGATTGCCTTGTTTTGCCAGCTCAGCGCGACGGGGTCCTGGAGCACGGGCGGGTTCTTCGGAAGTGGATTCTTTTCCACCTCGGCCGGCGTCCACGGGGCGGCGAGATACGGGAACTTCGCTTCAAAAGGTTTGTCGTTTTCATTCCGCCGCGGCCAGGTGTCGCCGACGTAGGAAAGCTCCATGAGCAGCGTGTCGCCATTCTCCGCGAGCTCCGAGGCGACGTCGTCCGTGAGCAGGCGCCCGTTCGGATAGCGGCAGTCGAAGGCCGCGTTGTAGATCATCACGTCCGGCGCGGCGTCCCAGTTGCGGAAGTTGAAGAGCGCGGGGATGTCCAGCCGCACGAGTGCGTCGCGCAGAAAGGCGGGGTTCTTCCGCGCATTTTCAAACACCGCGACCTGATCCTTCGGCTCGACGTCGTTGAAGATCTGCGCGAAGCGCGGCTGCTGCGTGCGGAGCGAGCGTCCGACGTGGTCGATCTGTTTGCCGCCGCGCTTGGATTCCGCCCACACGATCCACGTGTGCTGGTCGCCGAAGCACTCGATCGGCACTTTGGCGGCCATCGCAACCACGTTCGTGCGGAAGAACGGCGGGAAGATGAAGGGATCGTCGCGGATGGCGGACTGCGGGCCGGCGGCGTCGCTGGCGGGGAAGTGGATGACCCGCGCTTTCGCCGCGTCGTCCACGAGCCCGGCGTGCTCGAACCTGGCGAGCGTCGCATCGTCGGTGAGCTGAAAGGAAAAGGTGATCTTGCGCTCGATGCGCTCGGGATTTGCGATGGAGCCGCCGTAGCGAGCGCGGTCGGAATAGACTTTCGTGGCGGCTTCCGGCGGCGCGCCGTCGGGCGGATCGAACGTCACTGGCGTGGTGTGATCCAGGTGGATCTCGTAAGTGTAAGGCGCGAGCTGGAGCTTCGCGCCGTCCGCCGGGATCGCGCGCCGCACGCAAAGGATCAGCACGAGCGCCTTTATCCTGGCGCGCTGCTCGGCGGTGAGGGTTTGCCGCTCGCTCCGTTCGCGCGGGGTGAGCCGCTCCAGTCGCGTCATTTCTTCGCGGGTCGGCTGGCTGGCCATCGCGGGGTCGCTAGCAGCGGCGGCGGCGAGCATCTGCGTGCGCGCTTTGCGCGGGGCGGCGAGGATCGTGGCACGTTGCGCAAGGGTAAGCGCGCCGAGCTTCGCGCGCTCTTCCGCGGAAAATGGGGCGCTCTTTTCATCCGCCTGCGGGAAGGAAATGGGCCGGTCGTTTTCATCCACCGGAAAGACGAACAGGTCGGTGATGCCTGCCGTGAGCGCCTTCACGTCCGCCTTCTTCGGCTTCGCATCGTCGAGCAGCTCCCACGGCATGGGAATGCGGACTGGGTCGGCGTGATCGGAGGCGGGGAGCGGAGGGGCAGCGAGCAGCAGCAGCGCCGCGGCGAAGGGTGCGCCTTTATGCCGGGCGCGGGCAGTGCGGGAGATTGGGAGCATGACGGGCGGATAGTTTTCTTGCAGCACGTGGCGCGACCGGCGGATCACACGAGTGGCAGCGGGATGCGCCAGAACCACGCGGGATCGCGGAAAAGCGGCGAGCCGATGTGCTCGCCGAGCTGGCGGTAGCTTTCCCACTGCGCCTCATCGAAGAACTGATCGCCCGTGGCCTCGTGCGGGAATTCGCCGTGCGTCGCGTAGTATTGCCGCGTCGCCGCGTCTTCGTCGCCGGTGAGCGTCGCCTTCACGTAGAGCAGCACCGAGGCGCGCTGCGGCGGACTGCCCGGCCGGCCGGCGTAGCGGACCCAGAAAAGCGCGGCGTGCTTGGCGGATGCGCCGATCGCACCGTCGGCGGCGACGGCCGGGCGCAGCTCGTCGAGCGTGCCGACGAAGTCGCGCAGCACCGGCGCGCGCGTGGCGGCCGGCGTGCCGGGGTTCGCGCCGACGTGGGTGTTCAGGTCGGCAAAGGTCCACGGCTCCAGGTGCGCGTCGAAATCGATCCGCGCCTTGCGCATGAGATTGGCGAGATCCTCAAACTCATACGATGGGTCCGCGCCCCCATCGCAAAGGATGATCCGCGGCACGCGCCGGCGGATGAGCTCGTAGCCCGCGAGATTCTCGAAAAAGCCGCCGTCGGAGATATACCAGAACCGCTCCCAAGGCCCGGGGTAGCGGGCGATCCACTCGAAAACGATGAGCGCCTGCGGGAGGAAAAGCCGCGGCAGGAGACAAAGCAGACGGCGAAAAAAGGTGAGGGGCGGAAATCCTTCCCGCGCCGCTTCCGCGACACCGCTGTCCCACCAATGACCAGTCCGCAGGTTTGCGAGGCCGAAGAGCAGCGCGGTGCCGAGCTGCGTCGTCCCGCCGCGTCCGGGGCTGATCGCCGCGCCGGAAATGCCGACCCATTGCCGCAGCGAAAGCATCTCCGCGGCTTGCGTTGTCGTGCCGCTTTCATCCACCAGCGGATGCTCGCCGCCGGGCGGGCGCCCCACGGCGATGAGCGGCGTCGGCAGTTTTTTGAAACCGCCGGATCGCGGGGCGGGCTGGCCCCAGAGCGCGTGATACTTTTCACCCACCGTGAGCCCGATCGACGATACGGAGAGGTTCTCGCCCTTGCGGTCGCGGTTGCCGCGCTGGGAGGAAAAATCAACGGTTTGGTTCACCGTCACGTTGAGCAGGTGCAGCGGCCCGCCGGCTTCGTGCGG
>CAXSDZ010000094.1:11440-12092 GCA_964235505.1 uncultured Chthoniobacteraceae bacterium
GACGGTAATCGGGAATCGCCGCGACGTCGTCGCCGCTGATCACTTCCGTGATGTCCGCGCCTTCCGGACGCTGCCGGAGCGGGTTGGAAGCGCCGAGATACGCCCGTGCCAGCCGCGCGCCGTAGGCTTGCGCCAGCGAAGAGCGGTTCACAAAGGCGAGCGCTTTCCGATGTGTGAGGATCAGCGAAATGAGCAGCGCAAACGTGGTCGCCGCCGCGCCCATGAGCAGCGCGGCACCGCCCTGAAAAACTGCGTGCGCGGCGAACGAGTAGAACACCAGCGGCACGGTGAAGAGCACGACCGCGAGCACGAGCGCGACGGTCTGGCGCTTGAAGATGCGGCCCAGTGTGGAGGGCGGCTCGACGCGCTTGTCCTCGCCGCCGAAGAGCCCGGCGATGCCGCGCGCAATCGGCAGCAGCGCCGTCAGGATTCCCACGAAACCCGCGAACGCCGCCGCGTAGGTGACGTTCTTCTCGAGGAGCCATTGCTGAAGGCCGTGCGCGAGGGTGTCGATGAGGGCAAAGCCGAGCGCCAGCCCGGCGAGCGCGAGCGCAAAGCCGAGGTCGTAGGTGAGCAGATTGCGCGTGCGCAGGCGCTGCGTTTCTGGCCCGCCGGTGCCGACGGCCTGCTCGCGCTCACGGCCGCGCGACCA
>CAXSDZ010000094.1:12102-14452 GCA_964235505.1 uncultured Chthoniobacteraceae bacterium
GCGCACCTCCTCGCACGGGCCGCGCGACCACGCGGACTCCACGTGGAGAAGCGAGGAGAAAAGCGCGACGCCAAGAAAGACAGGCTCGAGCTGCAACCCATCCTGCACGCCGAGCAGCAGCAGCACGCCGCCCGCGAGAAAAAGGAGCGCCAGTGACGGGCCTTGGAAGTGCCGTGGGCTTTCCTGCGAGGCGAGCCAGTAGCCGAACATCCGCGGCAGCACGAGAAAGAGCAGCAGCAGCTCGAAGAGCACAAACCACGGCGAGAAGAACGGCCCAAGAACCGCCTGGAGGAGGTGCCCGAGCGGGAGGTCGCCCTTGTCCACCAGCGCCAGCCCGAGGCCCGTGGTGGCGAGATCGAAGACGCCGTAGCGGATGAGATTCGCGAGTCCGAAAAGCGCGAAGACGAGCACGCCGACGACGAAGTGTATGCTGAGCAGATTGCGCAGAAAGGTCGCGAGATTGAGCCGCGCGTCGCCCTCGCCACTGGGGGCGATGTAGTTGCCGTGCTTGCGCAGCCAGGCGATCTGTGGCGAGTCGGGATCGGTGAGCTCGGCCTCCACCCGATCCGGCGCGGGGCGCGAAAAGTTCGGCTTGCCGAGGAACTGATGCGTCCGGAGCCGATCGAAAAAGCGGCCCAAAAATGCGCCGATGTAGCCGCCGCCGGAAACGGTCGAAAGGAAGTCGATGCGGCGCAGGGCGCGACCCCGCGCGAGCGCCTGCAGGATGCCGAGGTTCAGCGTGGCGCTGCGGATGCCGCCGCCGGAAAGGCCAAGCCCGGTCACGTCTGGCGACCAGTCGCCCGGCACGGTGCTGGCGGAGATGCCGTCGGGCGCGGGCTCCGCGGTCTGCATCGGTGCGGGCGCTGCGGGATCGGGCGGAGGCCCGCCGGCGACGGGCGGCGCGGGCGTTTGCGCGGGAGGCGGGAGCAGGATGGGATCGGGCAATCCGCTGCCGCCACTTTCCGCCGGCACGTGGGCGCGGCGCTCGCGCACGGCGAGGGCCTCGCGGTGGCGCAGCTCGCGCGGATAGGCGAGCGAATCTGGCAGGATGAACTGTTCCAGCTCACGGCTCGCAAGCAGCCCATCCGCAGTGCGCGGACGTGCGGCAGCGGCGGCGTGCGCCTTTTCGCGGAGGCCGTCCTCGGCGATTACCTCAGCCGCTTTCTCACTCGCCATGTAGATATTCGTGACGATGAAATAGCCGGGGATTTTCGGAAAGATAGAGGCGTCCACGACGCGCAATCCATCCACCCCACGGACGCGGAAACGCGTGTCGAGCACGGCATCGTCATCGATCTCCGGCCCCATGCGGCAGGTGCCGCAGGCGTGGTGGCCCCAGGCTTCGCGCCGGATCCAATCTTTGATCTGCTGGTCATTGCCCACGGCCACGTCGGTCTCTCCGGGATGCACCTCGGTGCGGACGCCACTGAAGATCGGGAACTTCGCAATCTTCGCGATGCCGCGCACGAACTTCACCCCATCGACGAGCGCGAGCAGATCGGGATCGTCCTCCGCGCCACCCGGCTTCGAGCTCTCGTTGAAGTAGTGGAAATTGATGTCCGGCACATCGAGCGGATCGGCGCTGCGGAGCTGCACCGTGCCGTCGTGATTCCGCGTCTGCCCCTTCAGGATCGCCCAGGTGAAGCGGTTGTGCGTGTCGCCGACTTTCGAGTAGCCGACCTCGTAGCCTGCAAAGGGCAGCGGCACTCCGAAGATGAACAAATCGGGTTGCGGCAGGTGCTCGTTCGAGCGCTTCAGGATGCCGAGCACCGAGCCGTTGCTGGAGTAAAGCCCGGTGCCTTCCGCGCGCCATTCGCGCAGCGCGGGATCGGCTTTCCCGGGGGGCACGGGAGGGGCGAAGCGCGCGTTTTTCAAGAGCGAGAAATCCTTCTGCATCTCGCTGATGACGGTGACCTCGTAGCGGTCCTGAAGATTGGTGCCGACGCTGGGCGAATGGACGCGGCACGGGAGGCCGTGGCCGGTGAGTTGCGCGCGGTCGCCGATGCCGGACAGCATCAGCAATTGCGGCGTGTTGAAGGCGCCGCCGCACAGGATCACCTCGCCGGTCTTTCGCGCGAAGACCTGGTGCGGCGTGCGATCCGGCGCGGCGTTCGGCTTCGGGTGCGCGCGGTAAAGCTTTTCACCTCGGAGAAACTCCACGCCGATCGCGCGCGGCTTTGCCCCGGCGCTGAGGAGCACGCGGGTGGCGAGGCAATCGGTCCAGATCGTGAGGCGGTCGGGGAACTTCGCCTTCACTTCCAAGAGGAACTCGCGCGGGCTGGAGCGCCGGCCGCGCTGCGCGAACGGTGTCTCGGCGTTTTGGTGAATCGTCGTGCGTTTTCCGCAGACG
>CAXSDZ010000094.1:14462-15722 GCA_964235505.1 uncultured Chthoniobacteraceae bacterium
GCGCCGCTGGCGATCGGCACGAGCACCACGCCGGCAGGGCTGTCGGCCTGCGTGCGCGAGTGGTTCGTGTCGAGCGCTTCCGAGATGCGGCCCTCGAAGAAGCGGTGGAGGAGAGCCCAAGCGCGGTCGATGCGCGCGAGCTTCGCCTTGAGCAGCGCGGCTTTGAGCATTCCCACGAGCTGTCTGTCTCGCAGTCCGATGGAAATGTCCGCGACACTCGTGTGCAGCCACCCCTTGAATCCATGCCGCCCCGCGTCGTAATCGGGCGCGCCGAGGCCCAGCAGTGGCCAGTTGAAAAGCCACCGGATGTTGTGCCAGCCGCAGCCGGGCACCGTCGTGGGAATCGCCTCCGGTGGAGCGATGTATTCGTTCCGCTCCAGCCGCTCGAAGTAGCGCCGCATGCTCGCGCCGCGCCACGTCGGGTCATCGAGAAAATCGGCAAGGTCGTCCCAGTCGCCGTCCGGCCCGGCGATGGTGATCATCGCATTGTGGATCGTGCAGCCGCCGAGGCCCGCCGCGCGCGGGTAGAAGATGCCGCGTGGGCCGGCCTTGGGGTCGGAGGGCTTTGCGGGATCCGGGTTCGGCGGCGGGTTGGTGTAGTGCTGAACGAAGAATTCCCAGCTCAACTCCGGGTGCTCGGTCGAGACGCCGTGCAGCGATGGCACCATGCTGACCTCCAGCGCTTCCAGCCGCGTCGCGGTTTCAGCCTCGCTCTCCGGCGGGCGCGTGTCTGCGCCAGTCACCGTGTCCGGCACGCGCGCGTGGTCGGAGCCGGCCTCCAGCACGAGCACTTGAAAGCCCGCCAGCGCCAGCCGCGCCGCGAGCGGTCCGCCGCCCGCGCCGGAGCCGACGATGATGTAGTCGAACTGCGCGGCGTCGCTCGGGTCGGTGGGAGTGCTCATGGGTTCGCGGTCGATCGTGGAGGCAGGCAGCTCCGAAGCCTGCGGCGGGCGGGTTTTGGAAGGCATGGCGGCAGCGGGCTCAAAAGGTTTTCAGCAGCTCGATGAGCGCTTCCTTGTCGTCGTCCGTCATGGTCTTGAACCACTCGTAGTAGTGGCCTTCGTCCATCACGAAGTCCGGGCACTTGCTCACTTCCATCAAGGCCGGCGCGATTTCCTCGCGCATGATCCGCTGCGCGCCGGCCTCGCCGAGATGCTTGGATTCCACCTCCGTGAGCTTGCTGGTGACGAAGTGAATGGTCTTGGCGAGCTGCTTCGGGTCTGCCTCGGGATTGACGTTCGCGAGCAGGTTCACCGGCGT
>CAXSDZ010000094.1:15732-16345 GCA_964235505.1 uncultured Chthoniobacteraceae bacterium
TTGGAAACGGGCCGAGGCGGATGTCGCCGAGTCCGCCGCTATCGAAGTAGCGGACAAAGCCGGCGAACAGCGCGAACAGGATGAGGAAATAGGCGAGCCAGCGCACCAGCTTCCAGCTCGCCAGGCAGAGCAGCAGGGTGAAGGCGAGCGCAAGCAAAAGCGCGCTCGGCAGCCACGGCCAGGGCACTCGATCCAGCCATCGCAGTTTTGCCTTCACCGCCGCGGCGGCCTGCATCAGCCCCGGCACGCGTGCGAGCTGCGCAGGCGCGAACTTCGCGGGCAGGTTCACCCACGTCGCCTGCGGCGTGCGCCAGATGAGGCCGTGATCCTGCGCGAGCCGCTCGGGCGTGGCGCCGTTGTAGGAGGAGCTCAGCAGCCGCCGCTCCGGCCAGAGCAGCTTGTGGATGGCATCGTCGAAAGCGGCGAGCCGCCCCTCGATGGACGGGTCGTTGTTGAAGATACCGAGCGAGTTGTTGTGCAGCAGCGGCGCGGTGGTCCAGATCGAGAGCAGCGTCGGCACGCGGTAAAAGCCCGGTCCGCCGCCGCCTTTCGCCACGCCCGCCGGCGCGGTCTGCGCGGGGACATATGCCTGCTCGCCGTTGCCGCGCTCGGC
>CAXSDZ010000095.1:0-11278 GCA_964235505.1 uncultured Chthoniobacteraceae bacterium
GGAGCAACAGGATGCGGACGATGGTGATGTGGTTGGCGGGGGTCAGCGCGGCGGGTCGGGAGAGAACGGGAAAGCCGGGGGAAATGCAACCGGGCGCCGCGGCGAACACGCCGCGCTGGACGCTCCACGCCCGACGCCCCACGCTCCACGCCCCCGATGCGCTTTGCCTCCCTTTTCCAGCGCCAGCCGCGTGTCCCCAGCACTGCGGCCAGCGCTCCGGCTCTCGATCACACGGCAGCGTGGCGACGCGGGCCGTGCAAGGTGTATCCGCTCGGCGAGGAAACCCAGGCCGTGCTGGCGCGGCACCGCGCGCCGAGCGTGCTGCCGGCCTTTGCGGTGGAGTTTGCACAGGAGTGCCGGCAGTTTCAGCCGCTCATCCGACACGTGGCGGAGTATGCGGAAAAGCACGGTTGGGACGCGCTCCAAGTCGAGGCGCTGTGGCGCGAGATGCCCGCGCTGGCAGAGGCCGGACTCCTCATCTCCACGACCGAGTTGGAGCAGCGCTGCACGGCTGCTTTCCTAAATGCGGAACCGCCTCCGCCGCTCATTCGCGCGCTCGGCTTTCCCACCGGCGGCGACCGCACCGCGTTGCTGGAACGCGGCATCCGCAGCTTCGCGGAAAATCTCCGGACGCACGGACGCCAAGCGGATTTGCTCGTCTCCGACAACTCGCCCCGGGCTGAGCAGCGCGACCGCTGCCGGGAGATGCTCGGCGCCATCGGACGCGAGTTTGGGCTGCCGGCTTTCTTTGCGGGCGAGGAGGAAAAGCGCCGCTTCGCCGGAGCCCTCGCCCGCACCGGTGCGTGCGCTCCGGCGGTGGCGGAGTTTGCGTTGCTCGATCCGCTGGGCATCGGCTTTGCCTGCGGCGCAAATCGCAACGCGCTGCTGCTGCACGAAGCCGGCGGGCTGTTTTGCTCCACGGATGACGACGCGATCTGCCGGCTCGCGGCACCGCCGGTCGCCAGCGCCGCGCCCCTCGCCTGCTTTTCCGATACGGATCCGTTATCGCGCTGGCTTTTCGCCGACCGCGAGAGCGCCCTCGCCTCAGCGCGCTGGATCGAACGCGACTATCTCGCGCTGCACGAGACGATGCTCGGACGCGGGCTCGGCACCATCGCCAGCGACGCGGGCGTGCGCGGCGGGATCGACTTTTCCGAAGCGCGCGATGAATTCCTCGCCAGGCTGGAAGCTGGACAGGCGCGGGTGCGGGCGACCTTTACGGGGCAAATCGGCGATCCCGGCATTCCGAGTTCGGTTTATTACCTTTTCTATCACGGGGAAAATCGACGCCGCCTGACGGAATCTGAGGCGCATTACCGGTCCGTGTTCCCGAGCCGCAGCGTGCTTTCGATGATACCGCAGAATGCGGTGGGCGATGCGAGCGTGAGTCCCGGCATCGCGATGGCGATGGATGGGCGCGAGGAGCTGCCGCCGTTCTTTCCGGTGCTGCACGCGGAGGATTTCACCTGGGGCGCAGCGCTCTGGCAGTGCTGCCCGGAGGCGCTGCTCGGGCACGTGCCGGCGGCGGTGCTGCACGCGGCGCCTCCGGGGAAATCGATCCTGCTGCCGGGCGCGCCGGGCTCGGCGCCGCGCGCGGTGGTTTCTGAGTTCGCGCACCTGCTGAGGCGATTGCTCCTCGACTGTGAGTCGCCGATTTCCGCGGACGCTGGGACTCGCATGCGGCTGCTGGGTCGCACGCTGGGCGATCACGCGACACTGCCGTCGCGCGATTGGGAGGACTTTTTGCGCCAGCACACGCTCACGTCCGCGAGCGAGCAGACGGAATATCTTTCGCGCCAGCTCGAGGAAGCGGAGGAAGACGCGCCGGACTTCTGGCGTCGCGATGTCGCGGTGCTGATTGCTCAAATGCGTGAAGCGCTGGCTTCCGCGGATTTCGACGTCCCGCAGGATCTTAGAGAAACGCGACCCGCAGCGGAAACTCGCGCGCTGATGCAGCGCCTGATCCGCGAATACGCCGCGCTGCTCCAAGCATGGCCGGACATCTGGCAGGCCGCGCGCGAGTTGCGGGAGCGCGGGCAGGGACTGATGCAGCCGTGCGATCAGGCGCGCTAGATCGGTTTTCGCTGCCGTGAGCCTTGCGCGGAGGCACACGCTCCCGCGCGTCCCATTCTCCCGCAAAGCGTGAGACGCGCGGGAGCGCGTCCCTCCGCGCACACCCAAACGCAAATTGCGCTAGATCGCCACCCGATCTCAAAACACACCCAACAGCAAGCCGCTTTTAAAACTGCCAATTCAGACCCAATGAAGCGCCAGTGCTTTGATAGGAAGCGCGGAGCTGGTTGGAGTCGTTGTCCACGAAGGTGCCGCTAAGCGTCGCGAAAAGGTGGCGGTTCATCTGCCACACGAAACTCAGCGACGCGATGTGCCGCGAGTCCTCGCGGTCCAGGTTTTCATACTCGCTCCACTGATACTGATAGAAGAGCTGCGCGTAGAGCTGCGGGCGCAGCGTGTGCGTGACGCCGATGATGCCGCGATGCGTGAAGCGCGTGTCGATCGTCGGATCGCTCAGATATTCCGTGAAGGAATAGCCCACGGTGAAAAGCGAGTTGCCTCCGTTGAAGGCGAAACCCCAATCCGTGCCCGCGCTAAGCCCGACGGCCTGCGTGATCCGCTCGCCACGATCAAAGCTGTCATACCGATACGGCTCCGCGCCGATATAGACGCGCGGCAGGTTCGGGCGCGGCCGGTAATCCAGCGTGGTCTGCAAGCTGTAGCCAACAAATGCCCGCTCATCGTAGTCCGCATACAAGCCCGACTCCACCCGAGCCACCGCATCGAAGCCGAAGCCATGGCCGAGATCTGTGGTGAGGCCCGCCTCGATGGACGGCATGAAGATGACGTCGTTGCTGGAGTTGTTGCCGGAAAGCTGCGCGTTCGAAGTGTAGCTCGCGCGGGCGCCGACGTTGAAACGGAACTTCGTGCGCGACTCTGGCGGGGCGATTTCCTTGTCCGTCTTGCCGTCGCTGGTGACTCCTTCAGTTTCGCGCAGCACGCCGATGTCTTCGACTTCTTCGGTGCTTTGCAGAGCTGCCTTCCCTTCTGAAGAGGCACCGCTGGCCTGCGTTCGGACGGTCCACTCGACGCCGCAGCTGAGGGCGACAAGCAGGAAAAGAGGGGTCGTTTTCATGGCTAGTATTTTCCTCCCCCGTTGCCGCGCGGGCCCGGGGTCACCGGCGGACGCTGCACGGGTTTGGGAACGACAACCTTGGTCTTTTCCTCGCGCATCTTCGGCGGATCATTTGGTTCGGGAAAGAAGGTCTTGATTGAATTCGGCTGGTTCTGTGTCCGGCTCAGCACTTCCCACTCGCGGAGATCCGCTGGCGGCGGCAGTGTCAGCGACGGAAGTGCAAACCGGTCGTCCACGCCAGGCATGGGGCCGTTGAACGCCATCAGCTTTCCTTCAAACGCCTGCGCCGGATTGAAGCGACCGATGGTGATGGTGCCGTCGGGATTGCGGCGCGCGAAGAAGTTCGCCGGCACTTTCCGCCCGGATGGGACCAGCGTCACCTCACCTTCGAGGATCGCAATGTGGTTTTCGGACACCTTTCCCGTCGTGCCAGTGATCGCCGCCGTGAGGCTCGGCGTTTTGATGGTGCCGCCGCCCGAGCCTTTCGGGATGTGGAAAATGAGCGTCCCTTTTTCCAGCGCCAGGGTGCGCGAGCTGGCGTCGAAGGTGAACACGGTGTTTTGGCCGATGCGCACCAGCGAACCATCGGGATACTGGAGCTCAGCTCGGGAATCGGTTTCGCTGAGCAGGAAGTTATTCGCGCGGACGATGTCCTGCGCGACCGCACGGCGCGTGGCGCTGCGGTCGCCGCGCCGCTCCCCGAAGTTCACGATGTTTTCCACCTTTGTGACGGTGGCCGAATTGAACGGAATCGCCGCCCGGGCAACGGGGAGCAGCGTGAGGAGGGAGGCAGCCGCCACCACCAGGAGCACGGAGCGGCGAGCGGGCGGGCGGGGAAATCCAAGGCGCATAACGGCGCGGAGTGTTTTCGGACCGTAGCGGAGTGTCAAGCGCAGAACAGGCACACGGACTCAAGTTTCGCAAGTTGAGTTTGAGGCTGCCCGGAAACGCTGAGAAATGCCTCCGACATCGATGGTTGCCGGGACGCGGACCGGCACTTATCACAGCGGCATGAGCAGGTGGAAACTCAGCCCGCGCACGTGGCTCACGGTGATTTGCGGCGGCTTCATCGCGATCACGACGGCGCTGTATCTCGGAGACGAGCGCTTTGCTCAAGCCGAGCTGCGCGCGCGCGACTGGCTCGCCACGAACGGCGCGTCCCGCCGCTCGCCGCGCCATCCAGACATCGTCTTCCTCGGCATCGACACCGCCACCGAGACGCTCGATCAGTTGCTGGAAGGTGAGCTCGCGCAGTCGCGCGCGCTCCAGATCATCAGCGCAGGTCGCCCGTGGAGCCGCGAACTTTATGCGCTGATCGCAGAGCGCTTGATCGGCGCAGGGGCAAAAGCGGTCGTTTTCGACATTCGCTTCCCGGGCGAGCGGGAAGGTGACGAAGCCTTCCGCGCGGTGCTGGATCGCTACGCCGACCGCATCGTCATCGGGATGAATTTTATCACCCGCGAAGAAGAGGCCGGGGAAGGAACCATCTCGGTCAAACCATCCCTAGAGTTCCCTTCTCAGAGTCTCATCGCCGACGCCATCCACGATCGACGGGTCGGCTTTGTGAACGTGCGGGAGGATCACGACCGCATCGTGCGGCGCGTGCAATACCGCACAACATTGCTGGAGTTTTTCGGTCTTCCACCCACCGAGACGAGCCCGGAAATGCTGTCGCTGCCGGCCAGCGCTCTCCGCCAGGTCGGCCTGGAGTCGCTCGTGCCACACCATCGCTGGCCGGAGCGGATTCGCTTTTCCGAGGAATTTCTCCCCCGCTCGCTTTACGAGATCTTCGTCGATGCTCAGTGGTCGCAGCCGCCCTACAGCCACGGCGCGCTTTTCCGCGACAAGATCGTCTTCATCGGCGCGTCTGGAAATCAGGCCGAGGACCGCATCATCACCCCGTTTGGCCCGGTGCTTGGACCTTCCGTCCATCTCGGCGCGCTGAATGCCGCGCTGAACCACGACTTTCTCCACGAGCTGCCGGTCTGGGGCGATCTCGCGCTGATCGCTGCGGCGGGCGCGGCGGCGTGGATGTTGGGCGCGTGGGTGAAGCGACCGAACGCGCGCATCGCGCTGCTGCTCGGCACGGGGCTCGCCTACTTTTTCGCCGCGCAGTTGCTCTTCAACCTTCCCGGCGTCGAGCTGCTGCTGCTCGCGCCGGCGATCACCCTGCTCGGCAGCGGAATCATGTGGTCGACGGTTGAGCACGCCATTGATCGCGAGGAGCGCAGGCGCATCCGCCGCACGCTGGAAGGCTACGTGTCGCGGGACGTGGTCAGGGAGGTGCTCGATAATCCGGCGAGCTTTCTCAATACCGTCGGTGGTGTGCGCCGCTGCATCACCGTGCTTTTTTCGGATGTGCGCGGCTTCACGACCATCACGGAAAGCGCGGATGCCTCGGAGCTTGTCACGCAGTTGAACGAATACTTCACCGAAATGGTGCGCATCGTTTTCGCGCGGCTCGGCACGCTCGACAAGTTCATCGGCGACGCGGTGATGGCGCACTGGGGCAGCGTTTCTTCGCGCGGGCGCGAAGCCGATGCGTGCCAGGCTGTGGCCGCTGCGCTGGACATGTTTCAAGCACTGGCGCGGCTGAATGCAGACTGGAAATCGCGCGGCATGGCCGAGTGGAAAGTCGGCCTCGGCATCAACCACGGCGAGGCGATCGTCGGCCGGATCGGCTCGGAGGATAAGCACGAGTTTTCCGCCATCGGCGACCCGATCAATCTGGCGTCGCGCCTGGAAGGAACGACCAAGGAATTTCACCAGCAAATGCTGATCGGCGAGTCGGTCGCGTCGATGGTCCGCGAGCAGTTCGTGCTGCGCACCGTGGGGCTGATCCAGGTGAAGGGGAAAACAAAGCCGGTGGATGTTTTCACAGTCCTTTCCGATCGGCAAAGTGCGCCGGAACCCGCGTGGCTCGTGCCTTATGAGGAAGGGGTGAAGCTTTACCGGCGGCGGGCTTTCGCGGAGGCAGCCGAGTGCTTCCGCACGGCGGCGGCACAAAACCCGGACGACTGGCTGCTCGGCGAATACCAGCGTTGGTGCGTGGATTACCTCGCGGAGCCGCCGGACGAAAAGTGGGATGGCGTTTATGTGATGACGAAGAAGTGAGGCAGCGCGCACCTTTTCCTCCGCTGCCGAAAGTTGCGCTTTCACAAACACCGGAGGCGCGCGGGCAGAGCGGATGCGAACCTGTTGTGGCCACCCTTTCACCTTCCACCTCGACCCACCTCGTCCCTGTGAATCTTCTCAGCCTTTACGAAAAATTTGAAAAGCTCGTGCACAAGCTGCCCGAGTCGTTGCAATCGCCGATCCTGCGCGAGATCACGCCGATCAAATCGCTTTTTCTGCTCGGCCGGCCACCGCGTGTGTTGCTGCTCGGTGATCGAGCAGCCAGCCGGACGGCACTCGTCAATTCGCTGTTCCGCAGCGACGTGGCGCACGTTTCCGAAGACCACGTGCAGGATGGCGCATGGCAGCTTTTCGCGCAAAGCGGGCGCGGGCGGCTGCGGCTGCTGGACGCGCGCCGGCCAGCCGCGACATCGCTGCTGCGGCGGGCGCTCGACACGGAAAGGCCGGACGTATGTCTCTTCCTCCACCTCGAGCCGCGCAATCCGGCGGATCTCGCCGCCGATCTGGATCACGCCACCCAATTGCAAAGCCTCGCCCGCGGAGAACACGATGCGCAGACGCCCGTCTTTGCGGTGGCGCTCGGTTCTGCGACGGGTGGCGATCCCGCGAAGGCGCGCGAGCACTTGCACCGCGCGCTCGACGAGGCGACGCGCCATCCTTTCGGCAACCGCGTGGCAGGCATCTTCACGCTGCAAGGAGATGGGACCGAAGTCGATCGCCTCGCTTCAGCAGTGGCGGGCGAGCTTCCCCCGGAAGCGA
The DNA here is from genome assembly GCA_964235505.1 of uncultured Chthoniobacteraceae bacterium. GTDB lineage: Bacteria > Verrucomicrobiota > Verrucomicrobiia > Chthoniobacterales > Chthoniobacteraceae > CAXSDZ01. Next base: position 7,043 of record CAXSDZ010000095.1, read on the forward strand.
AGCTCGAGTGGGCGCGGCTTTCCGGCGTGCGCGAAGTGCAGCGTGATATCGCGCAGGTCGTCACTCGCTCGATGACGGCGATTTGCGGAGCGCAGCCGATTCCGCTCGCGGATTTCCCCATCATCACCGGGCTGCAAGTTGCGATGGTGGCTGGCGTGATGCACATCTCCGGGCGGGAAGTGAGCCGCAAGCTGGCGATGGAGTTCATGGGTGCGGTGGGCGCAAACATCGGCATCGGGCTGGCGCTGCGGGAAGGCGCCCGCGCGGCGATGAAGCTGGTGCCGGTCTGGGGCGATGTCGTCGCGGGCGGAGTCGCGGCGGCGGGGACTTACGCAGTCGGCAAGGCGGCGACGGAATACTTCATCGAAGGCGCTTCGATCAGCGACGCACGGAAGTTGTTTCGGCGGGGGAAGAAGGAAAAAGCGCTGCTGAAGAACGCTAAGCCAGGTTGACTTTGCGGCAATTGCTGACCGTCTCGCGCGGCCTGCGCCGCACCTGAGTCGCCGATGAATCCCAAGGGCGCAGTCGCTGACTCGCCCCTTGGATCTGGGTGGCGAGCCGGGCTTCCCCGGCGCTACTCCACGACACCGGGCGTGCTGTCCACGTTGACCTTGAGACGGGAAATCTCGTCGCGCATCTGGTCGCGGCGCGATTGCAGCACTGCGACGTGCTGCTTGGCGCGCTCGAGACCGGCTTTGAGCTGGTCGAGTTCATCCTTGAGCTGATCGCGATCGGCCTCCACAGCGCGCAGATGGTGGAGATCGCCCTCCGCTTGCGCCTCCCTGCGGGCGAGGCTCGCCTTCGCTGCTTCGCGCTCCACACGCACAGCGTTTCCGTCGTTCCGTTCGCGCTCCGCCTCCGCAGTGGCGGCGTCGAGCTTTGCCTGCAACTGCTCCGCCTCGCTTCGCGCGGCCGCTGCTGACCCGGCGGCTTCTTGCAGCGAAATCCGCTCGCCCGCGAGTTGTGCATGCGCCGCGTCCCGCTCCGCAGCCAGCGCGTCGCAGCGGCTCACGGCGTCCGCGCGCTCACGCTCATGCGTTTCGTGGCGGCCTTCCAAGTCGCGCATCTGGGTGTGCAACGCATCACTCGCCTGGCGTGCCGCATCCAGCTCGCCTTCCAGCCGCTCGCGCTCCACGCTCGCGGCGCGCGCGGCTTCCCGGTAACGCTCGACCTCTTGCCGTGCTGCGTCAGCAAACTCCGCCGGGGGCATCGCCGCTTCACTGCTTCCGGGCATCTGAGTCTGCGCCTGCTCGCGCGCGGCGGTGGAGCTTTCCAGCTCCTGGCGGGCGGCGTCGCGCTCGGCATGCGCGGCTTCGAGTTTCCGCTGGAGATCAGTCACCTCGCGGCTGAGCCCATTGGCCCAGGAGCGTGTTTCGCTCAACTGCGCGGCGGCGGCTTCGGTCCGCCGCTGCACCTCCGCCGCGATGGCTGCGGCGTCGTTGTCCGCCTGCTGCGCGTCGGTTTTTTCCAGCTCGGTCAGCGCGGCCCGCAGCGCCTCCGCTTCGCCAGAGGCTTGAGTGGCGCTTTCGCGCAAGCCGTCGCGTTCGGCGGTGAGCTTGGAAAATTCCTCGCGAAGTGCGGCGAGCTGCGCACTGATTGCTCCATGTTCTTCGCGCGCCGCAACGGCCAGCTCGCGCTGCGCGTCTGCCTCGGCGAGGCGCGCTTTCAGCTCGTCGCGTTCGGTTTCGCCCGCGACGAGTTGCGCCTGCATCCTAGCGCTTTCACCGAGCTTCGCGTGCGCTTCTTGCAATTGCGTGGCGATCTGGTCGCGCTCGGCCCTGAGGGCGGCGCTTTTCTGCGCGGCGGCGGCGAGTTCTTCGCGCACGCGGCCCGCAGTTTCCTCCGAACTCCGCGCCTGTGCGAGCAGGCGGGCGGCTTCTGCCTGCGTAGTCTCGAGCGTCGCCTGCGCCTGCTCCAGCGCTGCGTAAGTGCTGGTCTCCACCCCGGCAAGCGCCGCAAGGCGGCGGCGCACTTCCACCGCGACGGGAGCCGTTGCAGTAGCAGGAATCGTCAGCGTGGAGCGGCAATGCGGACAGTCGATTTGCAGGCCTGCGGCCGTTTCATCGATCGCGATTTTTTGCCTGCATTCGGGACAGTGAAATTTGAGGTCGGCCATGGGGTGGCGGAGGAAAGCGGGGCGCAAATGCCGCGAAGGGCGGCACCGGCTTGGAGCTACCATCCGCTCCAGCGCTTTCAAAGGGAATTCTGCCCGCCGCCAATCGGGCGTGCGGCGGCATCCATTTCGCTTGCCGATCGCGATCGGCTTCTGCAACTCATCACCTCAATATATGAAAACACTCGCAGCTACACTTTGCGCCCTCGTCCTCACCCCTCTGCTGGCGTTCGCCGCGGAGAAGTTCCCGGACATCTCCCACGATGAACTCAAGGACGCGATGAAGGAAAAGAAGGTCACGCTCATCGACGTGAACGGCTCAGATAGCTTCAACAGCGGCCACATCCCCGGCGCGATCAACTTCGAGTCGGCGCAGGCAAATCTCGCCTCGCAACTCCCGAAGGATAAAGACGCGCTGGTCGTGGCGTATTGCGGCAATGAGCAGTGCGGTGCTTACCAGGCCGGTGCGAAAAAGGCCAAGGACATGGGCTACACGAACGTGAAGCATTATTCCAAAGGCATCGCGGGCTGGAAGGCGTCCGGGGAGAAGACGGAAAAGGGCTCTTAATTTCGCGGTCAGACCGCTGACAGCATTCAACAGCCGGAGTCGAAAGGCTCCGGCTGTTTTTGCGTTTTGGGGGAGTGCAAGCGGCGCGGGAAGGATGAAGCGTGTCCGGTGGCGGGCGACGCCTGCGGTGGACCGAACGTCGAACGTCGAACGTCGAACGCTGAACATCGAACGGGCGACGCTTCCACGTGCAGTGGCTTCTTGTTCGACGTTCGACGTTCGACGTTCGGCCCGCGCAGCAGCCTCCATTTCGCGAATTACTCCCTCCCACGCACCTGCCCAGCTCGCCCGCACTTTCCGCTTTCCGCTCCCGCCCTTGCTCGGCACCCTCCGCGGCCGTGTCCACCGCCACCTCCGCTTCTCCGCCGCTCTTGCTCCCGCCGGGCGACTTTTCCGCCTACATTTTCGATTGCGATGGCACGCTCGCGGACACCATGCCGACACATTACGAGGCGTGGTGCGCCGCGCTCGGAGATCAGGCGGAGATGTTCCCGGAAGCGCTGTTTTATGAACTTGGCGGGGTCCCGACTTCGCGGATCGTGGAACTGCTGAATGAGCGCCACGGCTTGTCGCTGCCGGTTGGGGAAGTGGTGGAACGCAAAGAGCACATCTTTCTGGAACTCAGCCCGCGCATCGCGGCGATCGAACCGGTCGTGGCGCTGGTCCACGAGTTTGCCGGGCGAAAGCCGATGGCCGTCGCCTCGGGCGGGCACCGCCGCATCGTGCTTACCACCCTGCGCGCGCTCGGGATCGCGGATCTGTTTCAGGCGATCGTGACGGCAGAGGATTATCAACGAGGAAAGCCGGCACCCGACCCGTTCCTGGAAGCGGCGCTGCGCCTCGGGGTGGCACCTGCGGAGTGTCTTGTCTTTGAAGACACCGCAACCGGGATCGCCGCCGCCGAAGCCGCAGGGATGCAGTGGGTGCTGGTGCCGCCGCCGACACGTCACGCCGTCTCGTAACTGCCGGCCGATGCTCGTCAATCGCTACCGACTCACTCCTCAGGAAATGCGTGCTCCGGTGCGCGTCGCAATCCGGCAGAACGCATGTTTTCGCGCACTGCCATTCCTGAGCGTCTGCTCGTTCTGCGGCGGGATCATTGCGCATTATTTAGCTCCTAGAATCAACATCGTCGGCGAGCTGTTTGGCGCCGGCCTGTTCTTCGCATTCTTCTGGCTCCTGCTACCCTTGCTCACTCAGTGGCAGCTTGGAAGGCACCCGCTGAATCATGTGGAAATCACATGGTTCTTAGATGACGAGGGCTTCCGCTATGAGGGCGAAGGTTTCAACGGTGCGATGCACTGGCCGAGAATCCACAAGGTCGTTCAGACGAAGAGCGGGTTCCTTATTTTTCCTCAGGGAAGTGTGTTTCACTGGATTCCCAACCACGGATTTGCTGCGTCCGAAAATATCAAAGAAATGGAAACACTGTTGCTCAGAACGCGTGTTCCGGTCCGACGCGTGTAGGCTCATTACGAACCGCTGCATCAGGCGAAGAGCGCCTTCCAGCGTCGTTGAGAAAGACGTGTGGAGGTGCAATGGTTGTCGCCCTTGA
>CAXSDZ010000095.1:11288-16295 GCA_964235505.1 uncultured Chthoniobacteraceae bacterium
GCCACCGCCCTGCTCCCCACGCTGAAGCAACGCTTCGGATACGACTCTTTCCGGCCCCTGCAGGAGGAGATCATCCGCGATGCTCTGGCCGGGCAGGATGTCTTTGCGCTGCTGCCGACGGGCGGCGGCAAGTCGCTCTGCTTCCAGCTTCCCGCGCTGCTGCGTGAGGGGCTCACCGTCGTCATCTCGCCGCTGATCGCGCTGATGAAAGATCAGGTCGATGCGCTCACGGCGAGCGGCGTCGCGGCGACGTTTCTGAATTCCTCCCTGAACGCCGAAACAGCCCGCGCACGCCTGCGCGGGCTGCACGGAGGTGAATACCGGCTGCTCTACGTGGCGCCGGAGCGGCTGATGCTCCTCGGCTTTCTGGAGACGGTGAAAGGCTGGAACGTGGCGCAAATCGCAATCGACGAGGCGCATTGCATCTCGGAATGGGGCCACGATTTCCGCCCGGAATACCGGCAGCTCGCCGATCTGCGCACACACTTCCCCGGAGTGCCGATGATGGCGCTCACGGCGACTGCGACCGGACGCGTGCGCTCGGATATCGTGGAACATCTCGCGCTGCATGAACCGCGCACCTACGTCGCGAGTTTCAACCGGCCGAACCTCACGTATCGCGTGCTGCCAAAGGACCGCGCCTTCGACCAGACGCTCGCCTTTCTGCGAGAGCGCACGGGCGACGGCGGCATCATCTATTGCCAGAGCCGCAAGGCCGTGGAGATGCTCGCCGAACGGTTGACGGCGAGTGGCGTGCGGGCGCTGCCGTATCATGCCGGGCTGGATGCCGAAGTGCGCGCGCGCAATCAGGAAAAGTTCATCCGCGACGAAGCGAGGATCATTTGCGCGACGATTGCGTTCGGCATGGGGATCAATAAGCCGAACGTCCGCTTCGTGCTGCACTACGATCTGCCGAAGAATGTGGAGGGCTACTACCAGGAAACCGGGCGCGCCGGGCGCGACGGACTGCCCAGCGAGTGCCTGCTGCTTTTCTCCGCCGGCGATGTGGTGAAGCAGACCGCATTTATCGACGAAAAGCCGACTCAGGAAGAGCAGGAGGTCGCGCGGGCGCAGCTCCAGCAGATGGTGCATTACGCGGAAAGCTCCGCGTGCCGGCGCGCGTCGCTGCTGGGCTATTTTGGCGAAACCTTTCGCGAGGCGAACTGCGGCGCGTGCGACAATTGCCTTTCTCCGCGCGACACCTTCGACGGGACGCTCGCGGCGCAGAAGTTCCTTTCCTGCATCATCCGGCTGCGGCAGGCCTCACGCTCCGGCTCGGTGAGCTTCGGACTGAATCACCTCGTCGAGGTGCTCACCGGCGCCGACAGCGAGCGCATCCGCAAGTGGGACCACCAGAGCGTCTCGACCTACGGCATCGGCAAGGAGCACTCGCGCACAGAGTGGCAGCAGATCGGCCGTGAGCTCGTGCGGCTCGGCTTTTGCAGGCAGACGGTGGACAAATTCCCCGTGCTGGAGCTCACGCCGGAAGGGGTGCGCGTGCTGAAGTCGCGGGCGCCGGTCACGCTTTGCCGGCCCACCAGCACGATCGCCGCAGACCGGCCGCGGCGCGGCGAGATCGAGTGCGATGAAGCGCTTTTCGCCCTGCTGCGCGAGCTCCGCAAGCAGCTCGCCGACGAGCGCGATGTGCCGGCTTACATCGTCTTTTCCGATGTCTCGCTGCGGCTCATGGCGCGCGAGTATCCGACCACGGAGTCCGCATTTTCGCGGATCACCGGAGTGGGCGAGCGGAAGCTGCGCGAATTCGGCGAGGCGTTCCTAGAGGCGATCGGCGAGTTCTTGAAAGACCATCCGCAACAGGAATTTGCCGCGCACACCGCCAGCCCGGCGCCTGCTTATCCGAGCGCGAAGCCTGGCGGGGGCTGGTCTCGGGTTGCACGGTCGCGCGGCAGATGAGCGACGCGGGTGCGCCTGCTGCGGTGCGCGCGGAGCCCCGCCCGCCGCTACAGCACGTCGCCGTAGTGCGTCTCCGCGACTTCCTGGCATTTGGCAAGAATCGCCGAGGCACAATCGAGGTGCTTCACTTCATCGACCAGCTTCAGGCAGACCGCCAGATCGAGGCTTTGCACCGCGCGCTTCACCCGCGGCACCAGCGCTGCACCGGTGCTGAGCTCATCTACGCCGAGCCCGAGCAGCAGCGGCGTGAGCAGCACGTCGCCCGCCATTTCGCCGCACACGCCGACCCACAGATTGTGTGCGTGGCCGGCGTCCACGATCATGCGGATGAGCCGGATGATCGCGGGGTGCGTCGGCTCGTAAAGATGCGCGATGTGCTCGTTCAGCCGATCGACTGCGATCGTGTATTGGATGAGGTCGTTCGTGCCGATGGAGAAGAAATCGACCTCGCGCGCGATGATGTCCGCGGCGAGCGCTGCGCTCGGAATTTCGATCATCGCCCCGACTTCCATCTCCTCGTTGAAGGCGACGCCTTCCGTCCGCAGCTCGACCCGGCACTCCTCCAGAATCGCATTGGCGCGCCGCACTTCCTCCACCCCGGAGATCATGGGATACATCATCCGCACATTCCCCACGGCGCTGGCGCGGAGGATGGCGCGGAGCTGCGTCTTGAAGACATCGACGCGCTCCAGGCAGAACCGGATCGCCCGCCAGCCGAGGAAAGGGTTCATCTCCTCGGGCAGGTTCAGCGCGCTCATGAACTTGTCCCCGCCAAGATCGAGTGTGCGGATGATCACCTGATGCGGCAGCGCGTGCTCGGCGACTTTGCGGTAAGCCTCCAGTTGGTCCTCTTCGCTCGGGAGCTCCACGCGGTTCAGATAAATGAACTCTGTGCGATACAGCCCCACGCCTTCCGCACCGCTTTGCAGCACTTGCTCGATGTCGTCGGGCAGCTCGATGTTCGCGGAAAGAATGACGTGCCGCCCATCGAGCGTGCGCGACTCGGTTTCGCGCAGCTTCGTGAGCTGCTGCTCGACCACCCCTTTTTTGATCTCCAGCTCGCCGTATTCCCAGAGCGTCTGGTCGGAGGGATTGAGAATGACGAGGCCGTTGTAGCCATCGAGGAGAATGTGATCGCCGCTCGCGAGCTGAGAAGAAAGGTCGTGCAGCGCGACCACTGCCGGGATGTTCAGCGACCGCGCCATGATGGCGGTGTGCGAAGTCTTGCTGCCGATGTCGGTGGCAAAGCCGAGCACGAACTGGCGGTTGAGCTGCGCCGTGTCGGAGGGGGTGAGATTATGCGAGACGAGCAGGTGCGGCGTGCCGACGCTCCCGAGTTCGCGCCCTTCCTTGCCCATGAGATTGCGGATCACGCGTCGCGTGACGTCGTGGATATCGAGCGCCCGCTCGCGGAGATACGGGTCATCGATCTCGCTGAGCGTTTTCGCGTAGCGCCCAGCCACCTGCCCGAAGACGTGCTCCACGCTGTGGCGGTCGCGCTGGAGCGTGCGCAGCACTTCATCTATCAGCGTGCGATCTTCCACCACCAGCAGGTGCGCATCGAAGATACTCGCGTCCTTGGTCCCGATTGATTCCGCGATGCGCTCTTGAAGCTCCAGGATTTGGAGCCGCGTCATCAGCAGCGCCGACTCGAACCGCGCGATTTCGCTCGGAATATCCGCTTCTTCGATCCGCCGCAGCGAAGGCTCCTCGTCGTCCGGGCGGAACACGAACACCGCCCCGCGCGCAATGCCCGGCGACACGCCGACACCGTGGAAACGGCGCTCTTCGGAAGCTGGCGCTTCAATGCCCATGGGAAAGGGAGAAAACGCCAGCGGATTCTGTGCGCCGCAGCGGAGCGGAGCCGAAAGTGAAACGGATGCTGCTCCGCGCAGGGACGCAGAGATGAAGGGATGACACCTGCATGAGGCTGCGTGCCTCATGCGTCGTTCGGCACCCTTCATCCGTCATTGAGCCGCCTTCGTTCATCGGGAAAGAGACATTCGATCGTGCGCGCCTGCGCCTCACTCCTCGTCGAACTTCCGCGCCACCAGCGCCTCGATTTCCGCCAGCGCGCGATCCGCGTCCGGCCCGTCGCAAGTCACCAGCAGCTTCGAGCCCAGCCCCGCCGCGAGCATCATCAGTCCCATGATGCTTTTGCCATTCACCTGCTCGCCATCTTTTTCCACGCAGACCTCGCACTTAAATCGCGTGCAGGTTTTTACAAACTGCGCGGAAGGGCGCGCGTGCAGCCCGAGCCGATTCTGGATCGTAAGCTCCTTGCTGACCTTTTGCGCGTGCGCGTCGTCGTCGCGTTTCCGGCTGAAAAGGCCCATCACAGCTCTTTCTTTTTCTGCATGAGGTTCAGGAGGCGTTGGTTAAATTCGAGGGCGCTGTTGTGACCCATGCTTTTTAGCTTTTGGTCCAGTGCCGCCACTTCTACGAGGCGGGCAAGGTCGCGGCCCGTGCGCACAGGAATGGTGATATGGGGAACCAGGATTTCGAGGATTTCATAGTATTCCTGATCGAGTCCGATCCTATCCACCTCTTCGAGCTCCTGCCAATCTTTGAGTGTGACGATGAGGTCGAGCCGCTTCTCGAGCCGCACGCTGCCAATGCCGAAGATGTGCATCACATTGATGACCCCGAGCCCGCGCACCTCCATGTGGTGCCGCGTGAGGTCGGGAGAAATGCCGATCAGCTCGCGTCCTTCCACGGCGCGGAAGCGGGTGATATCGTCGCTCACCAGCGAGTGCGCACGCTCCAGCAACCCCAGCACACACTCGCTTTTGCCGATGCCGCTGGAGCCCCGCACCAGCACGCCCATGCCCATGATATCGACCATGGAGCCGTATTCGCTTTTGCTCGGCGCAAAATCGACCTCCAGCGCCAGCGTCGCCTTGTTGATGAAAGTCATCGTGACCATCGGCGTGTGAAAAACGGCGATGCCTGCCTGCGCCGCCGCATCGACGAGTGCCGCGGGAGTTTTCGCGCCGCGCGCGATGATGACGCACGGGATGGCGTGCTCGCAAAGGGTGCGGCACCGCTCCCGCGCCTCCGCCGCCGGGAGGCTGCGGAGGTAGGAAAGCTCCG
>CAXSDZ010000096.1:0-3760 GCA_964235505.1 uncultured Chthoniobacteraceae bacterium
GGATGAGCGCCGCCCTGCTGTCTCCGCCGCCGCTGCGCCGTGCCCGCCCGCTGCTCGGCACGCTCGTGGAAATCACCGCGCAGGCGCCGGATGAAACGACGCGCCAGCGCGCGGTGAGCGCCGCCTTTGCCGCCGTGGCGAAGGTGCAGGAAACCATGAGCTACCACGATCCGCTGAGCGAAATCTCGCGGCTGAACTCCGAGGCACACCGCACGCCGGTCCGGGTGAGCGCGTGGACTTGGGAAGTGCTGCAGCTCGCGCAAACGCTCGCGCGGGAAAGCGGCGGCGCCTTCGACATTTCCGTCGCGCCGCGGCTCGCGGCGTGGGGCTTTCTACCGCGCACTCCCGCCAATGGGCGCGGTGAAAGCCGCGCGACGTGGCGGGATCTTGTGTTGCAGCCGGATGGGCAGGTCGCCTTTCGCCGCCCGCTCCATGTCGATCTCGGTGGCATCGCGAAAGGCTTTGCGGTCGATCGTGCGATCGATGCTTTGGAAAAGGCTGGGGCGACTGCCGGCTGCGTGAATGCCGGCGGCGATCTCCGCGTTTTCGGCCCGGAGCCGTGGCCGGTCCACGTCCGGCATCCCGGCAGTCCCGGCGAAATGGCCCGCTGCGTGACGCTGGAGAATGCCGCGCTGGCCACGTCGGCGAGCTACTTCTCCCGCAAACGCTGGCGGCGCTGCTGGGTCTGCCCGCTAGTGGATGGCCGCACGCGCCTTCCTTGCGACGACGAGCTCAGCGTCTCCGTCCGCGCTCCGACCGCCATGCTCGCCGACGCGCTCACCAAGGTCGTGCTCGCGCAACGCGAAGCGGCCGCGCCGCTGCTTGCGCGCCACGGCGCGAGCGCATTCCTCCTCGATCGGCGCGGGGACTGCGCGATCGTCGCCGCCGATGCGCCGTAACGCCTTTCAGCTCTCGCGCCGGCACAAGGCGGCACTCTACGCGGCCAGCCTCACCCTCTTCGCGAGCGGCGTCGCATGGTGGGCGCTCGATAGCTTCGCGGCGCAGCCGGATGAGTTCGGCGGCACTGGGAAACATCCTGCCGAAGCGTGGATGCTCCGCGCGCACGGTGCCGCGGCGATGGCGATCCTCGTGCTGCTCGGCACCGTGCTGCCGGTCCACGTGAAGCGCGCGTGGCAGACGAGGCAAAATCTCACCTCTGGCCTCACGCTGCTCGCCGGCTTTGGCCTGCTCACCGTCACTGGCTATGCGCTTTATTACGCCGGAGGCGAAAAGCTGCGCGCTTTAGCCTCCAGCATCCACTGGTGGCTCGGCCTCGCCCTGCCGCTGCTGCTCGGCTGGCACGTCGTGCGCGGACACTGGCTGCGCCGCCACGGGCGACTCCGCCAGTAAGCATCAGGGGCCACGCTTCGACGTGCTAGCCGTCAAAGCGGCGACATTGGCTCCGGGGAATCTTCCCGCACCCGCACAGTGATTTCTTCCTCCGTCCCCACCCGAGCAATGAGCTTGCCCCGGAGTTCGGCGACGAAGGCACCAATCCCCACCGATTGCGCTGGCTCGGAAAACTCACCCGTGGACGCCGCATGGCGAGGTGAAAGGATCACCGCGGCTGCGCTGTAAAGTGACTCCAGCACGAGCTTCTCGCACAGCAGCCGATAACGATCGGCATAGGTCGCCTGCCGGAACTCCGGGAAGACATCGAAGTAGCTGGCCCGGAGCGGACGGGATGGCATGGCATGCACGGCGGCACAATCTTCTAATACGAGCAGGTAACCGAGAAATGGACGGGACGCTTTTCCGAATGCTCCTTCGCGGTAAGCCGTCCAAAAGTCGGTCGCGTTGCCGAGCGCCTCTTCCGCGCGGTTATTGCAGTTGTTCCCGAACGACGGCCCGATGTGACTCTTCAACTCGATGGCGGCGATCAACTGGCCTTCGCCTTGGATCAGCAAATCCCATTTCTTGGTGGGCCGAAAAAATCCAGGCAAGGTCGTGAGCTGCGCTTTCTTTTTCACACCGGGCGAGTGTAGACCGGCATCGGCAATGAGCGTCGTGAAAAAAGTGGCGAACCCGTCAAGGTGCTTGCCGGAGGTAACGTTGGCGCGCTCCCCGCGATCTGCGTCAACCGACGCCAACTGCCTTTCGCCAGCACCGCTTCGGCTCGTCCAGAACTGCCTCACTGCTTCCTGAATCTCGGGCGTGTAATCTCGGCGCGGCATGGCGAAGCGTCACTGCACGGTTTGGAGAATTGAAGTCTCGTTTTCGTCGAGCCCAAACAGGATCGCGGTAGCGATATCACCCGCTGCGGCATCGCCGGATCGCGCAGCGCTGGCGAGTGCCTGCGCCAACTCGCAAGGCACTGCGTCCCATTTTGGCAGGCGGAAGCGGCGCAGATACTGAGCTTGGTAACGCAGGAAACCGCCGCGCATTTTCAAGGAATAAGCCGTGAGGAAGAGCTTGCACAAACGCGAGCGGAGGACCGCTTGCAGGGCGCGCAGATCCCAGTCGGCGGCAGTCACGAAATAGAGGTTGTGGTGCGGGTAAAAGCGACCGTCTTCATAGACCACGTTGGCGCTTCCCTTGATGTCCGGGATGAGCAACTTCGGGACGGCGACAAGACTCGGGTAGATGCGGTCGATCGTGCGATACCACGCTGCTCCAGATCGCTGAGCCACGTTGCGCCGGCGGAGCGCATCCTCGTGCTTGGCGATGAATCGTTGAAAGCGTGGATACCGGTCCAAAGCGGCGACGGTGCCATCCGGTTCAAACGGGTTGATGACGCCATTCCCCTGCCACTCCACAGTCCCGCTGCGGATGTCCTTTGTTCCTACCAGCGGCAGCTTGCGCTCGTCCTCCACGTCTAGGCTTTCGAGTTCACCGATGTAGATGCGATCCGCGCCGGTCGCGACACCGATGCCGACGCGGCCCCCCGCCTGCTCGAGAGTCGGGAAATCGCGTTCCATCCGCCGGATGAGTGCGATTTGATCAGTCGTGTCAGTCAGCCAAGGCTGCCCGGCGGAGACAACTTCACCGATGTCGCGGTAGTGCTCGGAAGGTTCATCCGCCTCGCACATCGCCCGCACCGCGGTGCGCAGCTCGGCCATGCTCGTCGGAGGGACAGCCACTTTGGTGGCAGTGAACTTCCAGGCGTTTTCGATCACGACGATGGTCGGATACGCGATCACCTCCCGGGTGAAAGCAGGCAGGTGATTCACATTGAGGATGTGCTGGAGGTGAAAACCTTTGGAGACCAGCGCGCGCAACGGCTCACCGTAGCGGTTCTTCATCCAGCGATCGGAGCAGATGAAACCGAGCCGCCCATTCGGCTTGAGCAAATTCAGGGAGCGCTCGATGAACGGCACATAGAGATCGGCGCGGTCGTAGAGCGTGCGAAAGCGGCGGCGATACTCGGCCAGCAACAGATCTGGAATGCGTTCCTGACGGAGATAAGGCGGATTGCCCACGATGAAATCGAAGTCCGGCGCGAGCGGCGCGAGCAGGAAATCCGCCCGCAAAAACCAGCGTTCGATCAACTCTTCTGCCTCGCCGAGTGGGACGCCCGCTGCTTCCAGCAGCCCGAGCGTAGCCGCCTGCGCTCGGCGGCAGCTTTGTGGGTTGAGTTCCACCGCGTGGATGCATCCGGCGAGTTGACTAGCGGCATCGTGCATCTGCCCGCCGTGCCTTCCAAAAGAGGCAAGAAGTCGTTCCACGATGGGCAGCAGGAAGTCACCCTTTCCGCAACATGGCTCAAGGAGCGAGAAGTCGGCGAGCCGTGCTTCCGGCACGTAGCCGACAAGGTCCAGAA
>CAXSDZ010000096.1:3770-16277 GCA_964235505.1 uncultured Chthoniobacteraceae bacterium
AATCGCGACGACAACCTCGCGGCGAGTGTAAACGGCGCCACGTTCCTCGTCAGGCGTGTCGGCCAAAGGGTGGAGCGAAGCGATTTCCATTTGCGACCGGGCAGCCTAGCAAAGATCGCAGCGCAGGAGAGCGAAAACGCACTCGCACTCCCAGGCGTCGGCACCCGCGCCGGAGCACGATCAGATTTCTCGGTTGACGCCACTTTCCTCGACGCTAGACGTATCCGTCCATCATGATTCGTCAATGGGTTCGCGGGCGCCGCGCTCGCCGTTGACACACTTCGCCCGCCACTCTCCACTCGACACTCCCGCTTATGCCACGCCGCTTCATTTTCTCCTCCGAATCCGTCGGTGAAGGTCACCCGGACAAAGTCGCCGACACCATCTCCGACGCCGTGCTCGACGCCTGTCTCGCGCACGATCCGAAGAGCCGCGTGGCGTGCGAGACTTATGTGAAGAGCAACATCGCGATCGTCGGCGGCGAGATCACGATCCCGAGCCTGAAGGCGGAGAAAAAGCACCTTTGCGAGGTGATCAACGTCGAGCGGATCGTGCGCGATGCGGTGCGCGAGATTGGCTATATCCACGACGACGACGTGTTTCACGCCGACAAGATTTTCATCAACAACATCCTTACCGACCAGAGCGCCGATATCGCACAGGGTGTCGATGAGCGCGAGGCGGACGCGAAAGGCCACGCCGAGCAGGGCGCCGGCGACCAGGGGCTGATGTTTGGCTACGCCTGCAACGAGACGCCCGAGCTGATGCCGGCGCCGATCATGTATGCGCACCGGCTCGGCCGCGAGCTCACGCGCATCCGCAAGAGTGGCGCGGTGCCGTGGCTGCGGCCCGATGCGAAGTCCCAAGTGTCGGTGATGTATGAGGGAAACGACATTGTCGGGATTTCAAACGTCGTCATTTCCACGCAGCACGCGGCGGATGCGAAGCACTCGGACATTCGCGACTTCCTCATCGCCGAAGTCATCCGCAAGGTGCTCCCCGAGCGGTATCTCAACGGCAAAACTGAGTTCCTGATCAACCCGACAGGGCGCTTTGTCGTCGGTGGCCCGCAAGGCGACACCGGGCTCACCGGGCGCAAAATCATCGTCGATACCTACGGCGGCATGGGGCGGCACGGCGGCGGCGCATTTTCTGGAAAAGATCCGTCGAAGGTGGATCGGTCGGCGGCTTACATGGCACGTTGGGTGGCAAAGAACGTGGTCGCCGCCGGGCTGGCGACGAGCTGCGAAGTGCAGTTTGCCTATGCCATCGGGCACCCGGACCCGGTCAGCGTCCATATCGATACCTTCGGCACTGCAAAAGTGGACGAGGAAAAGATCGAGCGCGCAGTGACGGAAGTGTTTTCCTTCAAGCCTCGCCGGATCATTGAGCAGCTCGATCTACTTCGCCCCATCTACGGAAAAACGACGAACTATGGCCACTTCGGCAAGGATGATCCCGAGATTACCTGGGAGCGCACCGACAAAGCCGAAGAGCTAAAGTCGGCTGCGAAATAGACACGCCGGAACGATTGCTTGCTAACGTAAAAGGGCGGCCCGCAGGCCGCCCTTTTTTGTTGTCTAGGATTGGCTGTTTTGCCCGGCTCAGGTCTGCCACTGCGCGCGCACTTCCGACGCGCTCTTGGTCAAATGCACGTGCGCGTCCACATGGTCGATCCAGTCTGTCGGAATGAAGTGATGCACCCCGCCTGCAGTCGGGTCGTTCTTCGTCAATTTGATGCGGTCCGTGCCTTCGAGATGATCCACGAGCCCCACGTGCTCTCCGTCGGAAGCAATAACAGGCATGTGTTCCTTGATGTTGTCAGTATTCATACGTTTCAAGTTCGTGCCAAAGCTCAGCGCCAGTCGTGTCGATCGTCCAGTCCCACCAAAGCGGCGAGGGAACACCTGCAACGCCAAGGCCCACAAGGGCTGTCCGTCCCAAGTGCAACACAACCGCGTTATAAGCAATCGTCTTCCGCACATGCCCGGGATAGTCGCCATACGTTTCCAGCGTGCCCACTGAACTAGCCGATCCATTCTGCTCCCGTGATCACGGCGGCTGCGACGAACACGTTTGGCCATAAAAGCTCTCGTCTATGTAACAATCAGCCAGACGTGGAGCGTGATGGCCAAGCTCAGCAACTAACTTGGCCCCACCTCCAAGAAGGATTCCGCACACCGGAGCCTCCACGTATTGCGGGATAGCACGAACAACCGCCTCCGGCGGATTTTCTATCCGGCCACCCCAGCAACACGCACTCGTGTTAGCGCATTGCAGTGCGCTCCGAAGGCGCGCGACCGTTGGCAAAGGCGCGGCGCAGGTTGTAGCCAACAAGTCCTTGCGCAAAGCGCGCTCTATCTATCACAGCTCCTGCTCCAAAGAACTCGTGCGTTACACCCGGGAAGTTACGATAAGCGACGGGAATGCCGGCTGCGCGCAGGTGATCGGCGTATGCTTTGCCTTCGGAACGTAGCGGATCAATCTCGGCCGTGATCACCGTAGCAGGCGCCACCCCACGCACATTGGCTCGCACGAGTGAAATCCTGGGGTCCATCCCTTCGGCTGGGCTATTCAAATAGTTCTGCGAAAACCAAAGCATCATTGGCTTGTTTAGAGGCTTGGCCTGGGCGTTCTCGCGGTAGGAGGGCGTATTGAAAGTCGCCGCTGCCACCGGGTAAATCAGCGCCTGATGCACCGGCATCGCCACCCCGCGCTGGCGCGCCATGATTGCCACGTTTGCAGCTAAGTTTCCACCTGCGCTTTCGCCCGCTACCGCGACACGCGAGGGGTCACCGTGCAGTTCTGCGGCGTGGTCGAGCACCCAGCGATAAGCATCGAAAGCATCCTCATGTGCGGCAGGGAACTTATCCTCAGGACCCTGGCGATAATGCACCGAGACAATGATGGCCTGCGCTTGATTACAAAGCGCCCGACAGCTCGTGTCATACGTCATCAAGCCGGCAATCACCCAACCGCCGCCGTGGTAATACACCACCACTGGGAAAGGCCCCTCACCACGCGGAGTGTAGATGCGTGTTTTTAAAGTTCGGCCGGATAGATGGATGCAGGAGTTATCAATGTCACCCACCGCTTCAGGCGTCTTTCCCTGCTTGGCCGCAAGCTTCAAAACGCCCATTGCGAAAGTCGGCTGACGGCGGGCCTCGCGTGCGGAAAGTGTTTCGATCGGCTTCGGCTTCAGCGAGGCAAACTCATCAAGCGCCGCTTGCATCTGGGGATCGGGCTGGGCCTGCGCGACTGCTGAGACAAGGGAAAGTGTGAGGGTGGTGAGGATTGCGAGCAATTGCTTCATGGGTTGTTGGTTTTTGGGTTTGATGTTGTTCGGGTGTTTGGAGAGTTAACGTCCGGCTGCTGCCGGGAATCGCTTGGGTGCTGCTACGCCTTTGCGCGCAGTTTTAGCAGGATCATTGCGCTCAGTTCCATCGCCCGCGCGGGCGAGCAGCTTAGTGAGATCTGAAACTGGCAGCTTCTCCAGCCCACTCACCGCAGCAGCAATTTCGTCGCGCAACTTTGTATCGGCATAGGGAGCAGCGAGACGGTCAAATTTGGCGCGCACCTGCTCCCAAGTCATCGGTTGGGCGTAGAATCCTTCGTAACCCGCCACTTCTTTCTTCAACTGCTTGCCTCCTGTCAGCTCGATCGTCACCCGTGCAGGCATTTCTTTCGGTAGCCGCAGCGTGAAACTAGTATTTGGCTGGACGACTACTTTCTGCAGCAGCGTTTGCACGTCCGCACGGGTGATACGCTCTGACGTGAATTGCGCCGGAGTCACTTCGCCATCTAGCAATGCAACGGCTGCAAGATAGCGCAGGTTATGATCAGCCTGTTCTTTATAAATCGCCTGATCTTTCGGGCCATACTTGCCACCTCCAATTACCTCGTAAGCTCCACGCGGCACATCCACGATCACCTTCTCTATATCAGCGCCAGTTAAGTTATTCTCCCCACGCAACTGCATAGTTGCCTCCAGCGCGGCCTGCGCTTGAAACTCCGCGTTGTATTTCTTGATTGAAGTTCTGGTGATCGCTTCGAGGCCTTCCTGCTTCCAGTCAATTCCCGGCTCTTTATGCACCAGCTCCGCGAGACCTAGCGGACCTTCAAACACACCCAGCGGACCCGTGATCCCTGCACGCGCAAGGAAGGTATTTTGCAAGGCATGCGCACCTGTTTCACCAGAGGAAAGCCCTTTCCATTGCGACACCGGTTCAGCCTGGACCACAGCGAGCGAAACACTATCCACTCCTGCCAGCGCCACAGCATTCGACGCCTGTTTCGCATCGAGGCCCAGCAGACGCGAAGCACCGGCGGCGACCGCAAAAGCCTGTGCCGTAGTGTGGTTGATGCCTGCCTCCATGGTGGGCATCGATTCCAATAAGCGACACTGCACTTGATAGGCAACCGCGAGCGCGACCAGCAGATCTTCACCGCTCTTGCCGCCATACTCTGCGGCAGCGAGCAAGGCGGCAAGGTTGTCCGCCGGATGACATACCTCGCCCGGAGCAGCGAAGTTATCCATGAAGTCGAGATAGCGCACCAAGGCGCCATTCACGAGTGCCGCACGGTCTGGCGCGCTCTTCCCGCCGCCAACCAGAGTGCATTTCCCCGTGCCGCCGAGTTCCTCCACCACCCTGCGGATAGCCTTCGGCGGCTCGCCACCAAGTGCTCCGATCGCACAACCAAGAGTATCCAGGAGATTGCGTTTCAGCAGTCCGCGCGATTCTTCGTTCAAATCCTTCGCATCAACGCGCAGGGCGAACTCCGCGATTCCCTCGGCTGCCGTCGGTTCCCCAGCGCGCTTGATCGCCGCTGCGCCTTGCGCCATGGCGGCGGCTGGAGCGCACAGACCAGCCAATGCCAAAGCACTTAGCAATTGAGACAGTTTGGTCATAACTGCGGCGCATCAAGGCAGCACGGAAACTCCGACGCCAAGCGATGGCTTGCCTACGCCTCCAAAGACCGAAACATTCGTGTTAGGGAAAGAAAATACCTGACTCACCATCACCGTATCGATGCCAAGACCGGAGTTATCCGTGTCTCGGCCGACTCCTTGAAACATCAATCGGGCTAGTGTTTGCCGTGGGAAGCTGAATTCTTCGCTGAACTCCTGAAACTCCGTGGATGAAGTGCTCACGTCGAAATTCTTTGAACCGAGCAGCACGCGGGCAGCGGCTGGCTTTCCGTCGGTGCTCTTGTAGCGGAAGCTCAGGCGATAAGTCGCGCCGGCGACAAAGGGAAGCGGCGCTCGGAATGAAAAGCGGCCGGGATGGCGGGTCGAGCCGCCAAGATCGACGAAGCGCTCGAAGATCGGGTCGCCAGTAACGTCGGTGATCGGAGGCCCGACAAGATCCACGGAACCGAAGCTCACATTCCATTCAAAGAAGAGCCGGAAGTTATCCTTCGGGATACCGCCATTGTCGGCGAGGAAATCATCGAACAGGATCGGCACCTCCACGCGGGATTGGGCCTTCGCGGCAGCGGTTAGCAAGGTGGCACTAGCCGCGGCAGACAATAAGAACAGGGTGGCTGTTGTTTTCATAGCCGTGGGTTACGGCGCACCCGGTTGCGCTGGTTCTCGGGTGGGCACATGGGTCGGATTCGAGAAAAACCCCGATGCGCGAACCGTCCTGCCGGCAAATTCGACGGCAACAGTTTCAGATTCGTGTCCAGTGGCGCGGCAATGACGGGAAGCCATAGGATGCCCCCAGGACGCAAAAATCGATTTGACGCTCCACGACTTTCTGCTGATACATCAACGCATCCTGATGGGTAGATGCGTCGTAAGTTTCTCGCCGCTCATATCCCCTATCTCAATCCTGCAATCTTATGACCATGACCGAAACGCTTGCCACCAAGAACACCGACTTCCAAGTCCGCGATCTCTCACTCGCTGAGTGGGGCCGCAAAGAAATCTCCATCGCCGAAAAGGAGATGCCGGGCCTTATCGCCATCCGCGAGAAATACGCGCCCGACCAGCCGCTCGCTGGTGTCCGCATCACTGGTTCGCTGCACATGACGATCCAGACAGCGGTGCTCATTGAGACCCTCGTGGAACTCGGGGCCGATGTGCGCTGGGCTTCGTGCAACATTTTTTCCACGCAGGACCACGCTGCCGCCGCCATCGCTGCTACGGGCGTGCCGGTCTTCGCGTGGAAAGGCGAAACGCTGGAAGAATACTGGGAATGCACCTGGCGCGCGATCGTGAACGCCGAGGGCAAAGGCCCGCAACTCGTGGTGGACGACGGCGGCGATGTGACGCTCTTTCTGCACAAAGGCTATGAGTTGGAGGAAGGCGACGAGTGGGTGAACTCTCCGAGCGGCTCGCACGAGGAAAAAGTAATCAAAGACCTGCTGAAGAAAATCAACGCGGAGTCGCCGTATATCTTCCATGAGCTCGTGAAGGAATGGCGCGGCGTGTCGGAAGAAACGACGACCGGCGTGCATCGGCTCTATAAGTTGCAAGAGCTCGGCAAGCTCCTCATCCCCGCCTTCAATGTGAACGATACGGCGACCAAGTCGAAGTTCGACAACCTCTACGGCTGCCGCCATTCACTGATCGACGGCATCAACCGCGCGCTCGACGTGATGCTTTCTGGCAAGGTCACAGTGGTCTGCGGTTACGGCGATGTGGGCAAGGGCTGCGCGCAGTCTTTGAAAGGACAAGGCGCGCGGGTGGTTGTGACGGAGATCGACCCCATCAATGCGTTGCAAGCTGCGATGGAAGGCTACGAAGTGACTACTCTCGAAGATACCCTCGGCCGCGGCGACGTGTATGTGACGACCACCGGCAATGTGGATGTGATCACGATCGAGCACATGGCGCGCATGAAAGACCAAGCCGTGGTTTGCAACATCGGACACTTCGACAACGAGATCCAGGTCGATGCCTTGACGAACTATCCGGGCATCGAGCGGGTGAACATCAAGCCCCAGGTGGACAAGTATATCTTCCCGGAAGGCCACGAGATTTTTCTCCTCGCCGAAGGCCGCCTCGTGAACCTCGGTTGCGCCACGGGGCATCCGTCATTCGTGATGTCGAATAGCTTCAGCAACCAGACGCTCGCGCAGCTCGACCTCTGGAAGAACAAGGATAGCTACAAGCCCGGCGTCTATATCCTCCCGAAGAAGCTCGACGAGGAAGTTGCCCGCCTGCACCTCGAGAAGATCGGCGTCAAGCTAACGACGCTCACGGCGAAGCAGGCTGCCTATCTCGATCTCCCGGTGGAAGGCCCCTACAAGCCGGCGCATTACCGCTACTGAGCAACTAGGCAGAGCATGCAATCCTGCAAAGCCGCTCCGGGCAACCGGAGCGGCTTTTTGCGTCGTCTCCGGGCTGGTGCTGGCACGCGGGACTTATGAGTAGCGCTTGCTCGACAAAGCCCTGTGTAGGCGAAAAAGATGACGCCATGGAAGTCAAGCGGACCAACTACATCCTCATCGATTACGAGAACATCCGATCACTGAATCTTGCGCTGCTGAATGAGAATCCTGTCCAGGTGCTCGTGTTTGTAGGTGAGCAGCAGAAGCGGCTTCCTACCGTCGAAGTCCAGAAGATGCTGACCTATCGCGGCCAGATTCGTTTGATCACGATGGCTGGCACGGGTTCCAACGCGCTTGATTTCCATCTCGCCTACTACGCGGGCCGAATCAGTGTCGAGGATCCGAAAGCTTTCATTCACTTCATTACGAAAGACAAAGGCTTTGATCCCCTAGTTGCGCATCTCAAGTCACAAAAGATCTTTGCTCATCGATCCGATTGCCTGGCTGAGATCCCACTCCTTCAGCGCAAAGAGACGATCCAGATGGATTTGAGGGAGCGCGCAGAGCAAATCATTACCAGACTTGCGAAGATTGCTGTTCGAAAACGACCGCGAAAAAAACGACACTGCAGTCCTGGATAAATCCCATGTTCGGCAAAACATTGAGCCTCGTTGAATTCACTGAGATCATCGACGAGCTGCAGCGAATGCAGCGGCTGACAATTGATGACAAAGGAGCAGTTTCGTATGCTCCATAAGTGTCTGCCTGGCCGCGGACTCGAAACTGAAGCTGCGCTTCAAGGCACATCTCCTATCAAGCGCTTATTCATTTGGACTCGGCGCCACAGCCATCTTGCGCCGAATACCTAACCCCGTTTGCCCCGCAATCCCTGGCCGTTCAATCTGCGACGGTTGGCCAATGGAACCAAGCCACGAACTCTCCTCCTTGTGGGAGAGCGCCCAGATAGCCGCCTTCCACCGCGGCGCGGGGAGTGTCCAGACCAAAGGCATTCGCGACGAATTCAGCCGCCACATTCAGGCCATAGCCAGAGCCAGTCGTCGAGACGCCTGCGTCAAAGAGCGTGCGTGGATCAATCTGCGAAAGATGCACTGCATCCTCGGATCTTAGTTGGTTCACAAGAACAAAGCGCAGGGTGTCTGCGCGCTCGATGGGGATAGGAAGAATAGTAAGATCGATGTGATCGCCCGCGGCATGACGCGTGGCATTGTTCATCATGTTGTAAAGGATCCGGTCAAGGGCTCCGAACTCAACGCAACACTCCGAGATATTCGCCCGGCGTGGGCATTCCACCTGCAGCCGGGTCTCTCGCCCTCCATGGTGCAGAGTGGCACCCTTCCATTTCTCCACGATGAAATCCGTGGAGTGAAGCTTGGGCTGGAGATCTTCGGTGCGTTTGGCATCATCCAACCCAAGCAGCGCATTGCGCATGATCTTGAGGTGATCGCGCGCGAGGAAGTAAACCGGCTCGAGTGCTACCGCAGCCTGCGGAAAGGATAGCAGTTGAAGCAGCCCAAGCAACGGCGTGAGGCCGCCGCCGCGGATGTCATGCACGGTCTTTGCCATGCGTGGCGAGAGGTCCGTTTGCTGACTCGCGCGGCCGAGGTTGCGCACCTGCCCCATGAACTCATCAAGATCATACCGATCGAGGAAGGCGGCTACATTGGAGGGCAACAGGTCAGAAGGAACGGAAACCACGATGAAGAGTTCCTGGAGAAAGTCATATAGCCAGCGGATGCCGTCCTGATCCGCCGCAGCAAATGCATTCAAAGGAAGACAAAGGTCATCTCCCAGGTAACGCCGAACGCGCCGGCTGCGGAGATCAAGGGGAGCGAGATCATAGAAGTCCATGGGAAGAAAGAATGCTTTGCCTGGAGATAGATACCAGCCGTCCCTAACAACGCTGAGCTAGGCCGGAGGTGAAGTGCTTCACGGGGTCGGATTCGGCTGCCCTCGGACCAGCACTCGTTCGGATTTCGACTGATCGCGTCGTCTGGCGGCGGAATCAATCGCAAGCGCATGTAAATAAGCCGAGAAACACAACACTCTGTGAAGAATGCGCGAACGTAGCTGACGCTCGCCGAGGATGCAGAACTCAAAGCGGCTCGCGTCGGGCGGGCATTGAGGGCAGAGCTGGAGGGATGTGAGCCCTTTTTCGTATGGCGCAGCCCTTGGTATCTAATCCGGCGACTTCACGTTCGATTTGCGGGCTAGGTGCAAAGCAAATGCTCCGCACCCTTATCGCTCATTCAGGGCATTCCCCTACCCATCGCAGCAACCTTGCCAGCGATGCCTCGGGAGCAAGTCAACACCTCGCAAACCCACAACTCACTTAGACCTTATGTCAGACACAAACGAAAACACACGCGGCAGGGATTCCAACGCTGATCCAATCACAGGCGAGCCGGGATCGCATCCCGTGGGAGTGGGAGTCGGCGCGGCGGGCGGCGGCGCGACAGGAGCAGCGATCGGCACCGCCGTCGCAGGACCGATCGGCACCGTGGTAGGTGCAGTCATCGGCGCCATTTCTGGCGGGCTCGCTGGCAAGGGCGCTGCGGAAGCCATCGATCCCACGGGGGAAGACACTTACTGGCGCGAGCATCACGCCAAGCAGCCTTTCGCGGCGAAAGATCGCACTTACGACGATTATTCTCCGGCTTACCGCACCGGCTTCACGGGGCACAGCAAATACGAGTCCGGCACGCGTTTTGAAGATGCGGAGCCGACCCTGCGTGAGGACTACGAGACGATGCACAGCACGAGCATGCACGCTGGCAGCGGTGCCTCAAGCGTCGGTGCGGCGGCTGGAGCAGCCGTGGATAAGGCAGTGTCCGGCGCGAAACTTGGCTGGGATGAAGCCAAGCACGCAGCGAAAGCAGCGTGGAATCGGGTCGAAACGGGTGATGCCACCCGGATGCAGATCTCGGAAGAACAGTTGAAAGTCGGCAAGCGCGAGGTGGAAGAAGGCGCTGTGAAGCTACGCAAGGTCGTCCGCACAGAAACGGTGAACCAACCCGTGCAGCTCAAACGCGAAGAAGTCGTCGTGGAGCGGGTTGCGGTGGGGACTCCGGGCGCGGTTCCAGCCGATGCTTTCCAAGAAGGAACCATCAGCATTCCGCTGATGCGGGAAGAAGCGGTGGTTGAAAAAACCGCCCATGTCACCGGTGAAGTGCGGCTGAAAAAGAACGTTGAGACCGAGACGCAAAACATCCACGAGACTGTCCGCAAGGAAGAGGTCGAGGTGGAGAACGAAGGTAGCGCGCGGATCACCACAGATCGCACGGATCGCTAGTCCGTCGGAGACTTCGGCGCACTTCTGCGCCACATTTTGCAAAGCCGCTCCCGGTCGCCGGGAGCGGCTTTCTTGTGCTCAGATCAAGGGTAGAGATTTGTGCGCGTGCTATCTGCTGAGGAAGCGCTGAATGGGATCAGCAAACTTAGCTCGCAAGAGGACGTCGCGAGCAGCCTCTGCAGGGTTCCGCCTTCCGCGATGATGTGCGCTTCAGCATCTGCCCGTGGGCGCGCCGCCTTTACTCTCGGGAGAAAACCAGTCTCCTCCGCGCATGCACATTTCTCCGTCCGTGATCCTCGCGCTCGCGGCGTTTGCCTTTTGCAATGGCTGCGCGGCACCGGCGCCATTCGCGTGCCCTGCCCCGCGAGCGGGAGCGGCGCGCAGTGCGAAGGTCTTCTTCGCCACGGATCGCAAGCAGGACCGGAGCGTCGCGGCCCCGAAGCTCGATTTCGGGCGGCAACGCAGCGAGCCACCGCGCTTGAGCCTGGGCTGGGAGCAGGTGGCGCTCGGACCAGCGCATCGGCTCGGACGGGTGGACAAAGCGGTGGCCCTGACGCCAATATGGAATGTCGCGGAGGAAGCGGGCGGCACGCCGGGCGACGCTTTGCGAAAGGCGGATGCGGAAATGAGCACATTTGTTTCCACCGATCTGCGCGCCGCGATCCGGCGCACTCCGCCCACCCTGGCGGGCGGGCGGCGGCGCGTGCTCCTCTTCATCCATGGCTACAACAACACCTTCGATGATGCCGTGCGGAAAACGGCGCAGCTCGCTGGCGATCTGGAGATGGTGGCGTGCGATGGCGCCGCGCGCGGCGTGCAAATCGCCTATTCGTGGCCGGCGCAAGGGACGCTGCTGAGCTACCTTGCCGACGAGGAAAATACGGAGTGGACGCAGCAGCGGCTCACCCCATTTCTGCGCGCGCTGGCGGAGGTTTGCCGGCAAGAGCGGGCGGACTTGCACCTCATCGCGCATTCGATGGGGTCGCGCGCGATCGTGCGATCGATCGCCGATCTCTCCAATGCTTCGGGGCTGGAAACGCGCGGCGGAGAAAAGCCGTTTCGCCACCTCGTGCTGCTCGCACCGGATATCGGCAAAGGAATCTTTGACCAATACGTCGAGCGCATCCTGCCGCAGATTGGCCATGTCACGATCTATGTCTCGGCAAAGGATCGCGCACTGTCGATTTCGAGCCTGCTGCACGGCGGGAACTATCGGCTCGGCTTCATCGAATCGACTCTCCGCGCCGCGCTGCAGGTGACGGGCCTCTTCCGCGAGGACCATCGCAGCCTCGGCTATTTCCCGACCGGATCCGCGGGCGAAGGAATCGACATGATCGACGTGTCGGGCGGGCTTGCCGATCCGCTTGGCCATTCCTATGAAGACCCGGCCTTCGTCCGCGATCTGCGCGAGCTGCTGGCACACGACACTCCTGCGGGCACCGGAGCGCGGGAAAATCTCGAGCGGCGCAAGGTGAAGCCCGGGATTCTCGCCAGCCGCACAAGTGCGCGGCAGCGCTACTTCCGGCTGAAGACGCAGTAAGGCCGCGGGAGAATAAGTGCCCGGTCGTTCCCACGCACTTTCGCGTGACAGACCCAAACAACCTCCGCTCTAGCGCCGCGGCAGCACGACGCGGAAGCAACTGCCGCGACCGACTTCGCTTTCCACCTGGATCTCGCCGCCGAGCCGCTCCACCAGCGAGCGCACAATGGAAAGGCCGAGCCCGAGCCCGGGTTGATCCGAGTGCCGCGGGAGCCGGTGAAATTCGCTAAAAATGCGCTCCTTCTCCTCTTTGGGAATGCCGCAGCCGCTATCGGTGACCTCCAGCATCCAGCGCTCCGTGTCCACCGCGCGCAGCGAAAGCGTCACCCGGCCCGAGTCGCTGTATTTGATCGCGTTGGAGAGCAGGTTCACGGCGATG
>CAXSDZ010000097.1:0-8281 GCA_964235505.1 uncultured Chthoniobacteraceae bacterium
CTGGGTCGCGATCGATCGCGGCGTCCGGCTGGCGAGAAAGCGCTCTTTTCCCGCTCCGCTGCACGAATGGACTGCGGTCCGCGACGCCATCTACGACGACATTCACACCCACTTCTGGGACTCTGAGCAGCGCACGTTCACCCAATGCAAAGGATCAAGCGCGGTCGATGCATCGACGCTGCTGATGCCGCTGGTGAAGTTCATTTCTCCCACCGATCCACGCTGGCTTTCCACGCTGGCAGTGATCAATCGCAAGCTGGTGGAAGACTCGCTCGTGCATCGCTACAAAATCGACGATGCCGCGCCGGATGGGTTTGAAGGCGTGGAGGGCACATTTTCGATGTGCACATTTT
Organism: uncultured Chthoniobacteraceae bacterium; assembly: GCA_964235505.1. GTDB lineage: Bacteria > Verrucomicrobiota > Verrucomicrobiia > Chthoniobacterales > Chthoniobacteraceae > CAXSDZ01. Next base: position 354 of record CAXSDZ010000097.1, read on the forward strand.
GGTTTGCGGAGTGCCTCGCGCGCGGTGGCGACGTGCAGCAGGGGCGGTTCATCTTCGAGAAAATGCTCGGCTATGCGAACCATGTGGGCCTTTACGCGGAGCAGCTCGGACCGCGCGGCGAGCATCTCGGGAACTTCCCGCAAGCCTTCACCCATCTGGGACTCGTGAGCGCGGCCTATGCGCTGGATCGTGAACTGAGTGGCAAGGGACCGGCTCGCGGATGAGTTGCTGTGCGTTTCCATTGAAATCCCCCGTCTTCCTTCGACAGTCTTGCACCGTGCAAAGGTTCCTACCCATCGTCGCCACCCTGTTTGCCTTGGCGTTCTCCACCGAGGCGCAAGAGGCGAATGCCCAGAAGCGTTACACGATTTACGCCCAGCTTTTGGAGGATATGCCCGTCGAGCTTTCTGACGGAGGGCAATGGGTGATGGACAAGGGTGATTGCTTCCCAATTTATATGTTCAAGGAGCAGCAGACGAAAGTGGTGCTCCAGCTTGCAAGCACCACGTTCCGAACTGATGCCAGCCGCGTGCGCATCGTGAAACCCGGAGACGAAGCTATGGCGCTCGCGAGCTACCGCAAAAATCTCGACAGCTACCTCAAATCGCAGGCGAAGAAATGGCGCGACAAGGCGAAGAAGGAATAGTGCAGCCGCACTCCAGAGCGCACACGGGACCGGCCGCAAACGAATCTACAGAGCGTGAACACTGCCCTACCTATCTCTCTCAAGCTTTACGTGAAAACGTGGTGTCCATGGTGCGTGATGGCGCAGCAATGGCTCGACAGCCGCGGCTATAGATATGAACTCATCGATGTGGAAAGCAGCCGGGCAAACTACGAGGAAATGATCCGTCTTTCGGGCCAGCGGCTCACGCCTACATTGACGGCAGGCGATCTGGTGCTGCCAGACTTCGGCCCGGAGGAACTCGCTGCCTTCGTGAAGAAACATGCGCTGGTGGCGTAGCGGACAAGAGTCCGGCGCGAACCAAGGAGCGGTAGGTTCGATAGCATTTTGCGCGGCTAATGGGGATAGATAGTGGCTGGACCTATAGAGCGAGTGGGTCTCACCTTTCTGAAGTAGTATGTGATCGCGCAGGCCATGCCGCCTTCGCCCCGATTCCTCCACTGCGCTCCGCAGCAACACGTTCTAGCGAGTGCGTCATTGCTGGGCCGGAGCTTCGGTCGGGATAACACCCGCTTTGAGCTGACGGATTCAAATGACTTCCGCCATAAGTCGATAAGATCAATGCGGCGCAGGGTAGCGGAGGCAAGGTTTCCGATTTCGTCGGCGTTTCGACACCACTCGCGGAGCAGGGAATTGCAGAAGGTCTCGGGTCATTCACGTCGGCGGGTTGAAAGGTGACAAACCACCGCTCACCGACTACTTCATCCGCGCTTCGCGTCGCGCGTCTGCCTCATGACTGTTTCTCACCTTCTGCTCATCCTCGGCATTGCCACGCTTACGGTGGCCCTGCGCACGTGCCGGCACCCGCTTCTGCAAAAGCTTGGCGCGCTCGGGCTACTCGGCACCTCGTTTTCCATCGGGTTCCTGCTTACTGGTTCGTGGGAGGTCGGTGCCGTGTGTTCAGCAAGCTGGTTTCTGCTGCCGTGGCTTGATCTGCTCACGCGCATCCGCCGGCTCACTCTCCCGCTCGAGCGGCATCTCCGTCACAAGGTGCCGCCAAACGGCGAAGTATTCCCTGCGCTGGGCGACCTTACTCAAGAGGTCGAGGATGAGAAGTTCGAGCACATCGATGATGCGGGCTGGGACTGGGATGAGCACTCGCAGTTCTTTCGGCTCTTCTACAAATCCGACGAGCGCATGCAGGCCGCGATCTGCCTGATCGATCAGCAAGATGTGGCTTTCTACTATCTGAGTCTATCCTCGCGAGGAAAGGACGGGACGATCTGGACCACCTGGAACTATCCTTTTTCCTACAGCCTGAAACTCGCCCCGCAATGGCGCGTGCAGCGGCTCCGCGGCGACCGGACATTTCTACAGTTGCTGGAGGACCATCGCCAGTTTCTGCAGCGGCACGGCATCACGGCGACGACTTTGGAGGAACTCGACGCCGAACGTATTCAGGCTGAGATCCAGCAGGATCTCCGTGCTCAAGTCGCTCACAACATCGCGGCTGGTGTTCTGAAGCAGTCCGGCACAGGCGAGGTGCGCTATTCCGTGCGCGGCCTTTTCTATCTCTGGTTTCAGTTCCTGCGGGACTTGGTGCGGCTGTCGTGAGGAGCACGGGAAGCATCAGGCGCATGATCGCCTGTGCCGCACCCTTAGCGTCAGCCTTCCGCTGTTGCGACCACAGAAGACACCGGTTCCGCTGTTGCTTGTAAGTTTTGCTGGAAACATCCCCGGCCAGTCTTCGATGAAGACAGTGCCCGCAGCGGTGGGCGCTTGCTGACGTGTTACTCCATCCCGCCAACGCATGCCTATAACTCCAGCGCCGTGCGTTGCCACGGCATCAAACGGGAGACTGCCTCCTCTGGGGTGAACGCTAAGCTTTCCAGCACCGACTTTGGCGCGATTAGCGCAGGGTCTAGATGCAGTGCCGCCGCCGCCGTATCACGCTTGGTTTTAAGGGCGCGGAACCGCGCTTCCTGCTCGGCCGACGCACGCATGCGGGGCCGGCGAGGCAAATCTTGTGGCCATTCGTCCTCCGAAAGCGCGAGCGCTCCCTCGCCCGCCTGATAGAAGCGCTGACGCCGCGACCCGCGGAGATGCTGGATGTCCACATCCTGCCCGTCGGCGAATCGCTGCGCGGCGTTCAGCATTTGCTCATTGTGCAGGATATGAAATGCCGGCCGATCGACGGATTGCGCCTCCTGGTCGCGCCAATGCCACAGTGAGCGCAGCACAGCACTGGCGCGACCGCTCAGGTCCGTGCTCCCGGTGATCCTCCAGAGCTGCTCGGGATCGCGCTCTTTGATCACAGTTGAGGAGATGATCGCGCGCTCGCACGATTGCTCGAACCAATCCCAACGACCCAGCTGGCAGAGTTCCGCTTTGAAAATGTCCGACAGTTGAAAAAGGAAACGTGTGTCGTTCACCGCATATTCCAGCATCTGCGGCGTCAGCGGGCGGCGCGCCCAGTCTGCCTTTTGAGATGCCTTGGCAAGCTGCAGGTCGAAGTTCTTTGAGATCAACGCTGCGAGGCTGAACTCCGCTACGCTGCACAGACGGGCCGCGATCATCGTGTCAAAGATCCGGCTTGGCCCCGCGAAACCGACGCGGCGCAGCAGGCGAAGGTCGTAATCCGCACCATGCAAGATGAGCTCTTTGCCCGCAAAAGTCTCAAACAGCGGCTCCAGTGAAAATCCGGCGAGCGGATCGATGAGCAGGTCGTGTCCTGGAATGCTGATCTGGATGAGGCAGAGCTTTTCAAAATAGCTGTGCAAGCTGTCTGCCTCGGTATCGATGGCGATTCGCTCCTGCGCAGCGAGATGGGGGAGGATTTCGGCGAGAGATTCCGCCGTGGCAATCAATGGGTGCATTTCCAGTCAGCTACGAAAGCCAGAGCATCGCCGCTGTGAGCACAGCTTGGGAAGCCATAACAACGACGGCGGCAGTGTAAAAAGCGATGAACGGCGCTTGCGGGTCGGTAGGGCTACAGCGTTGCCCACGCCCGCGGCAGGAATTGCATCCACAACGTTTTGTCAGACGCGGTTAACACAGCTCGCGCAGTGGTGCCCTATCGTAGGGAGAGCGCAGTCTATTGGAATACGGCTCTCACTTCACGCGCTGTCATCCCGACCAAAGCTCCGACAAAAACAGCTTTGCTTTGCGAACGAAGGTGACACGGAGCGCTGTGGAGAGATCGTGAGGTAGGGCGGTGCGAGTTCACGCAAACAGAAGCCATGCAAGCGATTGATCCGTCTCAGGGATGAAGCAGCAAGCGTAAGCTGCTGCCCTGCAGCAGTGAACCGACTACCTCTGCTCCCGGCAGCCCTGCCAAACATCTTGGCCGACAGCAGCCCTATCCTTTCAAACCCGTGAGCAAGAGCTGCGCGTTCGATTGCGTCTCGCGGAGCGCGTGAATCAGCACTTCCGGCGCCTCCAAGGGCGGGAGCGCGGCGAGCTGGCGGCGCAAGACCGAGATCTTGTCGAACTCATGCGGATGGTAGAGCAGCTCATCGCGCCGCGTGCCCGATGCGAGGATATTGAGTGCCGGGAAAATCCGCCGTTCAGACAAGCTGCGATCGAGGTGGAGCTCCATGTTGCCCGTGCCTTTAAATTCCTCAAAGATCACGTCGTCCATCCGGCTTTGCGTTTCGATCAGGGCCGTCGCCAGGACGGTGAGGCTGCCGCCTTCTTCCGTGTTGCGTGCCGCGCTGAAGAATTTCTTTGGCTTGATGAGTGCCTTCGCATCCACACCGCCGGACATCGCGCGCCCTTTGCCAGGCTGCAGATTGTTGTAGCCGCGCGACAAGCGGGTGATCGAGTCGAGGAGAATGACGACGTTCTTGCCGAGCTCCACGAGGCGCTTGGCCCGGTCGCTCACCAGCTCCGCAAGCTGCGTGTGCCGCTGCGGACTTTCATCGAAGGTGGACGAGTAGATTTCGCAGTTCGTCAGGAGGCGTTTGAAATCCGTCACTTCCTCCGGCCGCTCATCGACCAGCAGCAGGATCAACGACGTTTCCGGCGCGTTTGCGAGGATCGACTGCGCGATCTCCTTCAGCATTACCGTTTTTCCGGCCCGTGGCGGCGCGACGATGAGACCGCGCTGACCGAGACCGAGCGGCGCGATGAGATCGATCGCTCGCGCGGTGATCGAGCGCGTCTTTTGATTCTCCAAAACGATGCGTTTAGTAGGATGAAGCGCAGTGAGCTTCTCAAATTCTACCGTTTCTTTCCAGGACTCTGCCGGGATGTTCTCGATCAACTGCAGCCGTTCCAGCGTGATGTAGCGCTCGCGATCCCGCGGTGGCCGGATCCGCCCCGAAAGGAGATTGCCATTTCGCAGAAAGAACTGCCGTTCCACTTGGGCAGAAACGAAGACGTCCTGTGGCAGCGAGCGGAAATTGAACCGGGGCCAGCGCAAAAATCCGCTGCCTCCGGGGGAGAGTTCCAAGACGCCGCATGCAAACAGCTCGGTGCCACGCGCGGCGTAGGCCTTCAGTAGATCAAACACGAGGTGGTGTCGTGTCTTGTCCGCATTCGATTTAAGATTGAGCGCTTCGGCGCGCTCGATCAGCTCATGAAACGGCGCGGCATTCAGCTCATCAATCCAGAGTTCTTTCGGCACGGAAAACGCCGCAGGCGCAGGCGGAGCTTCCGATATCCCAGGATCGGCTTGCTCAGGAGAAATTGGCTCGGAGCCAGCCGGCGAGGAGTCCGGCTTGTCCGGCGAGGCAGTGGACGGTGGAATCATTCCAAATTACGTGGTCAGCTTTTTTGATTTTCAGCGCGAGCGGAAGCTGCGCGCCGAGGATTTGTTCGATCAGGGTGTCGGCGAGCCCACGCTCTTCGCGCAACCGGCGACGCTGGGTGGCAGGCGAACAGGCAACCGACACCGTCCGATCAACGTGCGCTTCCGCACCTGTCTCAAACAAGAGCGGAATATCGACGAAGAGCCAAGCGTCTTCCCGTCGGTGCTCCTGCGCAAGTGCCAGCCATCGCGTGCGGATCGGGGGATGCAGGATCGCCTCAAGCTCAAAACGGTGCTTCGCATCCGAGAACATCAGATTGCGAAGGCGCACTCGATCCGGCTTTCCAGTCTCATTGCAAATAGCTGCACCAAAGGTGTGAACCACCGCAGCACTGACTTCTTCATCCTCCGTGAGAAGTTCTCGCGCGCACCGATCGGCATCAAAAAGCGTGGCGGGCAAGTGCTGAAGGAGCGCTCGTGTGAACGTGGATTTTCCGGTCGCGATCCCACCGGTGATGCCGAGGACGGGCATGGCAGTTTAAGATGGCTGATGAGTCGCACACACAAGCACGCGGATGTGGTGTCGTGAGTGAAATCATCCCGCTCTTCGCTCACGGTGACAAGTTCTGCGGTCGTGAAGATCCAACAACGGTGCTCTGATCACGGCGTAGCTAAAACCCTCCTGCTGCTCAGCAAGAGTCTTCCTACGTTCGGATTCCCTCCTGAAGCCGCTCTGCAAAGCTGTTTCGCCAAACAAAGGCGGCCCGCAACGGCGAGGGGGAGCCCACGCGTTTTGCGTCGGAATCGAGGTTCCCCGCCTGCACATCGCCAGAGCGCTCAGAGCAGTATTGGTTTGTGTGAGCCCCGGCCGCTTTCTCCCCGATCCCTCCAATGCGCACCGGATCTCTTTCTTTCGCAAAACAACGCTGCCTAGTCGGAGCTTCGGTCGGGATGACACCGCGTAAAACGTGAGCTTAGCCAATTACAACGCGCTCAAAAAACCTCGGTGATCCAATTTAGAAGCATGCGCTCCGCTCCGACACTACTTTCCACGCCCTTTCTCTCCATCCGAACAGCATCTCAGTCGCCCGCCGGACATTCTGGAGTGAGGCCCACCGAGTTGATCGCCGCCCATGCAGGCACCATGTGATCCATACCCGGAAAAAGCGGAAGAGCGTGGAGCGGTTCGGCTACAGGCCGAATGCACGCTTCACGCTCTTCGCAGGAATCGTTTCTGTGGAAGGCGTTACTTCGGCATCAAGGGCAGTTCGCTAGTGACCGTCGCTTCCGGCACCGGCAGAGTTTCGACGATCTCCTCCACTTCTTCCTCAAGGTGAACCGGTTCACCCGCCGGGTTGATAAGCCGTGCGGAAACGAAGATGACAAGGTTGCGCTTGAGATGCTGATCCACGCTGGAGCGGAACAGTCGGCCGATGAGTGGGATGTCCCCGAGCAGCGGCACTTTGTCTTCCACTTTCTGCACGTCCTCACGCATCAAGCCGCCGAGAACAACAGTCTGGCCGTCGAAAACACTCACGCTGGTGGTCACTTTCCGAGTCGAAAAGATCGGCTGATTGATGACGTTTGGCGTGATGATGCTGACGACCGATTGGCCGAGCGCATTGGTGTTGGTCGATTGGATCGGACTGCCGTAGTTGATGAACCCTTCGAACTCGACCACCTGCGGGACGAGGTTCAGGTCGATCGTGTAGCCATCCGGTCCGATGATTGGCTCAACCTCGAGAGTGACACCTGTGTTGCGAGTCTCAAAGGCGGTCGGAGTCGTCGGCGTCACCGGGAAAGAGCCCGTGCTACTGCTGCCAAATCCAGCCAAGCCAGCCAACCCGCCGCCACCGAAATTCGTAGCGCCAGTGCTGCCGAAGTTCTGCGGGATTTGCGGTGGGTCAAACTCGGTCGGGTAACGGAATTCGCGGATAATTTCGATAACTGCGCGCTGACCGCTCTTGGTCGTCACGCGCGGTGCGGATAGGAGATCGACGCCTTTTTTCTGGTTCAAAGCGCGCACGACAAGCTGGAACTGCGGATCGGTGAAGACGCCCGAAAGCGCTCCGAGCGCAGGCGCCACTGCATTTCCGGCGCCAGTGCCGAGGAGCAGCGCATCGATGGCGTTGCGACCCAAGGCAAAGCTGCCGCTGCGCAGGCTGCCACTGACAGGTGAGCCACCGATGGGAGTTCCGCCGGGCCCGATGAAGGGAAAGTCGCTGGAGTTCACGCCGCTGGCGTTGCCGCTGGTGCCGCCGCCGGCAAAAACGCTGCCAGAACCGGGGATGTTGCCTTGGCCAATCAAGAAATCAAAGGAGAGCTCCTTAAGGTTGTTTTGCGTGATTTCGACGAACTTCGACTCGATCTCGACCTGAACCGGACCAGCGTTGCCGCTGGCTTCCACGATTGCGTCGATCAGGTCCAGATTCTCCTGCGTGTTCCTTACGATTAGCTTAGAACTGGTCGGCAGGAAAATCGCAGAGGATCCAGGCGGGAAGGTGACACCTTGAGCTAAAAGGAAGTCTTTGGCTTCCACGCGCTTCGCGATGC
>CAXSDZ010000097.1:8291-16229 GCA_964235505.1 uncultured Chthoniobacteraceae bacterium
CAGTCCCGCCGCGCGTCACGTCGGTCGGGCTTGCTCCGCCCACGGGTGCTGCAAGTGCGCCAGAATCCGCTCCGCCCGTGGCTGGGGCAGCCGCCAGGAAACCGGGCTGCACCTTGAACTCCTTGGTGACCAGCGTCTCGATTGGGGTGCTCGCCGGCACTACTGTCACTGCATACTGCTCAACTTTGTATTTAAGGTTGGCCAATCCGGTCACATAACGCAGCGCTTCACCGAGAGGGATGTTCGTGAGCGAAACCGTGATGCGGGCTTCACCAGGAGTCCCGCCCGCATTGGGTGCGCCGGGCGCCGATGCCGCACCACCACCGGGCAGTGGCTCAAGGCCCGGAATCACGGGTGCCGACGGGGCCGGAGCTGCGTCGATTGGACCGGCGGAACCGCCTGCCGAGTCGAGTCGCAAAACGATGTTCACGCCGCGCTGCGCCGGATCTGTCGTTGTGGTATCGAGCTGCACGCTCTTCTGCTTTAGGAAGTCGATCGCCTCGCGGACCGTGGCTTCACGGAACTCAAGTCGCGGGATGATGATAGACTCGAGCTTGCGCTGGATGCGCTGGGCGAGGCCGGGTGCCGTCGAGCTTTGCGTGATTGTTGTATCACGCTGCGTCCCGAAGCGCCGGACCGGGCGATCCCAAGCTTTGTCTAGCTGCCAAATGGCGAAGGAGCGTGTGTGGTCGTAGCCTTCGACTGCGTAGTCATCCTTCGCGCGGTTAATCTTCTCCTGAAATTTGCGCGCCGCAATGTTGTAAGGATCAACGCTCAGGATCTGCTCACAACGTTTGTAGGAAAGATCAAAACGCCCGGTATCGAAGTAGCCTTGGGCATCGACGAACCATTGTTTCACCTGCTCCACGTTGGCGCGAAACTTCGGCGTGATTGTCTTATTGTAGAAATCCGGCTCCTCAAGGTGAGCAAGGATCTCCAACGCGCGTTTGCAGTGCGGATCATAACGATCATCCAGCACAGTGCGGAGGATGTTCTCGGCATCGGCATAGCGACCTTCCGCGATTCGCTGCTCGGAAAGAGCGGTGCCCGCGTCGCACATCCCGTGGATCGCGTGGATGAAGAGATCGCGAGTATTAGGCGAGTTGGGAATCAAGTCCGCGGCAAGCCGATACTGCGCAAATGCCTTCTCGTAGTCCTTCACCTTCAGCGCGCGATCAGCCGTTTCCAAGGCATTGATGCCACGCTGCAAATACTCGCGTCGCCGGGTGATTTCGCGCTCGACGGTAGTCGTGGAGCTATAAGAGCGAGTTTCGCCTACGGCCTCGCCTGCCGTGGCGATCGAAGGAAGAAAGGAGACTGGCGTGATCACCAGCACGCTAAGCAGCGAGGTGATGGTCGTGGCGAGTGGGGGTTTCAACATGAGGATGTTTAGGTGCGTTAGGTTGGGAATAGGTTCTGGGACTGCGGGGGCTAAGTTGCGGTGCGACGGATCCTAGGCGGAAGCCCCTAGGCCGCGGCACGGCACAAACGGACAGAATTGGGGGCAGCCTACTGCGGCTACGGATATCCCTGCGGGAGCCGCGGCACGGCGTATTTCTCCCCGGAAGGAAGCTGGATTACGGCTTCTCCCTCCTTAATGTCAAGGAGCTTGTAACGCTCCTGCGTGTTCGGCTTGAGCACGAACTCTTGAAGCTTCCGCACTCGGATATCGAGCGGCGGCTGCGGCCAGAGATAAGTAAATAGTGCGAATGAGTCTGGCGAGTTCGCGACCTGACCGAGGATGAGCTTGATCTCTGTGTTGAACTCCGTATCCAGCAAGGTCAATTCTGAGATGTCTTTCTCGCCTAGGTTCGGATCATTGAAGGTCTTTTGCTCGAAGCTTTTGATCTGGAACTTCGTCCGCGAAACCTTCGCGCCGATCGGGAGAAACTCAGTCGGCTGACGAAGATCAAGAGTATTGATCTGAAAGGTAAGCGACTCCGGCTTCTTCGGATCACCATCCCAAGTCTGGAACTTCAGACGAAATGGCACGGCGATATACTGCTTGAGAAAGACTCGCGTATAGTATGGCGGATGCGAGTCCACTTTGGTCGGATCGGTGTTTCCCTTCCATTCGTCCTCGTTCCAAAAACCATCTTTGTCGGCATCTTGTCGCGGCACGGTGCGGTCGAGCAGGGGAAGGTTCCTCTCGATGAACCACGTATTTGGAATCTCCTCTTTTGTAAGGCTGTGACGATAGATCGAGCCGCTCTCCGGCTTTGTGGGACGCCCGTTTTCATCCAACATGAAGCGCTCTGGCACGAATAGATAACGGCCTTTTTTCTCTGTCGGCACTTGCCAAGCGTTTGGCTTATCGATCGAACTTTGCGCTTCCTCCAGCTTGGAGAAGTCTTGCTCTGGGACCCGGTTGTTAGGAACGGCCGGGTTTTGCACGGCCGAAAACTTTTCGGCAAAGCTCTGGGAGTTCAATACTGCCATCGCGGATGCGGCGACGAGCAGCGCCGCAAAGATGGCAAGAGTGAGCAGGTGGGGGTTTTTCTTGATCCACTCCATAAGATTACCTCGCGGCGGTAGCAGGCTTGCCAGGAGCTGCGGACGGGACTTCAGCGAAGTCCACGAGTTCCAGCAGCATCGTTACTTCCAGGCGCTCTTCGCCTACGATGAACTTGCTCGGCGCAGCAGCCGGTGCGGCTGACGCGGCGGGCTGTGCGGCCGGAGCGGCACCGCCCGCGATGGCAGCAAGGTCTGGCAGCACTTGCGCTGCTGGTGCGACGACGCCACCTCCCCCCGCCAGAGGATCAAGTCGTGGAGGACCTTTGTCTTTCTCGTTCTTTACTGTCACCACGCGAGGAATCAGAAACTGCGTCTTGTTGGTGACGATGAAGTTCAGCAAATTCGAGAACGCTGGTTGTTCGCTGAAGATGGTCAACTCGAACGCCTGCTTTTTTATTCCGCCCTTCCCTTTTTCACCACCGCCTTTGCCGCCCGGCTTTGTGGTAGCAGCCGGAGCCGAGTCAGCCTTCGCAGCGCCAGCGCCCCGCTCCTCCGCGAGTTCCTCGCGGTCTAGTCCGCGAATCTCGCTCACGCGTTGTTCGGCGGCCTGGTTCAGAACGATTTCAATTGTCTTTAGCTCGCGACTCAGCAGCGGCGCGGCTTCAGGCCGGGGCGGCTGTGTCTCATAGCGACCAAAGCCAAGAAAGAAGTTGTCGGGCAGCTTCAAACCCGACTGAGTTGCTTTCGTGCGAAAGGCGGTCACCGCAGTGCGCAGTTGATCTTGAAATTTCTCCGGCGTGATCTGCTCAAGCGGTAGCTCCAAAGTAGCGACGTTCTTCTGCAACTGGTCGATTCGCTCCGCGTGCTGTTTCCGCTGGGCTTCGAGAACAGTCAGGTTTTGTTGGTTAGGAAACGGTTGAAGTTTCTCCAGCCGGTTCAGCTCGGCGGATTGCTGCTCGTAAGTGCTCCAGGTCTCGTCGTGTTTCGCCTGGGCGGAATAGAGTAAATAGCCAAGAGTGCCCGCGCCGACGGCGGTGGCACCGATCAAGCCGGTAAGGAATGGATTTTGTTTTGCCCAGTTGCTCATTTCTGTTTGGGGGCTGGGATGCTGATGGGGGTTTTCAAAATGAGATGGACTGCGAACTCATACGCCCATTCCGATTCATTAGGCACGGCGCGCGTGCGTTTGTCTTTGTCCACGGTGTAGAGCTCGGATTCCTCAAGCTTTGCGATGAACTCATCGACAACAGAAGGGCCGGCCGGATTGTCGAGGTAGAGTCCTGCGACTTGCACCACGGTATTCTCCGGCGCTGCGCCGCGTGGAGCGGTCTTCGCACCTCTCCCGCTCTGCGCGGACGGGGTTTCCTTCAGAATCGTTGGCGTGAAGCTCGTAATCCAAACGTAATCCTTCGGCAGCCGCGAGTTGACGTCGTTGATGACGCGCACCCAGTAGTCGCGTTCCTTCAGAGCCTGCAAAGTCGCAACCGCCGTCTCGTCCTGCGACTTGATGTCAGCACGGACGCGGTTCATGCGGTCGTCCATTCCTTTAAGCTCGGATACGCGAGGCTCAATGCTCTGCAAAACGTCTGCGGTCGCCGCTGTCGCGCGAGTGAAGTAGAGCCACCAAGCCGCAAGGCCAAGGCACAGGCACACTGCGGCTAGCACAAGTGCCGGACGCTGCTCGGCCAGGCGGTGGCGTTTCACCACGCTCGCGGGGCGAAGGTTAAACTCCATCGGACAACTGCTAACTCCACGCAGCGCAAGTCCCACCAATTCGCCCATCGTGTGCGCGTGCCGACCTATCTCCTCAACGTTAAGATCTCCACCCACGGAAACATTGCGCAACGGATTGAAGAACTCGACCGGGAGCTGAAACTTCTCCTGAAAGAACTCCCGGATATACGGAAGTGATGCGCTGCCGCCAGCCAGCAGCACCCGCACCGGTTGGCTGCCGTTTTGCTGCGAACGATAGAACGAAATCGACCGCGCGATCTCCGCGTGCAGGCGTGTCATCGTGTTGCGGATCATCTTTGAAACCCGCCCTGCATCTGGATCTTCCGGCTCGGCATAAGCGCCGCCCAGCGACACGAAACCCATCGACTTTTTGCGTTCCTCTGCGTCTCCGAAAGGTTCGCTGAAGTCCTTGGCGATCGCCGCCGTGATCGTATTTCCCCCGGTTGGGATCGAGCGGGAAAACACTTTCCGCGGTTCGACAAAAATCAGGTTCGTCGTCCGCGCGCCGATATCGATGATCAGCGAGCAGCCGGTGAGATCGCTGTAGTTGTAGCGGAATGCGTTATAGAGCGCCATTGGCGCCACATCCACCGTGGTAGCCTGCAACCCAGAGCTCTCAAGGCCATCGTTTATTTCATCCAGCAGATCGCTCTTGATAGCTACGATGACCACTTCGACCTGCGATGGATCGCCACTATCTACGAGTTGATAATCCCAAACGACCTCATTGATCGGGTAGGGGACATTTTGCTGTGCCTCGAAGGTAACAATCTGGTCCACCTGCTCCTCGCCGACCGATGGCAGCTTCACAAACCGTGTGAACACCGCCTGCGAGGCGATGGAGTAGTTCACCTTTTGTGCCTTGAGACCCATCGCACCCACCATCTCGCCAATGACGATCTTGGCCTGCGCCTGCCGCGAGGCGTCTGCCGCAGGGTCGGCGAGCAGTTCCGTGGTGCGATGGTTGGTGAGGACGAGTCCTCCGTTTTGTCCAGTCCTGAACTCTGCGAGTCCGACGACTTGCGTGCCGAGGTCGAGCGTCAGGATGCGTGAGGGTTTTGCCATTGAGCGCTTGGGGAAAAAGCTGGAACCGCGAGTGACGCGGGTGATTAGCGCACCGATTTGATCGCCTCGTAGCGATCCCAGAACAGCGGCGCAAACGGCGTGTTCGGCTTTTGCAGGAGGAGCCCTTGTAGTTGGGGCGCATTCGGCACCGCGGTGCGCGCGGTCGTGAATTGCGCGAGCACCTGCCCCTGCTTAGCGGCATCGATCCAAAGTCCCTGCACCGCGTTTGGCCCCGGCGGCTTTCCGCCATTCAGGCTTTCCATCGTCCGCGGTGACACATAAGCGACTGAAAGGTGTCCTTTGCCTTTTGGGATGTTCACGTGCGTCACCTCGCCGACGAGTAACTTGCCACCCATCAACACCTTATAATTCAGCGTCAGCTCATCGATCATCTCGGGGATCGTCGTGAACTCCACCTCCACCTCCAGCCACTCACGATTTTCCGATCGCTTGCTCGGGCCGCTACTCAGCGAATAATCTGGCGTCCGCACATTGGTCGGCACTGCTTTGTCGATCTTCACGTCGCCCGCGCGCAGCGGAGCCTGTGCAGCGGCTGGAATGACGAGCGCGAGGACAGCAAACAGAGAAAGAGTGAGGCTTTTCATGGAGGGATGAGGGTTTTGGAGGGCCCAGGGGTTGAGCGGGTGCTCTTGTCGGCGATTTGGATTTTCTTGGGAAGAAAAAACGAGCGGCACTTCCTTATTTCAAGCGGGTTTTGAAATAATCGATTGTTTTGCGAATCCCCTCATCGAACTCGACCCGCGGCTCCCATCCGAGCAGCGTCCGGGCGCGCGTGATGTCGGGCTGGCGCACTTTCGGATCGTCCTCGGGTAGCGGCCGAAATTCGATTTCAGCGTCCGAACTCGTGATGCGCTTGATCTCCTCTGCAAACTGCAAAATCGTCATCTCCCGCGGGTTGCCGATGTTTACCGGCTCATGAAAAGTGCTCTGCGAGAGCCGGAATATCCCGTCGATCAAATCCGACACGTAGCAAAACGAGCGCGTTTGTGAGCCGTCGCCAAAGATCGTGAGCGGCTCTCCCGTCAGCGCTTGACCGATGAAGGCAGGCACCACGCGGCCATCCCGGAGTCGCATCCGAGGGCCATAGGTATTAAAGATCCGCACGATCTTCGTATCGACGCTGTGATAGCGGTGATAAGCCATCGTGATCGCCTCCGCGAAGCGCTTCGCTTCGTCATACACGCCGCGCGGTCCGATAGGATTTACGTTTCCCCAGTAGTCCTCCCGTTGCGGATGCACCAGCGGATCGCCGTAGCACTCACTCGTCGATGCCAGCAGCATTTTCGCACCCTTTGCTTTCGCCAATCCAAGCTCGTTGTGCGTCCCATGCGATCCGACTTTCAGAGTTGGGATAGGATGCTCCAGATAGTCGATCGGGCTTGCGGGCGACGCGAAGTGAAACACGTAATCCACGTGATCCGGCAGAAAGATGAAGTTCGAGACGTCGTGCTTGATGAGCCGATAACGATCGTCTCCCGCGAGATGGCCCACATTGTCAGGATTTCCGGTGAGAAAGTTATCCACCCCGATCACCCTGTGCCCCTCAGCCAGCAGCCGATCGGTCAAGTGTGAGCCGAGGAACCCGGCACCGCCGGTAACTACTGAAACAGGACTTGAATCGGAACGCGTGAACATGGCCGCGCGTTCTAGCGAACCGGGCTCATTGGGTCAAAGAGCAAAGGCGCCAGATTGCCTGTCCGCTGCAAGAAAGGCGGAGCAAACGGCCGCACAGCAGCCTGCCGATGCGACTACGCGGACGTTTCCCCTCCTCCCGTTTCGTGGTGCCGCGGATGGCGACGGCTTCTTCTCAACTGTCGCTTGCGGGCGGCAATGGGAGAGAGGCGACGGAATACTGCGACGCCTCCACTTTCACAAAGTGCAGCACGACCGGCGCGAGAATCAAACCCGGGATACCCATGAGCCGCTCGCCGACGATCAGCCCTACCAGGATGAGCCACATGGGATGGCGGATGCGCGAGCCGACAATGCGGCTGTTCAAGATGTATTCGAGCTTGTGGACAGCCACGAGGAACAGAAAGGCCCAGCCCGCCATTTGGGGAGACTTCGTGAAGGCAATTCCAACGATGAGCGCGTTGCTGATGACGTTGCCAATAATAGGCAGGAGTCCGCAGAGAAATGTCAGCGCCACCAGCACGCTCGCGTAGCGCAGCGAGCAGCCGAAGACAAAGATCGCGGTGAGCACCGTATTGATCGCGGAAATGAGGAGTTGCGCGCCCATCACCTTCTCGAAGCTGCGATAAAACGCCCGGCATCGCGCGGCCAACAGCGACGAGGCAAGTGAGAAAAGATCCGATCCGCTCGCTGGCGCGGCCACAGAGCGAGGAGCCGAGCGGGCATTGACGAAAACCCCGATTGCGATGACGACGCCCACGACCAAGAACACGAACTCCTTCGTCGCGATCTTGGCGAAGTTGCCCACGTATCCGAGTGTCCCGCGCACGCCCTCCACCGCCACATCCTTCAAACTCGCTACATCGGTGAAGGGCAGATCAAAACCGTGCTGAGTCGCAAACTGCACGATTCGCGGGATGGCGGTCGCGACGATGTCTGGGAGCGCCACAAAGGCAAGGCGCAGAAAGAAAACGAAGCCCCAAAAGATTGCCGCGACGAGCAGCAGAAAAACGCTGATTGCGACCCATTTGC
>CAXSDZ010000098.1:0-15981 GCA_964235505.1 uncultured Chthoniobacteraceae bacterium
CTGGTAAAGGAGTTGGCCGGTTCCTTGCCGAAATTGAAGTCGATGCCGCGGATGGCCATGTTCATCGCGGCAAGGCGCCAGGTGGTGGGATTGCTCTCCTGCCCATAGACGGAGAGGTTGCCCAGCTTGCCGCCGTGTTCCTCGATGAACCGCTCTGATTGGACGAAGAACCCGCCGGAGCCCATGGCGGGATCGTAAACGCGCCCCTGGTAGGGCTCGAGCATCTCGACGATCAGCGAGACGATGGATTTCGGCGTGAAATACTGGCCGCCCTTTTTCCCCTCCGCGAGGGCGAACTGGCCGAGGAAATATTCGTAAACGTGGCCAAGGATGTCCTTCGCGTGCAGGTCTGCGTGCTCGAATGGGATGGTGGCGATGAGGTCGATGAGGCTGCTGAGATTCGCCGGGTCGAGCTGGAGCTGGGTGTAGGTCTTGTTGAGGACACCCTTGAGCTTCGGGTTCTCCTTTTCGACGGCATCGAGCGCGTCGTCGATGAGCTTGCCGGTGGAGGTGATCTTGTAGGTGGTCTTCTTGCCGTTGGTGATCTCGATCTCCGTTCCGGGCGGGAGCTTGGCGCTATCCTGCAGCGTCTTCCACCGGCCGAGCGCGGGCACCCAGAAGACGTTCTTCTCGATGTAGTAGTCGCGCTCTTCGAGCTCGGCGCGGAGGGCTTCGAGATGGTCCGCGCTGCCCTCGCCACCGGTGTCGGCGGGGTCGAGAAAGTAGTCGCTGGCTGGGTCGCGGAGCTGCGCCTCGATCTCCCGCTGCCGCACGGCGAAGGAGTCGGAGACGTATTTGAGGAAGATCAGGCCGAGGACCGCGTGCTTGTAAACGGCGGCGTCGAGATTCGCGCGGAGCCGATCGGCGGCGGACCAGAGCTTCTTGTCGAGATCGCGGAGGAACGTCTGAGACGACGGGGAGGAGGTCATGCCGGGCGGGATGTTTGCTCCCCGCATTTCGGCGGGCGAGGAGCAAATTTTTGCGTGCTCATCAGCCGCGCGTCCGGCAGAGGCGTCACTCGTGACGCTTCTTCCACAGATAAACGGCAAAGTCCCACAGCCCGGCGAACCGAAAACTGCGGTCCACGTAGTGCTCGATGACGTAGAAGGCGAAGTAGTAGCAGCGGCAGAAGCTCCAAACGGCGATGGCGAGGAGGGCGGCGTGGCGCAGCGAACGTGTCTCCGCGAGGAGCAGGGCGGCGGAAAGCGCGCCGAGCAGCAGAAAGAGCAGGCCCTTGAGCTTGATGAGCCGGGGATTGGTGAGGTCAGCCATTGGGTTTAATGGGGAAAGATGAGCCGGCGCCGGTCGCCGTCACAGTGACACCGCCGCTGCCGGAGACGGAGTTGAAAAGCACCAGCTCGCCTTCGGTGGAAAAGAGGTTCGCTTGGCCAGAGCATGTTTAGGTCTGCAGGGGCGCGTTTTCCGATCAGGGCGGCAAGGATGGTCGCCCGGGAGCTCGCGGGGCCTGGCAGCCGCAGAACGGCAGCTTTGCCATCGCGAGGCAGTTCTTCCAACTCGCAGCCAGCCCGGCGCAAGAACAGATTGAGATCGCAAACCGCAGCGCGGCGGCGCAACCAAAGACCCGTTCCCCCGCTTCTTCCCTCCGATGAGCAACCCGCCGCCCGCACTGGAAATCTCCGCCTCGCGCCAGTTCACAGCGTGGCTGGCCGAGCAGCGGATCAGCGTGGCGTTTACCACGTATCAAAGCGGCAAGCTTTTCCTGCTCGGACTTAGCCCGGATGGGAAGCTCGCGGTCTTTGAGCGCACGTTTGAGCGCTGCATGGGGCTGTGCGCTTCGCCCGATGCGGCGACGCTTTGGATGAGCAGCCTGTATCAGCTCTGGCGCTTTGAAAATGCGCTTCCCGCGGGCGAACTCGGTCCCGGCGGACACGATCGCCTTTACGTGCCGCGGCTCGCCTACACCACGGGCGACGTGGACGCGCACGACATCGCGCTGGATGCGGAGGCCCGGCCGATCTTCATCAACACGCTTTTCTCCTGCCTAGCGGCACCGAGTGAGACGCATTCCTTCCGCCCGCTCTGGCGGCCACCATTCATCTCGCGGCTCGCTGCGGAGGATCGCTGCCATTTGAACGGGCTCGCGACGGAAGCTGGCGCGCCGCGTTTTGTCTCGGCGGTAAGCACGAGCGACGTGCACGAGGGCTGGCGCGAGCGGCGCCGCGACGGCGGCGTGGTGGTGGAGGTGGCGAGCGGCGAGACCATCTGCCGCGGGCTCTCCATGCCGCACTCGCCGCGGTTGCACGCCGGGCGCTTGTTTGTGCTCAACAGCGGCGCGGGCGAGTTCGGCACGGTCGATCTCGCGAGCGGACGCTTTGAGCCGATCTGCTTTTGCCCGGGCTACGCGCGTGGGCTGAGCATCCACGGACAGTTCGCAGTGATCGGGCTTTCCACCTGCCGCGAAAACCGCACCTTTTCCGGGCTGCCGCTCGATGACGCGCTGGAGCGTCGCAGCGCCCAGCCCAGGTGCGGGCTGCTCGTCGTCGATCTGCGCACGGGCGATGTGGTGCATTCCGTTTCGATCGAGGGCGTGGTGAACGAACTCTACGATGTGGCGGTGCTGCCAGGCGTGCGCATGCCGAGCGCGCTCGGATTCAAAACAGACGAGATCCGGCGCATTCTCACGATCGACGAGTGAGAACGCCGAAGGAAACCACGAAGGCACGAAGGTGAAGACGTCCATTCACCTTCGTGTTCTTCGTGCCTTCGTGGTTTTAACCCGCTGTTTTCTCTGGAGTGCCGAGGCGCGCCGGAATGGCGGTTGACAAAGCGGCGGTGCGGCATCAACTGCCGCGCGCAGCCTTTGGCGGGTCCGCTGCCGCGGACCGCACGCGGTCTGCGCTCACCCCCACCCCATGAGGAAGCACGCCCATTTGGTTGAATCTTTGGAAGGCCGCATCGCGCCCGCATTTGCCGCGGTCGTAGATGTGGGAGCGCTGGACGGCGACACCGGTTTCAAGATCATCGGCGCGCAGGCGGGAAATTATGCCGGCTTCTCCGTGAGCGATGCGGGGGACGTGAATGGCGACGGATTTGACGATCTTTTCATCGGCGCGCCGCATGCGGACCGCGGCGAGCTCGGACAACTGAAAGGCGCGGGGTTTGTGGTCTTCGGGCGCGCGGGCGGGCTCGGCGCCATGGTGGATCTCGCCGCGCTGAATGGCAGCAACGGCTTCAAGATCGGAGGCAAGGATGCGAGCGACACGGCCGGCTGGTCGGTCAGCGGCGCGGGCGACATCAACGGCGATGGCTTGGACGATCTCATCATCGGTGCGCCTAATGCCGACACGAGCGGCTTTTCCAATGACAACGGAGGCGCGAGCTGGGTGGTCTTCGGCAGGGCGACCGCGTTCCCCGCCGTGCTGAACGTTTCCACGCTCAATGGATTTTTCGGCTTCAAGCTCGCGGGACCGCCGCAGCAGGACTACTCCGGACGCGCCGTCAGCGCGGCGGGCTACTTGAATGGCGACGGCTTCGACGACCTGCTCATCGGCGCGCCCACCTCGGACCGCAATCCGGAGTTCAACTCCGGCGTGGCGTATCTCGTCTTCGGCAAAGCCGGCGGGTTCACCGCGACGCTAAACCTCGGGTCGTTGAACGGAACCAGCGGCGTCAAAATCATCGGCGCAAAGACTTATGACGGCTTGGGCAGCTCGCTGGCGGCAGCAGGCGATGTGAATGGTGATGGTTTCGATGATGTGATCATCGGCGCTCCGGGCCGAAACACCGCTGGCGAGGCTTACGTGATCTTCGGCAAGCCCACCGGCTGGACTGCCACGCTGGACACGGGCGCGCTGACCAGTGCGCAAGGATTTAAGATCGTCGGCGCGGCGGGAGATGCCGCCGGGCGCTCCGTTGGCGGCGCGGGCGATCTCAATCGTGACGGCTTCGATGATCTGATCATTGGCGGCTTTTCCTCGCCAGCGTATGTGGTCTTCGGCAAAGCCGACGGCTTCGGCACGTCGCTCTCCGTCGCAGCGCTGAACGGCGCAAACGGCTTCGCGCTGCAAACCCGCGAGCCGAACGGCGGCCAGACGTTTGTGGACGGCATCGGCGATATCGACGGCGACGGCTTCGACGATCTTGTGGTCGGCGCGCTCTACACCACCGCGCGGCTGGGCGCGGCCTTTGTGGTGCTGGGCAAAGCGGCGCCGTTCGCCGCGAACATTTCCCTTTTTGCGCTGAATGGCGCGGATGGTTTTAAGCTCCCCGGCAACGAGCCACAGGATGAATTCGGCTCGGCGGTGAGTGGCGCTGGCGATGTGAACGGCGACGGGTTTGCCGATCTCATCGTCGGCGCTCCCAAGACGGATTCGCGCGGAGTGGATGCCGGCGCGGCTTACGTGGTTTTCGGCTATCGCATGCCGGGAGTGACCATCGGCGATGCCAGCGCGGAGGAAGGCACGACCGGCGCAAGCCCGCTGGCATTCACCGTGAGCCTTTCGAATCCCACGGTTTTTCCGGTGGAAGTGCAGCTCGCTACCGCTGCGGGCAGCGCGCTCGCCGGCACCGACTTTGCGGCGCTCGCGCCGACGACGCTGCGCTTCGCGCCCGGCGAGACGAGCAAGACCGTGCTCGTCTCGGCGCTCGGCGATGGCTTGCACGAAGCGGACGAGACATTCTCCCTCGTCGCGAGCGCGGCCTCGAATGCCACGATCGCGGACGGCACCGGCGTGGGGACAATCCGCAACGACGATGCGCCGCCGGTGATCACGATCAGCGGCGGCGGCACGGTGGTGGAAGGCAATGGTGGCAGCCGCGTGATGACGGTTGAAGTGACCTTGTCAGCCGCTTCAGCGCTGCCCGCGAGCGCGGCGTTTTCCACGGTGGACTGGTCGGCCATCGCCGGGAGCGATTTCACCGCTCCGGCGCCGGACTCGCGGGTTTCCTTTGCGCCGGGTGAGACGCGGCAGACGATTACGATCGAGGTGAGCGGCGACACGAAATCCGAGGCGCACGAGACCTTCTCGCTCGTGCTCGCGGACCCGGTGAATGCGACGCTCGCCGTTTCTCGCATCTCCGCGACAATCTTCAACGATGATGCCGCTCTCGCCGTGTCGGACGAGCTCGCGGATGAAGGCGCGGGAAGCACAGCCGGGCTGCGCTTCAATGTGGGCCTCGAGTTTGCATCGGCGCTGCCGGTGAGCGTCCGCCTTTCCACGGTGAGCGGCACCGCGACGGAGGGCGCGGACTTTGCAGCCTTCGACCAGACGCTCACCTTCGCCCCCGGCGAGCACTTCCGGACGATCACGGTGCGCACGGTGGACGACGGCGAGATCGAAGACGCGGAGACCTTTTCGCTCGTGCTTTCCGAGCCGGTCAATGCCGCGCTCCTCGACCCGGTCGGCACCGGCACGATCCGCAACGATGACACGGCGCTCTCGATCGGCGATGCGGCAGTCGTAGAGGGCGACGACGGCACCCACTCGCTCGTCTTCACCGTGAGCCTCGCCAAGCCGAGCACGCGGCCGGTGGAAGTGAGGCTCGCCACGGCGGATGGCACGGCACTCGCCGGCAGCGATTACACCGCAATCTCCGCCACGACGCTCACCTTTGATCCCGGCGAGACGAGCCGCGAGTTTTCCATCCCGGTGAACGGCGACGCCGCGATTGAGCCCGATGAGACGCTGACGGTGACGCTCTCCGACGCGGTCCATGCCGCGATCAGCCGCGCCTCCGCGACCGGCACGATCCGCAACGACGAGACTGCCGTGCGCATCGGCGACGCGTCGATCCTGGAAGGCTTTGCCGGCACGCGTGCGCTCCAGTTCACCGTCAGCCTTGTGCAGCCTTCCGCGCTGCCGGTGACCGTGCGCTTTGCAACCACGGACGGCACCGCCACCGCTGGCAGTGACTTCCTGGCGGTTGAAGAAACGCTCACTTTCCAGCCCGGCGTCACCAGCCAGCGGGTCGCCATTTCCGTCCTAGGCGACGGCCAGTTCGAACCGTCAGAAACCTTCTCCGTCGCGCTTTCGGATGCGGTGAACGCAGTGCTGGAGGATGGGGGCGCCACCGGGAGCATCCTCAACGACGACCCAACGCTCGTCGGCTCGAAGAAAGCGACCTTCTGCGATGTGGACGGCGACCTCGTCACAGTGCAGGTCAGCCGCGGCTCGCTTTCCGCGGAGAACTTCATCCTGCAGCCCGCCGGCGCTGGCTCGCAGCTCGTGTCCGTCTCGCTGCTCGGCCACGCTTTTGACGGCGCAAATCTCACGGTCAATGCCAAGCGCTCGCCGGGCGGGGACGGACTGGTGAACGTCGGCGAGATCGGCGTGCGCGGGGCGGATCTCCGCAGCATCACGGTGAAAGGCGACATCGGGACGATCGATGCGGGCGCCCGTGGCAGCGACGGCTCCGGCTCGTTGACTGGTCTGCGTTTGAGCGCCTATTCGCTCGGGCGCTTTCCAGTCTTCGAGGAGTTCGGCGGACTGCTTCCACTCAGCGAAATCACGGGCTCTCTGGCTTTGCTCAAAGTGCGCGACACCATCCAGGACGCGAGGATCGAAGTGACCGGCAGGATCGCCGCCGCCACAATCGGCGGCAGCCTGCGCAATGCCTCCATCGTCACCGGTGGGGATATCGGCTCGCTGCGCATCGGCGGCGATTTCGTCAATGGCAAAATCCGCAGCGGCGGCGCGATCGGCACGCTCGCCATCGGCGGTGATCTGCGCGGGAGCGGCGCGCTGACGGCGGTCATCAGCGCGGCGGGTGATCCCGTACCAGCGACGGCCCGCGCTGCATTGGCCATCGGCAAGATCAGCATCAGCGGCTCGGTCGAGAACGCCCGGATTTTGGCAGGATATGACCGCGTGGGCAGCGCGGTGAATGTCCACGCGGGCATCGGCTCCGTCGTGGTCGGGCGCGATTGGATTGCCAGCGATCTCGCCGCGGGGATTGAAGCGGGCGCCGATGAAAGGTTTGGGACCGACGACGACGCCCTGCTCCCTCAAGCGACCTCGCTTTCGGCAAAGATCGCGTCCGTGCTGATCAAAGGCACGGTGACGGGAACTCCTGCCGAAGGCGATGGCTTCGGCTTTGTCGCGCGGGAGATCGGCGCCTTCAAAATCGGGAGCGTGAAATTCCCGCTCCAAGCCGGTCCCGGCAATGACAGCGTGGCGATCGGCAACGACGTGCGGCTGCGCGAGCCCCTTTAAGCCCTCGACGCGAACAACGACCATGAGCCTTCCCCTTTTCCGCATCGAGATTCTCGAAGCGCGCATCGCCCCGGCCTTCGCGCCGGTCCTCGATCTTTCGAGCCTCAACGGCGCCACCGGATTTAGCCTCTACGGCAGCGGTGCCAGTGATGGCTTGGGCAATTCCGTGAGCGGCGCGGGCGACGTGAATGGCGACGGATTTGATGACGTGATCGTCAGCGCGACGGCCACGGTTGCGGGGGGAAGCCGCGTGCCGTCTTCCTTTGTCGTGTTCGGCAAGGCCGGCGGTTTCCCGGCAGTGCCCGACTTGGCGGGCTTGAATGGCGCGAACGGCTTTCGCTTGTCGGGCACCCTCGCCAACGATCAGGTCAGCCGAAACGTCAGCAGCGCGGGCGACGTGAATGGCGACGGCTTCGACGACCTGGTGATTGGCTCGCCGACCGCGGATGTGAATGGGTCGAACTCGGGCGCTGCCTTTGTAGTCTTTGGAAAAGCGAGCGGCTTTCCTGCGGTCTTTGATCTCACCACGCTCAACGGCTCGAACGGCTTCCGCTTTCAAGGCACGATCGCCGCCTACGTCGGCGGAACGGTGAGCGGCGCGGGCGACGTAAACGGTGATGGGTTTGACGACATCATGATCGGCTCCAGCCAGCGCGATGCCGCCTACGTGGTTTTCGGAAAGCGGAGTGGATGGACCGCTGCTCTCACGAGCACAGCGTTGAATGGGAGCAACGGCTTCCGCCTGTCAGGACCGCCGGCCGGCCAGTCGATGGCGTTTTTTGGCAGCTCCTTGAGCAATGCCGGAGACGTGAACGGCGACGGCTTCGACGACCTCATCATCGGCGCGTCGCGCGCGGATCTGGTCACCACCGACAACGACGATACCGGAGCGGCCTTTGTGGTGTTTGGCAAAGCGTCTGGCTGGGGCAGCGTGGTGGATGTCGCGACGTTGAACGGCGCCACCGGGTTCCGGGTGCAAGGAGCAACGTCGCGCGAATATGCGGGCCGCGCGGTCAGCAGCGCCGGCGATGTCAACGGTGATGGCTTCGACGACCTGATGGTGAGCTCCACGCAGGGAACCTACGTGATCTTCGGTAAGCAGAGCGGGTTCGCGGCGAGCCTGAGTGTCAGCGCGCTCAATGGGGCGAACGGCTTCAAACTGCTGAATGAAGAATCTTATAGCCGCAACAGCGCGGTGAGCAGCGCGGGCGATTTCAACGGCGACGGCTTCGACGATCTGCTGGTCGGCATCGCGCACTTTCCCTACACGGTTGGCAGCAGCTACGTCGTCTTTGGCAAAGCCGCCGGCTACAATCCCACGCAAAACCTCGCGGCGCTCAATGGTGCGACCGGATTCAAGGTGCAGGGAGATGGCTACCAGGATTTTCTTGGCGCGTCGGTGAACGAGGCTGGCGATGTGAATGGCGATGGCTTCGCAGACTTCATCATCGGAGCTCCGGGAGCGGATGCGAATGGAATGTATTCCGGCTCCGCTTACGTGTTCTTTGGATCGGCGGAGCCGACAATCAGCATCAGCGATGCGGCGGTCGAGGAAGGAAACGCCGGCGCGGCGGGCCTGGCGTTCACCGTGCAGCTTTCGCACTCCAGCATTTATCCGGTGACGGTTGGCTTCGCGACTGCGGACGGCACGGCGCTCGCAGGAAGCGACTTCGCAACGCTCTCGTCGGCGACGCTGAGCTTTGCGCCCGGCGAGACCAGCAAGACCATCCTCGTGCCGATTCTCGGCGACCTTGTGCATGAGAATACGGAGAGTTTTTCCGTGGTGCTGAGCAGTCCGAAAAACGCGACGCTCGGAGACGGTATCGGCATCGGCACGATCCAGAATGACGACGCGGAGCCCGTGATCCGCTTGGCCACCGCCGCCTTCTATAAACCCAACCCTCTGCTCACCGACGCCATCAGCGAGAGCGATGAGCGCACCCAGTCCTTTGGCTTTGTGGCGAGCCTTTCCTCAGCCTCGGCTTTTCCGGTCACAGTCCGCTATTTCACGGTGGCCGGCAGCGCGGAGGCAGGCAGCGATTTCATTGCTCCGGCTGCGGGCGCGGAGATCACTTTTGCGCCGGGCGAAACTCGCCGGATGATCGAGGTCGGAGTGCGTGGTGACCGGAGCATCGAAACGGACGAAACGTTTTCGCTGGTGCTGGCCGAGCCGGTCCACGCGATGATCGCAGAGGGCAGCGCCACCGGCAGGATTCTCAACGACGATACGGCCATCCGAGTGGCCGATGCGACGGTGATCGAAGGAGCGGCGGGTTATAGTCGGCTGGAGTTTGTGGTGTCTCTCGACTACGTCTCGGCGGAGAGCGCATTGATCAGCGTGGGAGTGATTGCCGGCACAGCCACGGAGGGGACTGACTTCGTGCCGGTGTATTATGCCGAGCCGCTGATCTTTGCTCCAGGTGAGACGAGCAAGACGATCACCGTCCAAGTGCTCGGCGATAAGGCGATCGAAGCAGACGAGACTCTCTCACTGGTGTTTTCGAGCGATCAGAGGGTCGTGCGCGGCACAGCCACCGGCACGATCCGCAACGACGACACCGCGGTGCAAATCAGTGACGCCTCCGCGGTGGAAGGCGACGGCGGAACGGGCGCGGTGAGCTTTTCCGTGAGTCTCACGCAGCCTTCAGCGCTGCCGGTCACGGTTCACTTTGCGAGCAGCGCGGGCACGGCGCAGCCGGGGAGTGACTTCCTCACGCCAGCTCCCGGCACGCTCACCTTTGCTCCAGGCGAGACGAGCAAAACCCTCACCCTGGAAATCGCGGGAGACAGCGACACTGAGGCAGATGAAACCTTCTCGCTCGTGCTCTCCGACGCGGTGAACGCCACCCTCGCCGATGCTATCGGGATCGGCACGATCCGCAATGATGACGCGGCGCTGCGGATCGGCGACGCAGCGATCCTCGAAGGCGCATCGGGCAGCCGCGACCTGCTTTTCACGGTGAGCCTCACGCAGGCTTCGGCGCTGCCGGTCACAGTCCATTTTGCCACGGCCGACGGCACCGCCGCAGACGCGAGCGACTACACCGCGCCTGCTCCCGGCGTGCTTTCCTTCGCGCCCGGTGAGACGAGCAAGACGATCGCCATTGGCATCCTGGGCGATGGGCAATTGGAGCCGACGGAAACTTTTTCCGTGCTGCTCTCCGACGCAACCGGCGCAACGATCGACGACGGCACCGGCGTCGGCACGATCCTCAGCGACGATGCGACTCTGCTGAAGGGACGAACTGCGACTTTCACCGATGTCGATGGTGACCGCGTGACTGTCACTGTCAGCCGCGGCACCCTCACGGCAGCGAATCTGACGCTGGTGCCGGCGGGTGTCGGCGCGCAGCTCGCTCTCGTGGATCTTCTCGGCGATCCCGCATTTGCCGGCGCAAATCTCACCGTTGCCGTCCGCCGCGGACCCGTCGGCGACGGCCTGGCAAACATCGGTCACATCGACGCGAGCGGCGTCGATCTCGGCACGGTGCAGGTGAAAGGCGACCTCGGCCGCATCGACGCGGGCGACGCTGACACCAGCACGCCCGGCCTGCGCAGCCTGGCTGCAAACACGATGGGCCGCGCGGGCCTCGCCGCGCAGCTGCCGGTCGGCTCGAGCCGCAGCGAAATCACGGGCGAGCTGACGTCGCTCCGGCTGCTGGGGGGCTTTCGCGATGCAAGCCTTTCGATCGATGGCGAGATCGGCAGCGTGACGATCGGAGGCGGTGTGCGCGAGGGAACGATCGAGGCGAGCGGCGACATCGCGCGACTTGCGATCAAGGGCAGCTTGCTCGGCGGAGCGATCCGCAGCGATGGCGCGATTCGTTCACTCACCATCTCGGGCGATGTGCTCGGCAGCGAACTCTAGCCGGTGACGATCAGCGCGCGCGGCGCGCGCGCTCCGGCTTCGGAAAGCGCCGGGCTGGCGATTGGCAAGGTCACTGTTGGCGGCTCGGTGGAGCGCGCGGAGATCCTTGCCGGATACGACCGTGTGGGCGCGGCGGTCCATGCCGACGCGCGCATTGGAGCCCTCGCCATCGGCCGCAATTGGATCGCGAGCAGCGCCGCCGCCGGGGTGCAACGCGGGACGGATGGATTCTTTGGAACCGATGACGATCTGCCGATTGCCGGAGGCACCCCGCTCGTTTCGGCCATTGCTTCCATTGTCATCCGTGGCTTCGCCGCAGGCACTGGCTCCGGTGCCGATCACTTCGGATTTGTCGCGGAGCAACTAGGGGCGCTGCGTTACGCGGGCACAAAGCTGCCGCTGAAATCTGGGCCTGGCAACGATCTCGCAGGCGTGCCGCTCGGCTCCACGGACGACCTTCGCGCCCGCGAGGTGGCTGGGGTCGTGTGAGCCTAATCGTGTAGCTTCGGTGATCACCAACCGCGCGGATCACAGCCGCGGGTCCACCGGCTCACTCTCCAGCGCGAGCACGCCGAAAACGCACTCGTGCGTGCGCCGCAACGGTTCGCGGGCGACGAAGCGCTCCAAGCCTTCGATGCCGAGCGCGAACTCGCGCAGGGCTAGCGAGCGCTTGGCACCGAGGCCGCGGGAGCGTAGGCGATCGAGGTTTTCTGGCGCGGTGTATTCCGGGCCGTAGATGATGCGGAGGTATTCGCGCCCACGGCATTTCACCGCAAGCTGGAGCAGGCCGCGCCGGCCGCGGGCGATGAAGTCTAGTGGCTTCACGACCATGCCTTCGCCGCCGCGCTCGGTCATCTCCGTCCACCATTCGATCGCTCTCGGGATCGGAGAGATCGACCAGCAGCGAAGGCGTTGCGAGCAGGGTCTGTGAGTCCGCGGCGCAGGAGCTTTTCCACTTCCTCGTCGCCGACCCAGTAGTGCTTGTCGTTGTCCAGCACCGGCACGAGCACGTAAAGGTGCGAGAGTAGCGCGCGCAGTGGCAGCGTCCCTTTCAACGTGACGGTAAAATACGCGCTCTCACCCCATTCGGGAAAGGTCTCGTCGAGCGGGTAGCCAACGACGGTTGCCCGGTAGCCGAGCGGCTTGAAGAGGCGGCGCACAAACGCTTCGCCACCCCGGCAAGGCAGCACGGCAACCGTGGCGGAGAGTGGGATGGGCACGTCCACGAACTCCGGCTGATCCTTGCTCTTGCCCGAAAGCGCGCTGCCCAGCACCTCGGCAATGGCCACGCTCAGAAACGAAGATGCGACGCAAGGCCGGTCGTTCACATACTGCTCCAGTGAGCGGCCTTCGCCCGCGGGACCACGCCGCCCACGCACCAGCCCCACTGGGTCCACTTCCAGCAAGAGCCCCGCCGTGCAGCGCTCCTCGGTCACTTCAGGGTAGAAGACGTGCGCCTTCCCAAAGCTCAGCTCAAAGCTCTGCACCCGCACGGGGTTCTTGCGCAACAGATGTCCGAGGTCCGAGGCGGGGCGGTGAGTAGTGGTGAGGGTAAGCAGCATGTCGTTCCCACCTAACAAGGTGGCGGGAGATCCAGCGTTACCGTAAGCACCTTGTCGTGCAAACTCCTGAAGCTTCAGCGTGTGCTCCGGAGCGTTCAGCCGAGGTCAGGCATCCTGGGTTCAGGCAGAAAGCGGGTTCCAAACCCGTCGGAACCCGACACCCTCGAAGTCCTTAAGGTTCACCGTGGCAAATTCAGTCACCCCATTTCGGAGCAGCGAAAGTGCTATTCGGAGGTCGTAAGCTCGACGGCGGGCGAATCCCTTGTGTCGTAAGCTCGGCCAAAGCTGGTTGTGAAAAGCGCGGCTGTCCGGCGGAAAACCAATCACCTGCCAGTGCGGATGCGCGCGAAAGGCTTCGCACACCTCGGCAGCCTTGGGAGCGCTGAGCGGCTTTGCGAGCACCGCAGGATTACGCAGGAGGCCGTAGAGCTCCAGCAGGATGAACTCGGAAATGGCCACGTCGCCCCGGCTCTGTAACGATCCCAGAAACGCAGCTGCGGTCTCATGGTCTGCGTTCTCCACCTCCACAGCAGGAAGGAGGATATTGGTATCGACCGAGAGCATCAGGCGTGAAGGCCCCGCGCCTCTTCGCCTTCCGCAGCGATGTCCCGCAGTTTCTCGAGCGGCACCTTGATCCCGCCTCCGCGCACTTCTGGAAGGCTCCAGCTCGCCCTTGGAGCAGGTGCCTCGGGAAAGCGAGCAAGGAAAAGCTCTAACCCGCGCCGCGTCATCTCAGCGAGCGACAGTTCGCGCTCTTCGGCAAACCGTTTGGCGCGCTGGTAGAGTTCATCCGGCAGCTGAATCTGCGTGCGGGTCATGATGTAGAATTAGCACATTTTAACTTCTGATGTCAAAATGACATCAACAATGACAACGGTCTAAGCGTGAGCTTCCCAGCGCCAGACTGCGTACGCACTGCGGCTCGAAGCGCTCGCCTTGTTAGTTCAACATTTCCAATTTCCTCACGTGGCACTGCCGAGAAGAGCCTCTTCGAACAGCCCTCCCAGCTAATGTCAGATGCCTATCGGATTTCGTGACAAAACGTGACAAATTCAGCCTGATTTCGTGCCTTTTGGCGACCACTCTATTTTACATCGGAATTTTCGCGAGTTTCGCAAACCTATCGAATCGAGGAAGATACACAAGTTTTAGCAGGCGCGAAAAATCCGGTCTTCTCGGATTCGAATCCCGTTAACGTCATCACTTTGCGGCTTCCATTGAGTCAGTCCGTTGACCACTCCTCCGAGCATACTAGCGATGCGCCTCCAGGAGGTTCTTGCGCGTCGTCCGCCGTGGCATTTCGCGATGCAGCGTTTAGGTTCCGCAGAATGTCTGGCGCACCCGCTCGTGCTCTTGTGGCGGTTCGGCGTATTGCGCAAAGGCCGGCTGGTCATCGAACGGGGTGGAAAGCACTTCCAGCAGCTCCTCAAACGGGCCGAAATCGCCATGATCCACGGCGGCTCGGATCATGGCCTCCACGCGATGGTTGCGCGGAATGTAGGCTGGATTTGCGGAGCGCATCATTCGCTGGCGCGCCGCCAAGTCCGCCGGCTCTTGCGCGAGTCGGCTGCTCCAGCGCGCCATCCATTCTTCATCGGCCGAGGCGCCCGGGGAGCGAGTCCGCACACGGGAGGCATGCTCTGGATGGGATGCCGCATCGCTCAGTGAACGGAAGGCGAGGGTAAAATCGGCGCTGGTGGCCGCCATGAGATCGAGGAAATCTTTTCCGAGCGCGACGTCGCCCTCCCGGGCGGTGGTGAGGCCAAGTTTGCGCCTCAGACCCGCTTGATGTGCCTTTTCAAAACAAGGCACAAACCCGTCGAGCGCCTCTGTCGCCGCAGCCACTGCGATGTCGGCATTCTCAGATAGGAGCGGCAGCAGAGACTCTGCAAGACGCGTGAGATTCCAGTGGGCAATCGCCGGCTGGTTGCCAAAGGCGTAACGCCCTTGACGATCGATCGCGCTCCAGACGGCCGCCGGATCGTAGGCATCGAGAAAAGCGCAAGGGCCGTAGTCGATCGTCTCGCCGGCGACCGACATGTTGTCGGTGTTCATCACGCCGTGGACGAAGCCGACGAGCAGCCATTGCGCGATGAGCTCGGCCTGTGCCTTGATCACCGCGTCGAGAAGTGCGCGGGCAGGCTTCTCCGCACGCGCGGCTTCAGGATAATGCCGGGCGATAACGTGGTCCGCGAGCACCCGCACGCCTTCCACATCGCCGCGGCTCGCGAAGAACTGAAACGTGCCGACCCGAATGTGGCTGGATGCGACCCGCGTCAGCACAGCGCCGGGAGGCATTTCTTCGCGGAACACTTTTTCTCCTGTCATCACCGCAGCCAGCGCCCGCGTGGTGGGAATGCCGAGAGCCGCCATCGCTTCGCTGACCACGTATTCGCGGAGCACCGGGCCCAGCGCAGCCCGGCCGTCCCCACGACGTGAGAAGGGTGTCGGCCCTGCCCCCTTGAGCTGGATGTCGCGCCGCACGCCGTCCCGATCGATGACTTCGCCGAGCAGGATGGCGCGCCCGTCTCCGAGCTGCGGGACGAAGCCGCCGAACTGGTGCGCCGCATACGCCGTCGCGATCGGCTCCGCTTTGTCTGGGATGCGGTTGCCCGAAAAGATTTCCGCGCCTGCCTGGCTGGAGAGCGCGTCCGGGTCCAGGCCGAGGCGCAGCGCCAGCGGCGCGTTCAGGTGGATCAACTGCGGGGCCGCGACCCGGGTGGGTGAGACGCGCGCGAAGAAGCGCTCCGGCAGACGCGCGTAGGAGTTGTCGAATGGAAATGGGATGTTCATGGGAGGCTTTGGCCGTCTCGTGCTTTGTGTGGCATCAGTCATTCACGCCTTGTGTGAAAACAAGGATCAGCGACTGCGGGTCGGCCTCGCGAAAAGCGCCCGGCCTGCCTTGGGCAAGAAGGGAAGAAATGGAAGCATCCGCGGATGCACAGTGACGAAACGCGGACCCGGTCTGAGCTTGTCCGCGTTTCATCTGCACCCATCCGCGGTTAAAATCCCTTCGACGTCATTCTTTCCGCTGGTTGTTGAAGACAAGTCGCCGCCTGGAATTTCCAATCGAGAAACTCGCCCACGGAAAGGCCAGCCGCATTCGCCTGGCGATCCAGCTCGCGGCTGGTCGCTGGCAGGACTTCGGCGAAAAACTCGACCTTCATGGGCAGCGTCGTTGTGTGAGGCGGCGGCACGACTTCGCTCTCGGCGGGCTTCAACTCAGGCTCCGCATAAAGCTCGTCGCCCAGCCCATACGCATGGAGGAGAGCGGCGAAAGCTATCGGGTCTGCTTCTTCGAAGACTGCCCGTTCATGGACCAACGCCGCCCGCAGCCAGCTAAACTCCACAAAGCGCGCAGCTTCCTCCCTCGGTCCGC
>CAXSDZ010000099.1:0-3217 GCA_964235505.1 uncultured Chthoniobacteraceae bacterium
CTTCTTAGCCTACTCTGCAAAGGTAGGCCAGTCGCTGGCACCGTCCTCCTTGATTACCTTAATCTGCCGCCCGAGGACGCCGCCCTCTGCATTGATCTGATCAATGGCGAGCTGCTCAGCTTGGATGGACCCGGTTTCGCTGATCGCCATTGTCCCGGTTGCGGAGTGGAGCTGGCCGACTGTGACCGTGGTGTCGGTGACTGCCAGACCGGTGGTATTGACCTGTGCCGTGGGTGGACCGGCGGCCCACAGCGACGGCGCGGCGAGCGCGGCGGCGAATGCGAGACTGAGTGCGGGGATTCGGGATCTGGTTCGTTCTGTCATGTGTGTTTTGTGGTGGTGTGGTGAGGTGTGCAGCCGGGTGGGCAGAAGCGCGTAGCTTTAGCCGGCAAGAGCCACGCACGGTGCTGCTGTCGGGCCGGCATCTGCCCCGGAGGAAGAGGAACCGCGGGAACGCTGTGCGCGCTTCGGAGCGGCAGCGGCGCGCCCCTGCGCAAGGTGAAAGAGGTCTTCCCGAAAGACGCGACTCATGACGTCCGGGCGGAGCGCGCGGCAGCCTTGCGAGGCCGGCAGCGCGCGGACCTGATCGAAAACGCGCCGCGCTTTCATTCGGTCGGGAACGTTCGCCCCGCCGAGGTGAAACACGATGAGATCGGCGATCTCGCGCTGCTCCCGCCCGGTATCGAACGGGCCGAGCAACGAGCTGGCCAGGACGGCTTCCGGCACGTCCAGATTGCGCGGAAGCGCGAGCATGCGGATCAATTCCAGCCGGCTGTCGCGATCGTCGCAAAAGCGGCTTGCCTCGCTCAGCGCAGCGACGATTGCGAGATGCTCCGTCGAGCGCTCTTCGGCGAACTCCTCCAGCACCAGCAGCACGGCTTCGGGTTGCTGCGGGGCGATTTCCGCAGATGTCGCAACTACCCAGCCCGCGCCGGTCGCTGTGAGCATCGAGTTCCAAGGCTCGGCGGCGCAGAAGCCGTCGAGGTGCCCTTCCGCCAGTTGCCGGTGGATGATCGATGGCGGCACGATCGGGATCGCGATGTCGCGCTCGGGATCGATGCCGCCGGACCGCAGCCAGCGGCGCAGGTCGCTGCTTTGCGTCCCGAGTTTCAGCGTTGCGCCGAAGCGAAAAATCCTGCTGCCGCGCTGCTCGCGAATCAGAGCGCCGAGAGAGGCCGCATCCCGCACCCCGGCCTGCCAGAGTTCGGTTGAAAGGGTGATCGCACTGCCGTTCAGGCTCAGCACAAACGCGGTGAGACACGGCCGCGCTTGCGTGCCGATCCCGCAATGAATCGCGAAGGCCATGCTTGCCGGTGCGTGAGCGGCGTGCAGCTCCCCGTGCAGCAGCTTTTCACGGATGGTTGCCCAGCCGATCTCCTTGCTCAGGCGGACGCTCAGCCCGCGCTTCTCGAAAAGGCACAACTCCCGCGCCGCGATGAGCACGGCGCAGTCGATGGTCGGAACAAATCCGATGGTGAGCGCCTCGTCCCGCACGGCATTTCTGCGGGCAGGCTGGGAGTTGCTTAGATTCGTGGCGAACGGCACGGGGCGGGCCGTTAGCACCGGGAATGCCACCGCGCCCGTGCGGCGGGCTGAAATCTGGCGCTGAAAGCCGCTTGCCCGATCTGTGAATCGCTCTCACAGTCCGCGCGTTTTGCCGGGGATGCTCGCATGGAGCAGACCTCCTTCCCAGTCAGTGCATGCCGCATCATGACCATCGACAGCCAGTCTCTTCGCGTCTTCTCCGCCCTTTCCCGGCATCTGAACATGAGCCGCGCCGCGCAGGAGCTCGAGCTCACGCCCTCGGCGATCAGCCACTGCCTGAAAGCGCTGGAGGCAGACCTCGGCTGCCGTCTTTTCGACCGCACTTCACGCAGCGTTTCGCTCACCGCGGCGGGAGCCGAGTTCGTGGCCGATGCGGAGTCCATCCTGCAAAAGATGGCTGCGGCGCGCTCGAAGCTGCGTTCGTGGGGTGATTGGAGCCGCGGACATCTGCGGATCGCGGCGAGCACGACCGCGTGCCAATACATCCTGCCGCCCGCGCTGCGGGAATTCCGCGGCAGCTTCGCGGAGTTCACCATCCAGATCGATCCATGCACGGCGCAGCAGGCGATCGATGCGCTGGCCGAGGGGCGGGCCGATCTCGCGGTCTTTGTGCAACCGCTGCGCGCGCCGGGCATCCACTTCATCCGCATCGGCAGGGATGAGCTCCACTTCATCCTCCATCCGCACCATCCGTGGGTCGCCAGGCGGAAGGCAAACACCCGCGAGATCGCGAAGCAAAACTTCATCCTGCCAGAGCGCTCGAGCGAGACTCACACACTGATCGAGTCTTACTTTCGGCAGGAAGGAATCCGCCTCCAGCCCTTCATCGAGATCGGCAGCGAAGAAGCGACCAAGCAATTCATCCGGCTAGACCTGGGCGTGGGGCTGCTGCCGAAGTGGATCGCTGCCGCCGAGCTTCAGCAGGGCACGCTCGCCTCGTTGCCGATCGGGCGGCGCCGGTTGCGGCGCGAGTGGGGCATCCTCCACGCCCGCAGCCACAAGCTGACGTTTCCCGAAAATGTCTTCATCGACTTGTGCCGCGATGTGTCGGCCAACCTGCTGAAAGAAAGTGCCGGTTGATCGCGCTTTGTTGTGATTGGCAGGCGCAGAACCGCCGGAAACGGGTCAACCAATAGCGGACATTTTTGTGCGACTGAGGGCGAGCGGGCGGTGAGAATCCGCGTGGTTCACCGCTGCCGTTTGGCGTTTCGTATCCGAGGTGGCGGAATTTTGCGGTTCGCACAGCGTTGTCCATGAAATCCCTGGTCGATCTTCCGCAGTTCTCTGGATCGTGCAGTAGACGAATGCGCAGTGCCCAAGGACGAGCAGCGCGGCGCGCTCATCTTGCGGATGTCGCCTCCCCCTTGCTGCGGCCGCACACGGACTGTGTAGAGCCTGAAGCGGTTTCAGAAAACACTGTGGCTGCTCGCGCCTCCCTTCATTTTTCTCTGACCGGGAGTGAGAAATCGATGAAGATGAAGAAGGAGACGAAGAGTGGAACGGCTGCGCTTCTGTCGAACCTGCTCTCATCCATTGCTCACTGTTTTTGTCCGTTCAGTGCAGATCACCTTTCGGCTCGCGGATTACTGCTGAAAAGTGCGCAGATCGACACCGAATCGGCGTCCGGGCTGGTGTTGGTCACCGACAGGTCCTGATGCAGCACGCCCTCCTT
>CAXSDZ010000099.1:3227-8113 GCA_964235505.1 uncultured Chthoniobacteraceae bacterium
CGGCGTCCGGGCTGGTGCGCCTTCACTTCTTCATAGGCATGTCCGTCGCAGACCAGGAGCACCATGTCCGGACGCTCGGATAGGCTGCGCGCCGCGGTGTATTGCTGGAGATTCTCCACCCGGACGCCATCGATGCCGACCACCACGTCGCGGAGACCTAGCCCGACCTTCTGCAGCCTTTCGCTGGTCTGGCTGAAACATACTCCCGTGCGAGGAGGTGCGCTCCCCAGCGAAGCAAGTGAGACCTTCTCCAAGCCGCGCGGGAAGAGCAAGTCGATGCCGGCTTGATACTCCGGGTGCCAGCCTTCACCCGCGAGCTTCCGGCGCATGGTGTAGCAAAGGTGATGGTCGCCGGCGCCGCGCCCGTAGCGCTCGTCAATCGCGCGGTAAGTCTTTGAAGCCTCCGCCCATTGCTGCCGATACTCCTGCAGCCAGCCCCAAGTAGAAAGGCCCGCTGAGGAATAGGTTTCCGCGGCCTCCTTCGCCAGCCGCTCCGCCTCGTTCATCCGTCCGTGCTGTGCGCAATATTCAACGAAGAACCCACAGGCATTGGCGAAAAGGACGGAATCCACTTTTCCATGCGCAAGGAGCAGATACTTCTCCGCGCGCGCCATATCCTGCCTTGCCTCGAAGTAACTGGAGAGCGCGATGTAGGCGTCAGGATCCCCCTCTGCTTCGCGTTCCTTGAGGCGCTCATATCTTTGGGGATTGCCGTATGCCGCGGAAGCCACCCAGTCCGATGCCTTCTTCGATATGTCCGCAAACCGCATGCAGGATTCCATTCGCTTGGTTTCGATATCGTTTGGCCGGCCTTCCACCAAAGCGGTCTGGAAATCCATGGCGTAATCGTATGGGCACCGCGCGAGCAAGCCCTTGAGCAGCGGCAGACTATTCTCATCTCCTACGCCGATCTCAAAGATCCGCTTTCCGGCGTCGTAGGAGGTGTGGCGCGGCACCTCGGGATTGTAGAAGCGATGGAAATCCGGTGTTCCGCGCGCCATGCCTTCTGGCGTCTCCGGCTGGAGCGCGGCCCAGAGCTGGGGCGCGACGCTGGCAGGATGCGCGCGGGTGATCTTTTCGGCCGCCGTTTGCGCCTCCTTGAAGTGCGCGCTGCCTGCCTCAGCGGTCGCGAGTGTGAGGAAAGGGAAGTAGAAGGCAGTGGAGAATTGCTTCCCGATCGCGGCATTGAACTCCGCAGCCTGCTCCGGGACACCCAGATGGTTTTGCAAAAAGTCGTGCAGCACCGCCGCAGCCTGGAGGAAATGCCGCTGCGTGCGTCCGGCCCACAATTGCAGACCCACGACCCGCGATTCCGGCGGACGCTCGCAGGCAGTCAGCCCGTCAAACTCGATCAGAAAACCGGCGAATGCTTCGCGAGGCTTGAGTGGCGAGCCCCTTCCACAGGCCTTCGCCACCGCATTCGCGTCCTCCACCTCCAGGCCGAGCAGCGCACGGGAATACATGTGTCCCTGGCGGATCCCAAGCGGGGCCTGCGTCAGGAAGCGCCCCCAGCTCACCCCGCTCGGATGGTTCACCGTGCGGAGAAAGGACTCAGCCTTGTTCGCGCTCATGTTCTGCGTCAGCACGCGGAAGTGCGCCAGTTGCACCAGCATCGGGCCTTTGGCCGCGGTTGGTTCCGTCTTGCGCCAGTCGGCGGTCGCGGCGACGACTTCGCAGACGGGCGCGTCGGCGGTCGCGGTGACTTCCAGCGCATCGAGCCACGCCGTCGGAATGACGCCGGCAGTCCGGGCGGCGGCGATCCCCGCCACTGCGCCGGCCTGATCATGCACGAGCACGAGACGCAGGATTTCCGCGACCTCCCTGATCTTTCCCGCAGCGCCCAACGCATCCGCCACGGCGAGGAAAGCGGTCATCCGATTGAGCAGCGGGCGCACGTCCTGAAAGTGCCCGGCAGCATCGAACCAGGCCATGGTGCCGAGGAGCAACGCGGCCTCGGTGTGGAGTTGCGGATCGCGGGGAAACTTTGCGAGTTCGCGGGAAAGGCGCTCGTCCAGCGCGAGGAAAGTGGCCGTTTCCGGCAACAGCAACTCGGCCAGAATGTCGGGACGCTGACCGGCTCCGGCGCCACCAGTTCCACCCGAGACAGCCTGGCACCATCCTTGGTAAGTGGCCGGGTCCCACACCGAGCTGTGAAGCGTGACGGTGCTCTTCACTGCGCCGGCTTCGACGTTGTAAGCGACGATTTTCGAGCGACTCCGCTCCGCGAAAATCCGCTTCGGGGCTGCCGGCCCCGGCCGAGGTTCCGGGTGCAGCAAGAAGCCGATCTGATCGCACACTTCCATGATCGTCCACGCCTCCTCGGTGCTGCCGTTCGACTGCTCGTCGGAGCTGATTTTTTGCGATGCCAGCGTTTCCGAGCTCAGCACGCCTAGCAGTCGCGGCTGGAACTGCCCGTAACCCACCACGGCGACAGCGAGCAAAAGCAAGGTGAGCACAAACCCACGGGAGATTTTCATCCCGGGGAGCCTAGCAGCCGAGATGCCACCCGCGCTTCATCTGGCCACCTCGCTCTGCGGCGCGATGCAGGGAAGGCAGCAGCGCTTTGGGGCAAGGCAACGTCGCAGCACGTCCTTTCCCGGAGCGGGCGACGGTGGTCGCAGTTGAACCAAGTCGCGGGCAGGCGCAGGGATATTCTTCTTTACGGATATGTGTGTTCCAGTATGTGGTGCGGCGTGAAGCTGATCGAAGTTTATAAGTGCCTTTGTGACGAGACGCGGCTGCGCATCCTCCACCTCCTTTCGCATCAGCCGCTCTGCGTTTGCCACTTCCAGGAAATCCTGCACGCCTCGCAGGTGAAGATCTCCAAGCATCTCGCCTACCTGCGTGAGCACGCGCTGGTGGAGACGCGGCGCGACGGCGCGTGGATCATCTACTCGCTCCCGGCGAAGCCTTCGCCGGAGCTGACGGCGAACATGAAATGCTTGCAGGATTGCTGCCGCGAGAACGCGGTATTCACAGCGGATCTGCGCAGAATGACGAAGGCGCTGGCGAACTGCGCGGGGCCACTGGCGGACTGCTGCGCGCCGCCGGGGAAAGCCAGGGCCGCCTCCACCAAACGAAAGGTCGCCGCGAGATGAACCGAAAGCTCTTCTCCGAATTTCTCGGGACGTTCGCCCTCGTCTTCGCGGGCACCGGCGCGATCGTCATCGATCACGCGAGTGGAGGCGCCATCACGCATCCCGGCATTGCCCTCACCTTTGGCCTCATCGTCCTCGCGATGATCTACACGTTTGGCGACGTGAGCGGCGCGTACTTCAATCCGGCGGTGACTGCGGCATTCGCGGCGGCGGGACGGTTCCCGTGGCGCGACGTGCCGGGGTTTGTCGCCGCGCAGTTGACGGGCGCATTCGCTGCGAGCGGACTGCTGCGCTTCCTCTTTCCAGCCGACGCGACACTCGGCGCGACGCTGCCCGCGGGTGCGGAAATGCAGAGCTTCGTGCTGGAGGTCGTGCTCGCCTTTCTGCTCATGCTGGTGATCCTCAGCGTCTCCACTGGCGCAAAGGAAAAAGGCATCACGGCTGGCATCGCCATTGGAGCAGTCATCACGCTCGAAGCGATGTTCGCCGGCCCGATTTGCGGAGCGTCGATGAATCCGGCGCGCTCACTTTCGCCTGCGCTCGTGAGTGGCCACCTCGATCACCTCTGGCTCTACCTCGCCGGCCCGCTCATCGGCGCGCTGCTGGCGGTGCCCGCCATCTGCATCGTGCGCCCGGCCGACTGTTGCCCGATGGAATCCGAACAACTCATACACCCATGAAGACCTCGGAATTCAACGTGGACCTGCCGCGCTGCCTCCGCGCAACGATTTGCGGCGGCTGCTCTAGCAGTTTTCGCATGCGTGAGCCCTCCCCGCCTTCGCCCCGATCCCTCCACTGCGTTCCGGGTCACCTCTGTTCGCAAAGCGACGCTGCCTAGCCGGAGCTTCGGTTGGGATGACACCGCGCGAAGAGAGAGTTTATCCAGACGAATCGCGCTCCAACTCTTTGCCATGGAAAAGCCGCTCGTCCTCATTCTCTGCACGGGAAACTCGTGCCGCAGCCATCTTGCCGAGGGCATCCTGCGCGCGGCGGCGGGCGATGCGCTCCGCGTGGCCAGCGCTGGCTCGCAGCCGGCCGGCACCGTCCACCCTCTGGCGATCCAGGCGATGCAGGAAATCGGCATCGATATCTCATCGCATTACTCCAAGCACGTCGGTGAGTTCCTCGACCGTGGCGTGGACACGGTCATCACCGTCTGTGGCAATGCGGACCAGGCGTGCCCGACTTTCCCGGGCCGTGTGAACCGGCATCACTGGGGCTTCACCGATCCCGCGCATGCCACCGGCACGGAGGAGGAACAGCTCGCCGTGTTCCGCCGCGTGCGCGATGAAATCCGCCGCGTCTTCGAGGCGT
Source organism: uncultured Chthoniobacteraceae bacterium (assembly GCA_964235505.1). Classification (GTDB taxonomy): domain Bacteria; phylum Verrucomicrobiota; class Verrucomicrobiia; order Chthoniobacterales; family Chthoniobacteraceae; genus CAXSDZ01. The sequence goes on from CAXSDZ010000099.1 coordinate 7,640, forward strand.
ATGCCGCCGGTCGTTTGGACGGGATGAAGACGGCGGGGTGCTTCACCGGGTGAGGCGGGAGTCGCCGCTCCAAGAGTGGCATGCGTTGTCGGGCCATCTGCACTGCTCCCCTTCGTGCCCTAGACCGCGCTTTGCGCGCCGCCCTTCCCTCGCGCACCTGGACTCAATTGCGGGTCGCCGACTGGAACCGCCACAGGTCGTGCCTTGCACCGCTGCCCAGGCGTGTTTCCACCTGGCCGAGCACGCCGTAGAACCAGAGTCGGCACTGCGCATTGGTCCGCGTAGCGGCGGCTTCGCGTCCGCCGGATTTTTGGAACCCATCAAACTGCGTTGTGATGGCAGGCGAAGGCCACACCGCGGCGGGATGCGATGCCGTTCGGAGTTGCCTTGCGAACACCGGGCACCCACAAGCGCAGAGATGCGGCTCCCCCTACAACTCATCTTCGCCGCCGCAATCAGCGTTGGCGTGGGATG
>CAXSDZ010000099.1:8123-15805 GCA_964235505.1 uncultured Chthoniobacteraceae bacterium
TCTGCCGCGAGGCGGGAGCCAAGGCGATCGGCACCGGCGCACGCTGGATCGCCGGCTCCGGTCCCATCCGCGGGAAAGCTGCGGTGGGAATGCCGGACGAGCGCGCTGCACTTGACCCAGCCACCAATGCCTCCGCATCCACTGGAAGCGCGGGGGCAAAAGAGCGGATCGCAGCGCTCGCCACGATCAGCGATCAACCGGCAAGCCTGGCCCGCGACCACGCGCTTGCTGCGGCTTTGCAGAAACTGGAAGCCGCCGACTTTCCCGCCGGAGCCAGCGAGATGCTCGCGCTGCTCGGGCGTTTGGAAACGTCGCAGCAAACGCAGGCGGAAGATCTCGCGGAAGCATGGATGGATCGCTGGCTGGCGGTCGATGCGCCGGGCGCTCTGCGCTTTCTCGGCAGCGCGCCGTTCCTTGGGGAGCTTCACGCAAAGGATTGGCGCGGGTGGCCGCTGGAGCAGCGGCTTCACGGCGGATTCGGTGGAGTCTTCAAAGTGCTCGCCCGGCGGGAGCCAGAGTGGACCCGGCAGGCTCTCGCAGCCATGAAGCCGGGCACGGATCGCGAGACCGGTCTTTACGCGCTGATGAACGAGGCCGCGGCGCGCGACCTTGCGAAAGCGAAGCAGTTTCTCGCGAGCTTTCCAGACGCGGGAGACCGGCGCGCGGTGTTCACGGGCTACGTTGCCGGCATGGTGAACACCGATGTCCGCTCGGGCTTCGATGTGGCTTGGGCGGAGAAACCGGGCCAACTGCGGGAGGAACTGCTGGGGAATGTCTTTGGGGCCGCTGGCAGACGCGGCGCGAGTCAAGTGCGGGAGGTGCTCGATCGAATCGACGACCCTGCGACGCGCCGCAGACTAGCGGCTACGGCGCTGAATAATCTCGGCTTCCTAAAACCCGAGGATGCTCTGCCCCTGTTTCGGGAAGAGTCGGAGCGGATGGTGGTCGTAGATGGCAGAAAGGCAGAATTTGGCAGGGAATGGGTGTATCCCATGCAGGGCATCGTGCGCAGTCCTCTCGCTCCCGCGCTGGCGGAGTGGGCGGCCGGGTTTGCGCCTGACGCAGACCGAGAAATGTTCGGAATGGCAGTGCGGATTTGGGCCGACATGGGAGCAGAAGAGTTCCAAAGTTGGCTGAGCGATCACGCCGACGCGCTGGATGCGAAGGCATCAGAGAAAATCGGACCCGCGCTGGTGAGCCTAGCGCGGCGCGATCTCGCCGCGATGCGGGCATGGTCGGAGACACTGCCGCCCGGTGCGCTACGCGATCAGGCGCGGTTTCAAGTCGCGCTCAACTCCGGCGCGGAAGTGAACTTTGCGCAAGCGGCGGCGGCTTACCAAGCCCTGGCGGCGAGCGATACAAAGGGCGCGCTCGCCAGCCAGCTCGCGGGAGTGCTCGCCAGACTGGTCGGTGCGTCCGCTGCGGAGTGGGAGATGCGCCAGCCTCCCGGCCCCGCGCGCACGGCAGCGCTCACGACTGTGGCAAATACCTGGAGCGGACGCGATCCCGCCGGGGCCGCGCGCTGGCTGGAAGCGATGCCCGCAGGCGCGGAACGCGACCGCGCCGTGGGTGCGTATGCCACGATCGTGACGGTCGCCGATCCCGCAGCCGCCGCGCAGTGGGTCGAGCAGGTGGCCGATCCCGCCTTGCGCGCGCAGACGGCAGACACGGTTTTTCTTCGCTGGAGCATGGAGAACCCGCCCGCCGCCCGCGCGTGGCTGCGAAGTTTGCCGGGATTGGGAAGGAGCACCGTCGCCGACATCATGCACCGCACCCGATGAACTCGCGTCCGCTTCTCCTGGTCTCCTCCCTCGGGCTCGCGGCCGGGATCGCTGCCGGGTCTTTCACCACGCGCGACAGCGGCGAGGCGGGCTCGCCCGCCGCCTACTCTGCGCAGCCTGCGTCGGCCCGCATCGCAAGCACCCCGGCGGCTGCGGATGCCGCGCTGCGCCTCGCTTTCCCGAGCGACGATGGGCGGATCGCGCGCGTCTTTTCCGCGCTCCAGCAGACGGTGCGACTGCGGCAGCGGGCGGAGCTTTTCGAGGCCCTGCGCGATCTCGTCGCCGCGGATTTGCCCGCCTTGGTGAAGCACGCCGCGTCGTTGCCGCAGGCCACTGCATCCGAGCTTTTGCCGCCGCTGGTGGAGCGCTGGTTCGAGCTCGATCCCCACGCGGCGGAGGCTTGGGTGAGAGCGCATCCGAAGAACTGGCGAATGCTCGGGCTTTGGGCCAAGGCAGACCCGGAAGGTGCGTTTCACGCCGCGTCGGAGCTGAAGGGCTGGCCAGCTACCGCGTTGCTGGGTGAGGCTCTCGACGCATTGTATGGCAAAGATGCAGCGGCGAAGGTAGCCAGGGCGCGAACCTTGCCGCCGGGCCAACTGCGGGACAATGCCATCTTCCGGGAGCTCCAGCAGTGGGCCGAGCAAGACCCTGCCGCCGCGTATGCCGCGCTCGCCGAAATCCCTGCGGGGCAGACGCGGGATGACGTGCGCCAATCCGTGCTGCGGGCTTGGGCCGAGCGCGATCCGGCGGCGGCGCTCGCGAAGCTGGCCGAACTCCTGCCGACGCTGAAGGCAGGCGTGCTTGGCCACGAACTCGTCACCAGCACCGCGGAGCAGATCGCCAATAAGAATCCGCGCCTGGCGCTGGAGTGGCTGAGCGGAATCCCGGCGGAGTTCCGCTCCGCGCCGGCCATCGCCGCCGCGCGGCAGTGGGCGGAAAAAGAGCCGCTCGCCGCGCTGGAGTGGTGCCTCGCAAATGGCGTCGATATCGCGCAAGCCAACTGGCGTGGCACTTCCCACTGGGATCCCGCGGTGCTCGGCGGCGCGATGGAACGCGCGCCCGCGGAAACCTTCGCGATGCTCGGTGCGCTGCCGCCCGGCGCGGAGCGCGACCGCCTGCTGGAGTGCGCCTTCATGGAAAGCCTGTGGCACACGCCGGGGAAGCAGCTTTTCGACGGCGACGCCGCGCTCGCGTGGCAGTTCTACGATCAGCTCCCCGAGGACGCGCAGATCGCCAAAGCGACGCTCTTCGGCGTAAAACGCGCCGAGCACGGCGACCTCGCTGACCTCGGCGCGTGGGGGCAAAACTTTGCCTCCGGCCCCGCGCGCTTCAACGCCATCACCGGCGCGATGGACACCGCCTACGGCCGCCACCCGTCGCGCGCCGAGACGCTTCTCGCCACCACCGCCCCGGGCGCCGACCGCGACGCCGCCTTGCGCGGCCTGGCCGATGCCACGCGCACTTCCGCGCCCGCCGCTGCCGCCGCCCGCGCCCTCAGCATCGGCGATCCGAACCTGCGCCGCGAAGTGCTGGCAGGCGTCGTCCTGCCCTGGCTGAAAACCAACGCATCCGCCAGCCGCGAGTGGCTGCAAAACAACGCCGCGATCCCGGCAGCATGGAAGCAGGAGTGGCTCTGGCGGCGCGAGGTGCAATGAGTCACCGACGCGCGCCGAGCCCGCTCTCATGGTCGCGGAGCCCGGCCTGATGTCCTCCGTCTTTGTGCCACCCACGCCACGAAAACGGCCATGGACCGAAACACTCAGTCACTTACTGGGCTGCTGTCACATCGACACCGCCGCCTTCGCGCGGGCCGAGGAAGAAGCCGGAGGCGCGGTTTTGCTTTTGGAGAAAAACGCCGCGCAGTGCCCGCACGCGACCGTCGCCGGGATGCGTGAACGTCCCGGCAAAGATGCCGGTTTTCAGGTCGATGCTCATGGAGCGCAGCGGCGGCGGGAAGGTGGCGCGGTTTGCCGCCGTGAGAGTGATCGGGACATCGAGCGGCGACTGCGGCAGACCACCATCCGAAAGGTGGATGTTGGCGCGGCCTGCCTCATCGAGCGCCAGCACGCGCGAGCCTGCGGCGGGTGCGGCAAAGCGCGATCCCGTGAGCCGGACATCATGGTAAAAGCCGGCGGCATACGGCGCGGCGCCTCCGCGCGATTTGCGCTGCCAGGCGAGTTCGCCGTCGCAGTCGGAAACGGCTGCGACATTGCGGAAAGTCACGCGGCCAGCCAGCGCTTCACGTCCGCTGCCAGCCGCAGCGATGAGGGGAAAAGCGCCATCCGCGCCGACGATCGATCCTGCCGTGAAAGGCACTCCATCGGCGAGGCGACCTGCGACCGATACGGTGCCCAAAGGCGACACCATCATCGTCGCGAAGCCGCTGCCAGGCGGTGCTTCCGAGGGCGGCGCGCTGTAAGGCAAATCGAGCGCGACGGTGTATCTGCTGGCTTGTGGCGCGGCGTGCTCTCCAGTCCAGGGCGAGCGCTTGGTCGCGAGCGTGAAAGTTTGCGCGCCAGCCGTGAGCGTCCCGCCGAGTGCCTCGCCGTCCCACGCGAGCCGAAGCGCCAGCTCAGGCTGACCGGGACGTGGGATGCGGATGTGCGCCACCTGCTGCGAATCGATCGCTCCGCGGAAACCGAAATGTTTTCCCGCCACCGTCAGCAAGCCAGTGAACTGCCCGCCTGGCGTGAGCGCGATGCGCAGCGCACCTGAGTCGGTGAAGTTGCCGCCTGTTTCGAGCACCCCGCCATACCTGCCGGCGAGCGGCTTTGCAGGCTGGATCGAGACGCGCCCGATCGTGCCGCCGCCCCCTGCGCCAGCGAAGCGCGTCGCAAAGTAAAGCTGCCCGTCCCCGCCATCCGCAAAGGCGGAGACCAGGCTTCCATCGTTCTCCGAAAGAACGGCGGTGATGGAGCGCTGCCCGAGCGGGAGATCGATCCGCTCGATCGTCGCGTGCGTGCGCGTGCTCGGGGTGACTCTTTGCGCGATCACGTAGCCCCCGTAGAGGTCCTGATGGACGTGCTGGATGGCGTCGGCCACCCGCATCTCGGGGATCACGTCGTCGTCGGGACGCGGGTCGCTCACGCCCGAGCCCTCCGCCGGCTGCAGCCAGCCGGTGACGCGTACCGCCCCGCTGGGGGGAGCCGGGGCCGTCCGCACGCTGGGTGACCATCCGCGGACGACGAGGATGGCCGACGCCGTGCGGCAGCCCGAGGCGTCGCTCGGAGGGCACACCGCCACCGGCGTCACCGCCCAGACCCCCCGCCTCCCGTGCAGCGGCCGGTCCGCGACGTACACCGTCGAGCGCGGGAGCCAACGACCGGTGAACCCCACCGGTCGACCGACGGCGTCGGCGGGGAACGCCTCGTCGGCGCTCAGCACCGTGCTCAGGCGCCTGGGCGCCGCGTCGACCAGGGCCGTCGTCTGGTCGTCGCGGCGGTGCTGCCACACGCCGTACTGCCAGATCCCGAGCGCGACGGCCGCCGTCAGGGCGAGCACGGTCACCAGGTGCAGCGCGAGCATCCGCGGAGCGAGCAGGGGACGGAGCACCCGGTCAGGCTACGTCGGCGTGCGGCGTGTCCTCGGCCGCCCCAGCCGCGGACCGGGACCGGGGCAAAGCTCGCATTCCGGTCCGCTCAGGGCCGATGATCCCTACGCTTCCAAGGAGGGGACACAGGTGAGGGAGAACGGTGCGGCCCACGAGCACTCGCGGCCTGGGACTGGTGGCCGAGCTGCAGCGCAGCCACCGGTTCGTCCTCGGCGTGCTCGCGTCCGTGCTGGTGCTCAGCCTCGCGACCTCGGGCTACCTGCTGCTGGTCAGCCAGCCCCGGCTCTCCAGCTACGTGGAGATCGGGCGCGAGGCGCGCGACGCCCACGAGGGGATGCTGGACCAGGAGACCGGACTGCGGGCCTGGCTGGCCACCGGCGACTCGCAGTTCCTCTCCCCGTACAAGGCCGGAAAGGTGCACACCGAGCAAGCGGCGGTCCGGCTGGTCCAGGACGTCCGCACGACCCCGGAGGTGACCAGGAACGTGCTGCAGATGCTGCTGGCCCGCCAGCGGTGGCAGGTCTGGGCCACCCGGGCCGCCGGCATGACCCTCACCGACCAGCAGCGCACCGACGGCACGCTGACCCGCTTCCTGCTCGACGGCAAGGCGCTCTTCGACACCTATCGGGTGAGCGAGACGAGGAGCACCGACCAGATCCGCCAGCAGCGCACTGCGGCGCTGGCTCGCCAGGCCACCGCGCTGGTGATCAGCCTCGTCAGCTATCTGCTGCTGCTGGCGGTCGCGGGCTTCGTCACCGTGCGACGGCGTCGACGTCTGCGCTCCACGATCCTCGAACCGATCGCGAACCTGCACGACACCGTCGCCCAGATCCGCTCCGGCGACCTCGCCGCCCGCGCCCAGCCGACCGGCGTACCCGAGCTCGACGAGATCGGTGCCGCGCTCGGCGGCCTGGCGGCTGACTTGTCGCGGGCGGGGGTCGAGGCAAGGTCACGGGAGCAACGGCTGGCCACGCTGGCTCACCGGTTCGAGACGGTGGTGAGCGTCGGACGGGAGATCGCCGGCAGCCTCAGCGTCCGCTACGTGTCGGCCAGCGTCACCTCGGCGGCGTCCCAGCTGCTGAACACCGAGACGGTGCTCTGGCTGCGCGGTGAGAACCAGCGGTTCCAGGCCGTCCACCGCAGTCAGGACCCGCACGGGATGGCGCCGCCGGTCAGCCTGGACCCGCCCGAGATGGTCGCGCGGGCCGCCGCCGAGGCACAGTCCACCAGTGCCGACGACTCACGCGCCTACCCGCTCGTGCTCGCCGGCACGGTGACGGCTGTCCTCGAGGTGGCCACCACGACGGTCGATCCGGACACCGAGCAGGTGCTCCAGGCCCTGCTCTCCACCGCCGCCGCGTCACTCGAGTCGGCGCACCTGCACAGCACGGCTCGCGAGCTCGCTGACCTCGACGGCCTCACCCACCTGCCCAACCGTCGGCGCTTCGAGGTCGACGTGGACACCGAGTGGGAGCGCTGCCGGCGCTACGGCAGGCCGCTGAGCATGGTGATGATGGACCTCGACCACTTCAAGCGCCTCAACGACGAGCACGGCCACCTGCTCGGCGACCGGGTGCTCAAGGAGGTCGCGACCGCGGTCACCGGGGTACTGCGCTCGACGGACACCGCCTACCGCTACGGCGGCGAGGAGATCGTCGTGATGCTGCGCGAGACCGGTCTCGAGGACGCCATCTCGGCCGCGGAACGCCTGCGCGAGGCCGTGTCCGAGCTGAGGATCGTCGAGCACCCTCGAGTCGTGGTGTCCACCTCGGCCGGGGTCGCGACACGTCGCGGCACCATGTCGCACTACACCGAGCTGGTCGCCGAGGCCGACGCGGCGCTGTACGACGCGAAGCGCATGGGTCGCGACCGGGTGCTCAGCACCGGGCGGGTCGAGTCGTCCCTGCTGTTCCACGGAGAGCCGAACCGGCCGGCACCTGACACCGAGGTCCCTCAGGTCTGAGTCGGCCGCGAAGCCGGGACGGGCGGGTGGAGCCAAGGGGACTCGAACCCCTAACCCCTGCTCGCAAAGCAGTTCAAATGTCAGCCTGCGCGCAAGGTCGGAGCCTAAAGTCGCAGGTCAGAAACGGCGCGGGGGTTTCGGCGAGGTCGAGCGGCGGGTCAACAGGTCCGGCGAGGTGACCTACCGCGCGGTACGCCATGGCCGACCGCACCCGCTACTCCCCGACGCTCACGACCAAGATGGATGCCGAGGCGTGGCTGGCCGCCGAGGGTGCGCTGATCGACAGGGACAGCTGGTCATCCCCGCCAGCCCGCCAGGAGGCAGCGGAGCGGCGCTAGCTGTGATGACCAGGCACGTTGGTCGAGATCGTGTGACGACACGGTCTGAT
>CAXSDZ010000100.1:0-10548 GCA_964235505.1 uncultured Chthoniobacteraceae bacterium
GTTTGCAGTTGAGCACGCCCGGGTTTGCGGGTTGTTGTAAATGCACCCGCCCCGTATGAAGCAGCGCCTCCTCGAAACCGTCGGCCGCAGCGCCCGGCTCCGGATTCTGAATGAGCTGAAGCGCACCCCTGCCGGGCTCCCCGTCGGCGAGGTGGCGACGCGCCTCGGGATGAGCTACATGGGCGTGAAGGATCTCTGCGTGGACTTGGAAAAGCGCGGCTTGCTCGACACCTGGCGTCTGCCGCAAAAGCTCGGCCGCCCGCAGATGCTCTACCGCCTCACCACCCGGGCGCACGAGCTTTTCCCCACCGCCAGCAACCCCTTCACCCTCGACCTGCTGGTCGCCGCGCAACAGCTCTACGGCGCCCCCGCTCCAGAAAAGCTGCTGCTCGTGGCGATGCAGCACAAAGGCGAGGAATACGCTGGCAAACTGCGCGGGGAAACGCTGCCCGAGCGAGCCGGGAGCCTCGCCCGGCTGCGTGACCGCGACGGGCACATGAGCGAAGTGCTGCCTGCGGACGGCGGAAGCGTCGCAGGGATCGTAGAGCATCACTCACCGATCCTGGATGTGCTCCGGGCCTTTCCCATCGTCGCGAAACTGGAAGCGGACCTCTTTGCCCGGCTGCTCGGCACCCCCGTGCGCAGGGAAGAAACGGGCGCTTCCGGTTTGTATTGCGCCACGTTTTGGATCGGCAGCGACGGTGCCGCGGGTCGCGAGGCTGCATGAGGAGTTGAACCGCGGGAAGCACGTGGAAGACGGGGGAAAAAGCAAAAGGCGTTTCTTGCCCACTTCTTCTCCCCGTTTCCCCCGTGCTCCCCGTGGTGCGACTCCCCCCAAAAAGTGATTGCGCTCACGCCTTCGCCCGCTAGTTTCCGCCCCCCATGCCTAGATCCATCGCACGTCGCAAGACGAAGAAAGCTGCGGCCAAGCGGCTTAAAATCACCGGCACGGGCAAACTCATGCGCCGCAAACCGGGTCTGCGCCACCTCGCCTCGAGCAAGAGCTCGAAGCGCAAGCGCAAGCTCGGCAAAGACGGCCAGGTCCACGAGACCATGGTCGCGCGGATGAAAGAGTGCATGCCCTTCGCCTGAGCTGAAAACTGATCCTCATCCTCTCCCTCACCGTCCTCCCCCTGCCTTGCGCTGGGAGGAGGATGGTGAGGACGAGGAAGAGGATGAGCTTCGCTCAACATCGATCCCCCACCGCCTGTCTGGCCCATCTGAGCCGGACACATCGGAGCGTGAGGCGGCGGATCGTTTCCCAAAAAACAACAGCGCGCCGAGAGAAACCGACTCGTAAGAAATAGACCATGCCCAGAGCTACCAACTCGCCGGCCAGCCGCCGGCGCCGCAAGAAAACCATCGATGCAGCGAAAGGCTTTCGCGGCCGCCGCTCCAAACTTTTCCGCTACGCCAAGAATGCGGTGATGAAGGCCCAGTATTGGGCGTATCGCGACCGCAAAACCAAGAAGCGCAACTTCCGCATGCTGTGGCAGACGCGCATCAACGCCGCCGCCCGCGCGCATGGCCTCACTTACAGCCGGTTCATGGAAGGCATCAAAGCGGCGGGCATCGAACTCGACCGCAAGATCCTTGCCGACCTCGCGGTGACTGACGAGACGGCGCTCAAGGCCATCTTTGAGCAGGCGAAAGCCGCGCTCGACGCGAAGAACGAAGCCGCCAAGGCTGCGTAGTTCAGGCGCTTCCCAAAGCACTTCCTGACAGCCTCGGATGCGCCTCGCGTGTCCGAGGCTGTTTCGTTTTGCAAGTGGCAGAGTCCGTCCGGGAACTTGGCAAAAGGTGAATGTGCCATTTCAGCCGCGGAGCGGATCGAACTACTCCTCGTATCATTCCGTTTTGCGTCCTGCGCACCCTTGCGATTAGCCTCGCCGCCCTTTTCCTAAAACTAAATGGACCAGCAACTCGAAACCATCCGCGCCGAGGCACTCGCTGAAATCGGCACGACGCCCGATGAATCTGCGCTGGAAGCCGCCCGGGTGAAATATCTCGGTCGCAGCGGCAGCATCACCGCCCTGAGCGAAGGAATGCGCGGCGTTTCCAAGGAAGACAAACCGCGCATCGGCAAGCTGCTGAACGAAACACGCACCGCCGTGACCGCCGCGCTCGACGAGCGAAAGACCACGTTGAACACCGCCGCCGAGTCGCGCCTTTTCACCGATGTGGATGTGACGCTGCCCGGCACGGCTCCGCGCCGCGGCTCGCTCCACCCGATCACGCAGCTCCAGGATCGCGCGGTCCAGATCTTCCGCCGCATGGGCTTCGCCCTCGCCGACGGGCCGGATATCGAAGACGAGTTCCACTGCTTCGACGCGCTGAACACGCCGGCCGATCATCCCGCGCGCAACGAGCAGGACACCTTTTACTTCGCGGACGGTCGCCTGCTGCGCACCCACACCTCCACCGTGCAAATCCGCACCATGGAAAAAGCCGCGCCGCCCATCCGCATCATCGCCCCGGGCGCGGCGTATCGGCGCGATGAAGTCGATGCCACGCACCTCGCGCAGTTCAACCAGATGGAAGGGCTCTACGTGGACGAAGGCGTGAGCCTCGCCGACCTCAAAGGGACGCTGGAATTCTTCTTCAAAGAACTCTTCGGTGCCGACGCCCGCATCCGCTTCCGCCCGCATTTCTTCCCCTTCACCGAACCAAGCTACGAGATCGACATCCAGGCCTCGGCTTTAGGAAGTGGCGCAGGCGCCGGTGGAGGAAAGTGGCTTGAGATCGCCGGTTGCGGCATGGTCGATCCCGCCGTGTTTGAAGCCGTGAACCGCCAGCGCGGCGACGACGCCTACGACCCCGAGCGGGTCACCGGCTTTGCCTTCGGCTTCGGCCTCGACCGGCTCGCGATGATCATGACCGGGCTGCCGGACATCCGGCTGCTGATCGAGAATGATCAGCGGTTTCTCGGGCAGTTTTGATATGACTCAGAAAACGTTAATCGAAGCGATTCGAACGAACGCGCAGGCAGAGGAGAAAAGCACCAACCAGTTGGCGCTTGCAGTGGTCGTTTCCATGGTCCCCGTGGTTGCCTTCGCAGTTTTGTCCGAAGCCGACTTTATCAACCTGCCGGCGTGGACCAATCCACTACCGGTCGCGTTCCTCTTCGCAGTTATTTTTGGCCTCCTGATCGGGCTTCCGCTGCTTCAAAAAGGTAGGCTCAAGCGTTTGGATTTACAGTGTCACCACTGTGGCAAAACATTTGATCGATTTCTCGCTCCCGTTGCAGTTGCGTCGGGTCGCTGCGGGAATTGCGGAGGCAAACTATTTGAGATTGAAGAGGAACCTAAGCAGCCATGACCTACCAAGCCCGAGACTACGAAGTCGGCATTTGGTATAGCGGCATCAAAGGCGACGAGTGCTATATCGCGCAGGTGGTGGAATGGCCTAGCATCATGGCGCACGGCGATACCCGCAGTGATGCGGCACGTGAAATCGAAATCGCCTTGGAACTGGCACTCGGAGCAGCTCGCGAGTCCGGAGTGACTCCGCCACCGCCCGTTCGGCGTGGTCAGTTAGTCGCCGCCTAGTTCGTCCTCCGCTCGCCCACGCGCGAAACTCTCTATGAAAGTCTCCCTCAACTCCCTCCGCGAATGCGTCGATTTTCCGGGCGATGCGGACGAGCTCGCTGAGTTACTCACGATGTCCGGCGTCGAAGTCGAAGGCATCGAGCCGCGCGGTGTGGCGATCGACAACGTCGTCGTCGCGCAGATTCTAGAAAGCAACCAGCACCCGAACGCGGACCGGCTCAGCGTCTGCCGCGTGCAGGAAGATGAAGCGGGCGCAGTGCGGCAGATCGTGTGCGGGGCGAAGAACTACAAGGTCGGCGATAAGGTGCCGCTCGCGCTGCCGGGCGCGGTGTTGCCGGGCGATTTCAAGATCAAAGTCGGCAAGCTGCGCGGTGTGGAGAGCGAAGGCATGATGTGCAGCGCGAAGGAGCTCGGCATCGCGGAGGATGCGGAAGGCTTGCTGATCCTGCCTGCGGAAGCACGGGTCGGTGCGCCGCTTTCGGAGCTCTATCCAGCGGACACGGTGCTCGATCTGGAGATCACACCGAACCGCCCGGACCTGCTCTCCGTCATCGGCATCGCGCGCGAAGTCGCGGCGATCACCGGCGTGGAAATGACGTGCCAGCGCGTGCGCAAAGCGGAGCTGAACTTCTCGCATGGCGTCTCGATTGAGGCGGAAGAGTGCCCGTTTTACACGGCGCGCTTTATCTCCGGCGTCCTCGTCGGCCCGAGCCCGGCATGGCTGCGGCAGAAGCTGGAAGCCGTCGGTCTGCGCTCCATCAACAACATCGTCGATATCACGAACTTCGTGATGCTCGAGCGCGGCCAGCCGCTGCACGCCTTCGACGCCGCGAAGCTCGACGGCGACCTGCGCGTGCGGCTCGCTCGCGACGAGGAGAGTTTCAAGGCGCTCGACGGCCGCACTTACACCCTGCGCGGGGACGCGGAGCACGTGGTCATCGCTGATGCGAGCCGCGCTGTAGCGTTGGCCGGAGTCATGGGCGGCGCGGACAGCGGCGTCACCGAAGCAACCCGCGACATCTGGCTGGAAAGCGCTTATTTCCAGGCTTCCAACATCCGCCGCACCTCGCGCGGGCTGGGGCTGATGAGCGATGCCTCGTATCGCTTCGAGCGCGAAGTGGACCCGGCAGGCGTGCTCGTCGCCTCGCAGCGCGCGGCGGAGCTGATCGCCGAGATCGCCGGCGGCACGCCCGGTGAACTGCGCCTCGGCTTCGCCGCCGACACCCAGTTCGGCTGCGACGCGGAAGGCGCCACTGAGGGCATCGAATACACCAGCACCGTGCCGCTCCGCTCCGAGCGCGTCGCCGCGCTGCTCGGCGTGCAGATCGTGGAGGAAGACATCGACAATATCCTCTGCGGCTTTGGCCTGCGGCAAACGGAGGGCGGCTGGCAGGTGCCGAGCTTCCGCCCCGACCTCACGCGCGAGGTTGATCTCATCGAAGAAATCGCGCGCGTCGTTGGACTCGAAAAAATCCCGGGCCGCGTCACCGCGCGCTTTGCCCCTGGCTCCGAGAGCGACCGCAGGCACGACAGGCTCATGACCTTGCGCGAGGCGCTCGCCGGCGCGGGACTGCACGAAGCGCGCACCCTCACGCTCATCGCCGAGCGCGCGCTGAAGTCGCATTTTGCAAAAAGCGAAGTGCGCCGCGTGCGCAACCCGCTCAGCGAAGACCATGCTGTCCTGCGCCCGAGCCTCGTGCCCGGCCTCTTCGACGCCATCGCCCGCAACGCTCGCGCTGGGGAAAAGGTGATCCGCCTTTTCGAGATCGGCCGCGTCTTTGCTGCTGAAAACGACAGCGCGAAAGAAGAGCGCCCGCACCTGGCGCTCGCGCTCTCCGGTGCAACGCAGCCAAACACTTGGCGCGGCGGCGACACGCGCGCTGCCGACCTCTTCGATTTGAAAGGAATTCTCCGCGCCGTGCTCGGTCGCGACGTGCAGTTCCTCAAGACTGAAAACCCGGCACTCGGCCTTGCCGCCACGATCGAGTGCGACGGCCAGACCATCGGGCACGCCGGCCAGCTCTGGCCCGCCGAAGCCCGTGCGCTCGACACCGCCGCGCCGGTTGTTTTCGCCGAGATCGATCTATCCATTCACCTCGCCGACGCCACGAAAAGCGCGCGCTACCGCGAGATCCCCCGGTTTCCGGTGATGACGCGCGATATCGCCCTTCTAGCTCCCGCCGCGCTCCCGCACGCGCAGATCGCGACTTCTCTGCAGACCGCGAAAGAGCCGCTGCTTTCCGCAGTCGAACTGTTTGATGTTTTCACCGATTCCACAGGAGAAAAAGTGCCCGCTGGGCAAAAATCTCTGGCCTACTCGTTGACATACCGTGGGGCGGAGCGGACACTCACCGCCGATGAAGTGAACGCGGCGCACGCGCGACTAAAAGAGCGGCTGAGAACCGAGCTTGGCGTGCAGTTTCGCGAGTGATCTTTGGCAGTTGGGAAGAGTTGATAGTTGAGTGTTGATAGATAATGGCACCGCATAGGCCACACCGCGCTAATTCTGCGATGCGGGGCTATTAGCCATCTACTCTCAACCATCAGCTTTTTTCCAAAAACCACTTTGCCCTGCGTTGTTCGAGCGATGGTCGGAAATCCCGAACCGATATTCATATCAACATAAGGAGGCCGGGGTGGGCGCGTTGATGACATGCCGTCATAGGAAGTCAGATGCTCGCCCCAGGTCGTCCGCCCGTTAACCTAACGAGGGAACGGGAACTCCGGCTAAACGGCAACCGCGGGGCAATCTTTTCACGGCAGCAGAAGCCCATTTTGGCGCTCTGGGACAAAAGACGACTGCGTCTCTGTTTCAGAGCGCCATTTTTTTGTCCGTTTTGGGCGCTTTTGATTTGGGTAAGTTACTCGCAGCGCGTGTCCCGTTTCATCCCGGCCGGAGCTCCCGTTGATAAAGCGCGTTTTGCTTGGATAAGCTCTCGCTTCGCGTGATGTCATCCCAACCGAAGCTCTGGCTAGGTAGAATTGCTTCGTCGAAGTAGGTGACCCGGAACGCAGTGGAGGGATCGGGGCGAAGGTGGCTCGCTCACACAAGCGAGCACCCACTAATGTAACGTCAAACAGCCGGGCTCCTTGCGGAACCCGGCTGTTCTTCTGCGGCTTGGTCGGCGGAAGTCGAAACCTCCGCCGTAAGCTAGTTACTAGCGAATCGCTTAGTAGTCCATCCCGCCGCCGCCCGGGCCGTGACCGTGGTCACCGCCGCCGCCGGCCGGCTTGTTCTTCTCAGGCATCTCAGTGATGACGCACTCGGTCGTGAGGAGCAGGCCGGAGATCGACGCCGCATTCTGCAGCGCGCTACGGGTCACCTTGGTCGGGTCAACGACGCCGGCCTTTACGAGGTCCACGTATTCGCCGGTGGCGATGTTCAGACCTTCGTTGCCTTTGCGGCGCTTGGTTTCGGACACGATCAGCGCGCCTTCGAGGCCCGCGTTGTCCGCGAGTTGGCGAAGCGGGGCTTCGATCGCACGACGGATGATCTGGAGGCCGATGAGCTCATCACCTTCGAGCTGCACGCTGTCGAGCGCCTTTTGAGCGCGGATGAGGGCGAGGCCGCCGCCGGGGACGATCCCCTCTTCCACGGCCGCACGGGTCGCGTGGAGGGCGTCTTCGACGCGCGCCTTCTTCTCCTTCATCTCGGTCTCAGTCGCTGCGCCGACATTGATGACGGCTACGCCGCCCGCGAGCTTCGCAAGGCGCTCCTGGAGCTTCTCCCGATCGTAATCGGAGGTCGTCTCTTCGATCTGGCGGCGGATCTGGTTCACGCGGCCTTGGATGTCAGCCTGCTTGCCAGTGCCTTCCACGATCGTGGTGTTCTCTTTGTCGATCGTCACGCGCTTGGCGCGGCCGAGGTCTTCAAGGGTGATGTTCTCGAGCTTGATGCCGAGGTCTTCCGTGATGCAACGGCCGCCCGTGAGGATAGCGATGTCTTCCATCATAGCTTTGCGGCGATCGCCGAAACCCGGAGCCTTCACCGCACACACGTTGATCGTGCCGCGCAGCTTGTTCACGACCAAGGTCGCGAGCGCTTCGCCTTCCACGTCTTCCGCGATGATGAGGAGCGGCTTGCCAGTCTTGGCTTCCTTCTCCAGCACGGGGAGCAGATCCTTCAACGAGGAGATCTTCTTCTCGAAGATCAGCATGTAAGGATTGTCGAGCAGAGTCTCCATGGACTCCGCATTGGTCACGAAGTAAGGCGAGATATAGCCCTTGTCGAACTGCATACCTTCGACCACGTCGAGGGTAGTCTCGATCGACTTGGCTTCTTCCACGGTGATGGTGCCGTCCTTGCCGACCTTGTCCATTGCGTCGGCGATGATGTTGCCAATCGCGCTGTCCCAGTTAGCAGAAACGGTCGCGACCTGCGCGATTTCAGTGCGGTCCTTCACCTTCTTCGAGATACGGGCCAACTCGGCCACGATCGCCTCGACGGCTTTATTGATGCCACGCTGAAGCGAAGTCGGGTTCGCACCGGCGGTGACGTTCTTGAGGCCCTCTTTGTAGATGGACTCTGCGAGCACGGTCGCCGTCGTGGTGCCGTCGCCGGCGATGTCGCTGGTCTTGCTCGCGACTTCGCGAACGAGCTGCGCGCCCATGTTCTCGTAAGGATCTTCAAGCTCGATCTCCTTCGCGACCGTCACACCGTCCTTGGTGATCGTCGGGGAGCCGAATTTCTTGTCGAGGATGACGTTGCGGCCCGATGGCCCGAGGGTTGCCTTGACCGCGCGGGCGAGTTTCTCGACGCCGCGGAGCAGTGCATGACGAGCGTTCTCGTCGAATTGGAGTTGTTTGGCTGCCATTTGAGTTAGTTCTTAGTTGAGAGTTGGTTGTTGATAGTAGTTTGAGCCCGGCGGCCGATGATCTTCGTCTGCTTCTTCATCCTCATCTGCTTCTTCCCTGAACGTAGCCCAGGACGAAGATGAAGATGAAGAAACAGACGAAGAGGCGCGCCAGAGGCGCTTTAGCCGAGGATGCCGAGGATGTCGTCCTCGCGCATGATCAGGTAAGTGATGTCTTCGATCTTAATTTCGGTGCCGCCGTATTTGGAGATCAGCACTTTGTTGCCGACTTTCACGGTGAACTCCTGAAGCTCGCCTTCATCATTGCGTTTGCCGGTGCCGAGCGCGACGACTTCGCCTTCCTGCGGCTTCTCCTTCGCGGTGTCAGGGATGATGATCCCGCCTTTTTTGGTTTCCGCAGCGTCGAGGGGCTTCACGAGCACCCGATCGCCGAGCGGACGAACATTTACATTAGCCATGTTAGTTGTGTGGTCTGGTTGGTTTGTGGTTTGGTGGTTTTAACGAGACGCCGATTGCTAGCTTTCGAGGAGACCAGCTCGGACGGAAGCTAGCTGCGGCGACGTCGGTAAAGTTTAAATGCCGCTTTGGGTTGCAGAGAGAGTTCTCTGCTCGTCACGATATCTTTGATCTTCTTCTACCGCAGTTAGCGCAGCCTCAATCTGCGAGGCCTCAAACTTGGCATCTAGAGGATTCAATACGAGCCATGGATATATGTCTTTGATAGCACGGACAGTAAGTGCGTCAGAGAGCTTCAGCGGATTTCTGGCGGCGCGCGTTAGCGTTCCTTGCGACTGTGCGTAACTCTGGAGCGAGCGTGTAATCTCCAAAATCTCGCCGAGCATCTCTTCTGAGGAACGCTTCGATAGCTTTGCGTTTTTTGGTTGGTGAGCTTCCCGGGCTGTTTCGAGTTCAGACTTCAAGGAGGGCCAATGTGCATCGAACGCCTTTTTCAGGATGACTCCGTCTAGTGCGCGGTCGCCAAGGGCTCTGTTTATGGACACTAGCATCTTGACGACATCACCCTCCTCGAGGCAGGTCCCATTAAACTGAGACAATGGCGGCTTTAGGCTGCTAAACGATGTGTCCGCCAGGAACGTGAATACACGGTTCTTGCTGAGGCCTTTCGACAGCGCTCCCGCCTCAAAGAGTATCCAAGGAGAGTTCATATTGTCTTGGGTTAAGCAAATGATGCCAGCTCCGGTGTTGGCAAGGTGGTCACTGATTTCATTGAACCAAATAGATCCCTTGTCGACGTCTTCAGTTGAAACAAAAGGCTCAGTCGCTTGGATTACAAGTTTGAGCCAAGCCCGTAGCGCTTCGGCTACCGCCTTGCTCAAATCCCCTGACCAGCTAATGAACACCTTCATGGGCAGCGCTTAGGCTGAGCACCTACTTCTTCTTGTCCTCATCCACGACCTCGAACTCCGCGTCCACGACGTCGCCGTGCGCTTTGCGGGGGCCTTCGTCGGGCTGGCCTTGCGGGCCTTCGCCCATGTCGGGGCCGGGGGCCGCGCCGCCGGGTCCGCCAGCGCCAGCATTCGCGGCAGCGGCTTTGTATAGTTCTTCGCTCGCGGCCTGGAACTTATTCTGAAGGTCGGTGTAGGCGGTCTTGATCGCTTCCGTGTCGTTGCCTTTCAAAGCTTCGCGCACGGTGGCAATCGCCGCTTCGATCTCGCTCTTCTTGTCACCGGGAATCTTGTCGCCGAGTTCCTTGAGTTGCTTCTCGGATTGATAAGCGAGGTTGTCGGCGTTGTTGCGGACTTCGACCGACTCTTTCGCCTTCGCGTCGTCCGCCGCGTGGAGTTCGGCTTCCTTCTGCATCCGCTCGATTTCTTCCTTCGACAAGCCTGATGAGCCGGTGATGGAAATCTTCTGCTCCTTGCCGGTGCCGAGATCCTTAGCCATCACGTGCAGGATGCCGTTGGCGTCGGTGTCGAAGGTCACTTCAACCTGCGGCACGCCGCGCGGGGCTGGCGGGATGCCATCGAGATGGAAAGTGCCGAGCTTCTTGTTGTCGCGCGACATCGGGCGCTCGCCTTGCAGCACCACGATTTCTACTCCGGGCTGATTGTCGGAATAAGTGGAGAAGATTTGCGACTTACGAGTCGGGATCGTCGTATTGCGCGGGATCATCGGCGTAGCCACGCCGCCCGCAGTCTCGATCGCCAGCGTGAGCGGCGTCACGT
>CAXSDZ010000100.1:10558-15179 GCA_964235505.1 uncultured Chthoniobacteraceae bacterium
CAGCAGAACGTCTTTGACTTCGCCTTTGAGCACACCGCCCTGGATCGCCGCACCGATAGCCACAACTTCGTCCGGGTTCACACCCTTGTGCGGCTCCTTGCCGACTAACTTGCGCGCAGTCTCGACTACCTTCGGCATGCGGGTCATGCCGCCGACAAGGACTAATTCATCGATCTCCTTCTCGCTCAAGCTCGCGTCCTTTAAGCAACTCCGCACCGGGCCGAGCGTGCGCTCGAAAAGGTCGTCCGTAAGTTGCTCCAGCTTCGCCCGGGTGAGCGGCTTCATGATGTGCTTCGGCCCGCTCTGATCGGCCGTGACAAAGGGAAGATTGATGTCGTAGTTTTGCGAACTCGACAGCGCGATCTTCGCCTTTTCCGACTCTTCCTTGATGCGCTGCACCGCGTCGGGCTGCTTGGAAAGATCAATGCCGGTGTCGGTCTTGAACTCGGCGATGATCCAATCCATGAGACGATTGTCCCAATCGTCGCCGCCGAGGTGCGTGTCGCCGTTGGTCGCTTTTACTTCAAAGACGCCATCGCCGATCTCCAGCACCGAAATATCAAAAGTGCCGCCGCCGAGATCATACACCGCGATCTCTTCGTCCTTCTTCTTATCAAGACCGTAGGCGAGCGACGCGGCGGTCGGCTCGTTGATGATGCGGAGCACTTCAAGGCCCGCAATCTTGCCGGCGTCCTTGGTCGCGTTGCGCTGAGAGTCGTTGTAGTAAGCCGGGACGGTGATGACCGCCTGCGTGATCGTCTCACCGAGCTTCGCCTCCGCATCAGCCTTCAGTTTTCCCAAGATCATCGCGGAAATTTCCTGCGGCGAGTAAGTCTTTGTATCACCGCCGACCTGCACCTGGATGGCCGCGTCGCCATTCGCCGCCTTCACTACTTTGTAAGGCACGCGCTTAAGTTCCTCCTGCACCTCCTCAAACTTGCGCCCCATAAAGCGCTTCACCGAAAACACGGTGTTCGTCGGATTCGTGATCGCCTGCCGCTTGGCGGACTGGCCGACAAGGCGCTCGCCGCTTTTCGTGAATGCAACCACGGATGGTGTGGTCCGCGCGCCTTCGCTATTTTCGACCACCACCGGCTCGCCGCCTTCCATGACGGACATGCAGGAGTTCGTGGTGCCAAGATCGATGCCTAAAACTTTTGCCATAAAATTGGAGTGTTCGTTGTGTGAACGGGAAAATTGGTTGTGTGAGAGGGAGCGCCTCTAGCAGAAGGTGCGCCGGGCAATTCGGAGGCTTTCCAAGTTGCTGAAAGGAAGATACTTATATCTTATACGAATCCCGCACGGAACTGTGCCGAGCTCAGGCTATGTCACGCTTCTCCGCAATTCACTGCGGCATTGTGACGCAGTATGGCGCAGGGTTGCATCCGGCATAACGGTGCTTCGAAAGAACGGGCTTACAGAACTCTGCGCTTGAAGTAACTGTTTTCTCCGGCACTCTTCCCACCCTCCGCGACCGGAAAGGCTCGGCGCAGATACTGCGCAAAGG
Organism: uncultured Chthoniobacteraceae bacterium; assembly: GCA_964235505.1. GTDB lineage: Bacteria > Verrucomicrobiota > Verrucomicrobiia > Chthoniobacterales > Chthoniobacteraceae > CAXSDZ01. The sequence continues at coordinate 12,066 of CAXSDZ010000100.1, forward strand.
ATGGGTGGCAGAGTGGTCGATCGCGCACGCCTGGAAAGCGTGTTTACCGAAAGGTAACGAGGGTTCGAATCCCTCCCCATCCGCCACTCAGCGTTTGCCTTGTCCTCCGCAGACTTCTTGAAGTGGACGCTTCATGGTGCGCCAGCAGAAACTGGTTGCGCCAGTGCTTCCCCCACGCGTCCGGCGCGCAGAAATTCCTCCATCTCCCCGCACAGCGCAGCGATTGCTTTTGCCCGCTGCTCAGGATTTACCAGCGCCAGCGTTTTCTCGTCGGCAAACTGACTGAAGTTCACCGGCCAAGAGGAAAATATGCGCGTTCCTAGCCAGCCTATTCCGCGCGAGTTCGGCTGGCACCAAGGTTCGACTTGCGCCGCCAGCGCGCTAAACTCCGGCTCCAAATTAATGTTTCGCTGCTGCCGGTCGCGCACCATGGTTAACCCGAAGAGAAGCAGCCCATGCGGAGTTTGGCTGGTCTCGATGTAAAGGCACACTTCTGCTGTCGAACCAAGCAGCGTGCCTAGCTTCACCATCAGTCCAAACCAAAAGCGCTCTTGTCCACGTTCTGAATGAAATAGCCGATCCAGCGCCTGCGGACTGTATTTCCGCATCGCAGACACCTCGCGAGCAGGAAAGTCCACTGCGAGCCGCTGCAGCAGCGCCATTTCCAGTTCCTCCCAAAAGGCCTACGTCGCATGCCACTTCATGTGCGTCCAATTCTTCACCACCATCGCCGCGAGCTCCGCGTTGTTCCCTTCCGTCAGCAGCGCCAGGATCTGCTTCTGATTTTCTGTGCTCATCGATTGTCCGGTTAGTTTTTTGATCAGAGTCTCATACTGCATGAGTGTCTCCCGCAGTGCCGGCTGGCGCGCCGCCACGCGCACGCATTGTTCCAGCCAGCTCAGCACATCGTGCTGATAGGACAGGCACGTCACCTCCTCCAGCGCCAGTGCTCCGAGACTGTGCGCCGGCGGCTCTTCGCCGGACAGCGTGAGGTAAAGCACATACGCCCGTCCGTGCGTCGTCGCCCGCTGCTGCGCAAGGGCGTGATAGCGTTCCAACTGCCGGTCCCCATCGCCTGCGTAGATCTTGTTTTCCATCACCACGACCAGCCGCCCCACCGTGATGAGCAGATCGATCCGCCCCGTTTCTCCAAAGCTCCGCTCCGTCTCCACCGTCGCACGATCCAGCTCTCCGGGCGCTTCCACGGCCACTTCCGCCATTTCCAAGAATAGCGCCAAAAACTCGCTCCCGCACCCGTGCGCCCCGCGCGGATCGAGCAGCGCAGCGAGGAAGGCTGAGTGCAGATGCACCTCGTCGTGTTCCGCCCGCAGAATCCCGAAGACATTCCAGGCGTGCTCACCCGCCCGGCTCACCGCCTGCCGGCGCAGGATTTCCAGCTTTTGGAAAAGGAAGTGCAACGTCTCCAGGAGGATGCCTCGTTGTATTACGCTGCGCTTCTGGGTGGCAAGCGGCTCATCGAAGGAAAGGCTAAGCTGCGAACCGTCTGCGACGGATTCCGTCACAGGGACGCGAGCTATCGCATTCGGCAGTTCGGTGGGGATCTGAACCGGCTCGCGGAGGAGATGGGCCACAGCCCGCGCGAGATGCCGCAACAGACATCAGCGGCGCGCCGGGTATCGAGGAAGCCACCTTCCTCGACTGCCGCCAACACGAACAGCAACCCGATGATACGGGCAATCTCACCGGCATCGGCCAGATGATGGTCGCCATCGGCGGCGCCAGTCCTGAACCCGACCACATCCTGCGCAAAGCCGCCCGCCTCGCCGCGCATCTGAACGCGCAATGGCATGCCGTCTGTGTCCGCACCGCGGCCGAAAGCGCGGTCCGCAATTTCCTCCGAGCGACGGCGTCACATCACCGACACGGTGGAAAGCGCGCAGCGCATGGGCGGCATCGTCATCACCTGGAAGCACGGCGGCGTCGGCCGCCCCGGCAAACGCCGAAGGTCTGGCAACGCCAGCTCTGGGCCACGCCGCGCGAGCGTCGCGTGCTCGACTTGACCGATGGAGTAGCCGAAACCCGAAGAGCTGGCCTGCACGGCTTGTCGTGCGCCGGAGCGCCGCACTCGCTGGCTGAAGGGACAAGGTGCTCAGGTGCATCTCGCTTTCGAGTGCAAGCAGCCGCGCGTCTGGCGCAAAGGCCGTTTCACCCCCGGCACAGTCGAATCCATCGGCAAGCACGGCATGATGCGCTTCATCGGGGGGAGGCATGCAAACGCCGTCGCGCTCCGGTCGGCTCGGGCGCAGCGGCCTGCTTTTGGCAGCCCGCGCAGATGCCGAAGATTTCTAGCGTGTGCGTCACGCTGCCAAAGCCGAGCTGGCGCGCCATGCGCTCCAGCCCATCCGCGACGCACATATCGAGCGTCGTCACGCTGCGGCACGAGCGGCAGATGATGTGGTGATGGTGGTGCTCGCCGGTATTGAACTCGTAGCGGTAGGAGCCGTCGCCGAAGTCGCAGCGGCGCACGAGGTCAATCTCTTCCATCGCCGCGATGGAGCGGTAGACCGTCACCAAATCGCACATGCCTTTCTCCATCCGCTGGTGGATCTCTTCGGTCGTGAAAGGTCCGTGCTCGCGCGTGAGGATCGTGAGGATGGCGCGCCGCGGCTCGGTCACGCGGGCTTGGTGATCGCGCAGTGTCTGGAGCGCGGATTCGAGCTTTTGTTTCGCGGAGGAAGAAGCGTGCGGCATTGGGAGGGGAGCGTAACCGACGTGCAGACAGGCATTCAATCGACTTGGTTCGAAGTCGCTGCGCAAAATCGCGCTGGCGTTGACGCAAATGATTTGCAACGATACTCGCCGTGTCACGCCTTCATTTTCTCACCCGCGCCACGATCTGTTTTCACCTTTCATGATCCAGCTCTTTCTCAAAGGCGGCCCCATCATGTGGCCTCTGCTGCTCACCTCGATCGTCGCGCTCACCGTGGTTTTGGAGCGTGTCGTTTTCATTTTCACGGAGAAACAACGCCGCCAGCCGGAGGTCGTGCGCGAGGTCTTTGCGCAGCTTGAGCATGGCAGACCGGATGCCGCCATGGAGGCTGGCAGCAGCTCGCGGGATTTCGTCGCGCGGACGCTCGGCTTTGCGCTGGAGGA
>CAXSDZ010000100.1:15189-15634 GCA_964235505.1 uncultured Chthoniobacteraceae bacterium
CCAGCTCGTTCACGAACGCGCTGCTGTGGGCTTCCAGCGAAGAATTGAAACGGTTCAACCGCGGCCTCGCGGTGCTCGATACGGTCATCACGCTCGCGCCGCTGCTCGGGCTGCTCGGCACGGTCACCGGGATGATCCGTTCCTTCAGCCTGCTCGGCGGCACCGAACTCGGCGCGCCGTCTGCGATCACCGGCGGCATCGCGGAAGCACTCATCGCGACAGCCTTCGGGCTCGGCATCGCGATCACCGCGCTGCTCCCTTTCAACTACCTCAGCGCACGGCTGGAAGAAGCGCGGCGCGAGCTGGAGGTCGCGGGTAATCGCCTCGAACTGCTGCTGCTCAAACACGCGCCGAATTCTCCCACTCCACCCGCCCATGCCGCTGCAAATTCCCTCGCCTAACGCGAAGCGCCGCGCGCGCATCGAGATCATCCCGCTGATCGACA
>CAXSDZ010000101.1:0-1756 GCA_964235505.1 uncultured Chthoniobacteraceae bacterium
CCCTGCACGAACCCAGAGGCTCCTTCGCACCGAACCGGAGCCTCCCTGCACGGACCCGGAGTTCACTGGAATCAACCTACAGGGCCATGGACAGCACCCAGAGGGTTATCCGCAGCAACCCAAAGCCTGATCCGACACGACTTGCCGCTCGCACGTCACGATCTTGGGTGAACTGGAGCTACCCTTGACTCCTATAACACCTGCCTTGAACCCTGCCGCCACGCTCCCATCCCGCCGCAATCGCTCCCGGCGGCGCCCCGCGGGAATCCACTCCGTGGCGCGCCGCCATCAGCGCCGTGCGAGCGCCGCCCCGGAAACAGCTCCTCGGCAGCGAAACCCCACTTTCCCTATAGACAATCATGAACACCGCTGTTTGAGTCGCCCTCCCGATGGTTGCCCTCGCCGAACATCCCGCTTACCAGAAGCTCTACCCCGCGCCTGCGGTGGATGAAGCACCCGCGTTTTTCCCCGAGAAGATCTCGCGCGAGGACGCCGCGCACCTGGATGCGCTGGAGGCGCAGTCGGTGTTTTTGATCCGCGAGGCGTTTCATTATTTCAAAAACATCTGCATGCCGTGGAGCATGGGGAAGGACTCGAACGTCCTTATCTGGCTGTCGAAGAAGGCGTTTTGCGGGCACATCCCGTATCCGCTGCTGCACATCGACACGACGTATGAGTTTCCCGAGATGCTGGAATACCGCGAGTGGGCGGTGCAGGAATACGGGCTGAACTTGATCGTGAAGATCAACGAAGACGCGCGGGCGGGGCGGGGATCTTATGCGGAGCGCGGGCCGATCGGCTACGACACGACCGATCCCGTGACGGTGACGCACGAGCTGAAGACGATGGCGCTCCAGCAGGTGATGACGGAGCACAAGTGGGACGCGCTGATCACCGGCATCCGCCGGGACGAAGATCCGACTCGCGCGAAGGAGCGCTACTTTTCGCCGCGGAACAAGGATTTCGAGTGGGATTACAAGGATCAGCCGCCGGAGTTTTGGAATCAGTTCACGACGAGCACCGCGCCGGGCGAGCACGTCCGCGTGCAGGCGCTCCTCGACTGGACCGAGCGCGACATCTGGCTCTACATCCAGCGCGAAGGGATCCCGATCCCGAAGATGTATTTCGCGCGGCAGGGGAAGGACGGAAAGCGCTACCGCTTCCGCTCACTTGGCTGCTGGCCGATCTCCGGCCCGGTGGAAAGCGACGCCGACACGATCGACGGCGTGATTGAAGAACTCGCCCACACGAAGACGAGCGAACGCGCGGGCCGCGCGCAGGATCACCACGAGCGCAACGCGATGCAGAAGCTGCGGGCGAAGGGGTTCATGTAATTGCGGATCGCGGATTGGGGATTGCGGATTGATTCTGTGATCGCTGCGTCTGCGAACTGTGTTTGCGATTGCGGATGATGGATGCTGACGAGTTTAAGCGGCGGACGTTTTCCTTTGGGGTGCGCGTTGTGCGGCTTGCACAGGCGTTGCCAAGGGAGGATGCCGCGCGGGTGGTCGGAAGGCAGTTACTGAGGTCGGCGACTTCGGTGGGAGCGAATTACCGTGCGGCGGCCCGGGCGCGCTCGCGGGCGGATTTCGTCGCCAAACTCGGGATCGTGGAGGAGGAGTGCGACGAGTCGCTCTACTGGCTCGAAGTCCTGATTGAGCTCGGCTACATCAAGCCAGCGCGGGCGGCTGATCTGCTTACAGAAGGGAACGAAATCCTCGCAATGGTGGTGGCCTCGATCAACACCGCGCGTTTC
>CAXSDZ010000101.1:1766-4551 GCA_964235505.1 uncultured Chthoniobacteraceae bacterium
TCCGAATCCGCCGGAAGCGCCCGCAACCCTCTTCAAAATAGAAATCCGCTTTTCTCGATGACCGCGACCCTCGAAACCAATCCGCAATCCGCAATCCGCAATCCGCAATCCCAAGGGCAGGACCGACTCAAGGTCGTCTTCGTCGGCCACGTCGATCACGGCAAATCGACGCTGATCGGACGCATCTTTTACGACACGGGCTCGCTGCCGGAGGGGAAGATGGAGCAGGCGCGCGCTGCGGCGCTGGAGGAGGGCATGGAGTTTGAATACGCCTTTTTGCTCGATGCGCTGCTGGAGGAGCAGGAGCAGAACATCACCATCGACACGACGCAGAAGGAGTTCAAAACGGCGAAGCGGCCCTACGTCATTATCGACGCGCCGGGGCACAAGGAGTTCCTGAAAAACATGATCACCGGCGCGGCGAGCGCGGATGCGGCGGTGCTGCTGATCGCGGCGAATGAAGGGGTGCAGGAGCAGTCGCGACGGCACGGATATTTGCTGTCGCTGCTCGGGATTTCGCAGGTCGTCGTGGCCGTCAACAAGATGGACCTCGTCAATTACTCGCAGGAAGTTTTCGACCAAGTGGTGGCCGAATACCGGGCTTTCCTCGCGCGGATCGGCGTGACGGCGCAGGCCTTCATTCCCATCGCGGCGAAGCACGGGGTCAACGTCGCCACCCGCTCCGCAGAAAGCAGCGCGCCACTCAACTCTCAGCCCTCAACGCTCAACTGGTATGCCGGCCCGAGCGTGCTGGAGCTGCTCGACACCTTCACGCCGCCGAAGCCGCTGACCGAACTGCCGCTGCGTTTTCCCGTGCAGGATGTCTATCGCTTCGATGCCCGCCGCATCATCGCCGGGCGGATCGAAAGCGGCACGCTGCGCATCGGCGACACGCTGATCTTTTCGCCCAACGCCAAGACTTCAAAAGTGGCGAGCATCGAGCGTTGGAACACCGCGAATCAGCGTGACTACGCCGTGGCTGGGGAAAGCGTCGGCATCACGTTAACTGAGCAAATTTTCATCGAGCGCGGCCACATCGCTTCGCACGAAGCCGACGCGCCGATCGAGTCGAACCGCTTCAAGGCGCGCCTGTTCTGGATGGGCAAACGCGACCTCGCGACGGGCGAGCGGATCAAGCTCAAGCTCACGACGCAGGAACTCGACGCCGAGATCGTGAGCATCGAGCGGATCATTGATGCCTCCACGCTCGACATCCTCGAAAGTGGCCGCACGCATATTGCGCGGGACGACGTCGCCGAAGTGACGCTCCAGACCCGCGGCGCGCTCGTCCTCGACAACCACGACCGCAACCCGATCCTCGGCCGCTTCGTGCTCGTGGATAACCGGCAGGTGGCGGGCGGCGGCATCCTTTTCGGCGGCCACTACGTCGATCGGGCACAGGTGAAGTCGCAGAACATCTACTGGAGCGAAGGCAACGTCACCGCCGGGCACCGCGCCTTGCGGAATGGCCACAAGGGTGCCGTCGTCTGGCTCACCGGCCTCTCCGGCTCTGGCAAGAGCACCATCTCCCGCGCGCTCGAGCGCGAGCTTTTCAACCTCGGCCTCCACACCTACGTGCTGGATGGCGACAACATCCGCCACGGACTGAATTCCAACCTCGGCTTTTCCCCCGCCGACCGGGAGGAAAACATCCGCCGCGTGGCGGAGGTCGCCAAGCTCATGGCCGATGCGGGCGTCATCGTCGTCACCGCCTTCATCTCGCCCTACCGCGACGACCGTGAGCGTGCTCGCGAAGTCGCGCTCCAAGCCGGTGGCGATTTCTTCGAGGTCTTCGTCGATGCCCCGCTGGAAGTCTGCGAGGGGCGCGACACCAAGGGGCTCTACAAACGCGCCCGCGCCGGCGAGATCGCGGAATTCACCGGCATCTCCGCGCCGTATGAAGCGCCCGCCGACCCGGAGATCACCGTTCGCACCGAGTTCCAAACGATTGATGAATCAGTGGCGCACATCGTCGAGTTTCTCCGCCCGCGCTTGAAGGCGGAAGCGGCGGATGGGTTTGAAATCTGAGGCAGCTCGCGCACCGAAAGTGTCCGCCAATGCTGCTGCGGCACGTTCGATCTGAGCCTGCCCGGAGTGGGGCATTGAAATGCCCGCTTGCTCTTTCTTGCGCTAGTCGCTAGCGGCTGGCGGAGGGTGGCAGCGCGGTGCTGCAGCCTCAACCAACCCGAGAACCTCAGAACCATGAAAACACTCCTCTATTCGCTCACCATCGTCGGCCTCGCGCTCAGCGCGCCAAGCGCCTCCTTCGCACAGGACAAGAAGGAAGCAGCCGCTGCCGCGACCAAGCCCACCGGCGCAGGCGCGCCTGCCGCGGAAAAGCCCGCCGCCAGCATGAAGACGCTGCCTTTCCAGGGCAAAGTCGGGACCGTCGATGCTGCGGCGAAGACCTTCACGATCAAAAACAAAGACGGCAAGGAGAACACCTATGCCATCACCGACAAGACGCAGATCCTGCATGGCGACGCGACGGCGGCTTCCATGTCCGACATCAAGGCGGACGAAACCGTGCGCGGCAGCCGCATGAAAACTGGCGAGAACCAGTGGGAAGCCATGAAGGTCATCATCGGCGCGAAGCCTGGCAGCGGCGAACCGAAGGCCAAGAAAGGCGAGGCGAAAGCGGACGCCAAGGCAGCCGACGAGAAGAAGTAATCTCCTGAATTCCGGCGGAGAAGCGTGCGCTGAGCCCCGCACCCATCCCCGCCAAAGCCTTGCCAGCGGCGCCTGATCCCGGATCAGGCGCCGCTTTTTTGTGATCTGACCGGCA
>CAXSDZ010000101.1:4561-11923 GCA_964235505.1 uncultured Chthoniobacteraceae bacterium
GTGGTGTCGCCGCAAACGGAAACCGCTGATCCAGCTTACGGCGCCAGCGGTGGCGCAGGAGTGGCATCCGCGTCGATGTGCGCGCGCAAGCCGTCTGGATATTGCGTGTCCTCCGGCTTCGGCGGGCGGGACCAGAAGAGCGGGCCGAAGCCGCGCAACCCGCGCTGCGAGGTGAAGCGGAGCTCGCCCGAGATCGAACCAGCCCGCTCATAAAGCGGCGTGTAAAGCGGAAGCGCGGAGTCTTCCCGCAGCCGCGCGCTCGTGCTCCACGGCGTGCCGTCGCCGAGTTTGCCGGCGAGGCGCACGCGGCCACTCGGCGAGATCGTGAAGCTTGCCGCCCCGTCGTTTTGCGGCGCGGGTGCTTCGGCATGCGGAAGCGCGAGCGTCCAGCGGCCGCTGAAGGGATGTGGCTTCGCGGGATCAAAGCCGCCTGCGCGCACGGCAGTGCCGATGGAATTCACGTAGCCATCCGGCGGGAAGTAACGCCCGACATTCACGTCAACCTGCGCCGTTTCAAAGTTGTAGCGGCAGGTCACGTCGAGCGATGTGTCCCCAAGCGTGGGCAGATATTGAGAGAAGAACCCATCCAGCGAGAACGCTCCGCGCAGCGCATAGCGCTGCCCCGCAAAGTGCAGCACGCCGCTGAGCGCGCCGCTTTTGGTGATGGCCAGCGTGATGTTCCCGCGCTCGCTGTGCTCTTCCACCTCGCTCCCGATGAGCCCGGTGTAGGTGCCCGCCGCGCCGAGAAATGGATTCGGCACGAACACCGCCGTGATCGAAAGCCCCTCATCCATCGTGAACGTGAGGTGCGGTCGCGAGTCGAAAACGCCGCGCCATTCGGCGAAGCGAAATCCCGGCGCCGGGCGCGCATCGATCGTGTATTGCTGCCCGACCGCACGCGCGGTGGTGCCGAGAAAGCCAGGCGTCACCGTCCCCGCGCCTTCGATGCTGACGGTGAGCGGGCGCGCGTAGAGGCGGGAGAAAGTGCGCGTGACCACGGCGGACTCGCGCCCATCCGTGTCGGTGGCCTGAACGCGCAGTGTATTCGGGCCAGCCCGCAGGCCGCGCAGCGCATCGAGCGTCACACTCCATTGCGCGGTGCCCGGCAGCAGGTGCCAGATGCCTTCATTCAGCGAGTAGCGCACGGCTGCGACGCCGTGCGGCGCAGTCGCGGTGCCGCTCGCCACGACGCTTCCATCGCCTAAACGCGCGCCATTTTGCGGCGACGCGATCCGCACGATCGGGCGGAAAGGCGACGCCGCTGCATCGGTGATGCGCAGCGTGATTTCCTTCTGCGCGACGGCTCCCGTCGTGTCCGCCACCACTGCATGGAGGTGGAAAATCCCCGCCTCCGCCGGCGTGCCGCCGAGCACGCCATCGGCGCGCAGCGTCACCCCGCCCGGCAGCGGATCGAGTGCGCTCCACGTGTAGGGCCGCGTGCCATTCACCGCTTGCAGCCGGGTGGAAAAAGCGCGCCCGATCTTGCGAGCGGGCAGCGTCGCCGCGGTCGTGATGCCGAGCGCGAGAGGGTCTTGCGTGGGCAGCAGCATCTGCGTTTGCGGGAGCGTGCCGACATTGAAAGAGCCCGGCTCGCTCCACAGCAGCTCCACGTGCGCGAAGCCATCGCCATCGAAATACTCCAGCGTGAACTCGGTCGGGACACCCGCTGTGAGATCGACCTCCACCGAGTATTCGTTGAGGTTGCTGCCGCTTTCATCGCTCCATTGGTCGATCAGCACCTGGCCGCTGACCGCGAGCCGCACGCCGCCGAAGGTGCGGACGTAGAGTGTGTGCGGCCCGCTCTCGCGAGCGAGCAGCCGGCCGCTCCAGCGCACGGAAAAATTGTCGCGCGCGAGCTCGGGCGCGGGCGGCACTTCCACCCAATCGAAATCGATCGCAGCATCATCGCGGACCAGCGCGGGCGAGCCTTCCAGCTCACGATTCGCAAAGTATTCGCCGCGCAGCCCGAGCCCGATGCCGCCCTCCGGCGCATCCACATCGATCGTGATGAAGTGCGACTCTGCGGGCGTTTTGCCATCGTCCCAGGCGCGCGCGCTGAGGTCGTGCAAGCCGGGCGTCGGCATCCAGTCAAAGGTGAACGGCGCACTGCGATCCGAGCCGACGAGGACGTCATCCACGAGGAAATCCACGTGGTCTACGATCCCGTCGCGGTCATTCGCCTCTGCTGCAAAATGCACCGTGCGCGGCGGCACGATCGTGGTGCCATCCAGCGGCGAGGTGAGCGTCACGCGAGGCGGTGCGTTCACCGCGTTTTCACGTCCCGGAGATGGCGCGCCCGCGAGCCAACTCTCCGGCTCGCCTGCAAAAGTCCCGGCGATCTTGACCCGCTGCAGCGAAGCGCCAAAGCCCGCCGCCGCGACCGGCCACGGTTTGCGATCGTTGTAGCGCAGCGACTCCAGCGCGAGCAGCCCGGTGTCCACCATGCCAGGAATCGGAGTCCAAACGCGCAGCTCCACGCGCTCGCCGCCATCCTGCAAGGAGCCCGGCGCCGGCCCGAAAATCGGCACCTCCGCAGGCACGCGGTAGCGATCCCGGAAAAGCACGGGATCGCTCGTGACCACGAGCGCGAGACCGCGGGCAGGGATGCTCGCTGTATTGGGAAATGTGTAGCCGAGGCCGGCCAATTGCGCGCCGCCGAGGTCCACGGCGGCGAGCGCCGGATTGCGCAACTCGACAAACTCATCACCGCCCGGAGCGGGAGCGTAGTGGATTTCGGTGATCTCGATCGGCTGCGGCGCGGGCGCGGAGTTTTCTGTTCCGAGCGTCCCCTCCGCCATCGCCACGAACTCCTCGCTGCCATCGCTCGTCACCACGCGTCCAAATGGAACCTCCGGCAGCGCCGCGCCAAAGGCGAAGCCATGCACGTAGCCAGTCAAGGTGCCGCGCGGCGCGCGCGGGATCAGATCATCTGCACGGGCCGAGAAGAGCCACACTTCCCCGCCCGCGGCGGACAGGCGGACAGGATTCGGAGCGGCCTCAAGCTGGGAAGCAGAGATGACGAGGTAGCCGCGCGCTGGGATCGACGTCCCGTCGGGAAGCTGCACCTTTTTCGGCGCGAGCCGGTCATCGGAAATCCACCAGCCGGAGATGTCCACGGCCTGGTCGCCGGGATTGTAAAGCTCGACGGCACCCGGGCGCGAAGCGGAGCGGGTGAGGACTTCGTTCACCAGCACCGCGGGCGGTGGCAGGTGGCCTTGATCAATATCACCAGGCGTCCCGCCGGGCAGTGAGGACACGAGCCAGTTTTCGCCGTTGCTCGGGTCGTCATCACCGCTGCGACCGGGGGCGGAAAGACGCACGAGCGAAAAGCCGCTGCCATCCGCCGCGACCGGCCACGGCAGATCATCGCTGTAGTTGAAAGAAAGAGCCGTCGCTCCGGCTGGCGTGGCGAGCGTGATCGCCTCGCCGTCGTCGCTGAGCTTGCCAGTGAAAACGCCGAGATAGTCGATTTGCGGCTGACGATCGTCGCCGGGTGGATCGATGATGATGACAACACTCGCCGCGACCGGCGGAGCGAAAAAGGTGTGGCCGTAGCCTGGGTGACGGCGGGCAAACACGCTCAGGTCGCGCACCAGCAGCACGAAGTTCCCAGGCCGGATCACTGTGCCCGGGGGAAAGGTGTGGTTGATCGCCGCCGAAAAGGTGAAGCCGCTCAAGTCGATCGGCGTCGCGCTCTCATTGCGCAATTCGATGAACTCGTCCCTTTCCGCGTCGGCATCGGAGGGATCGGCAACGTGATACAGAATCTCCGTCACGCGCAGCCCGCTCAAATCGACGCCCGGCTGAAACTCCGCGTCGCTCAACGCACTCCACGTTTCGCCATTGAGCACGCGCGCCTTCACCCGCGCCGATTTGGCGAAGGTGATCGGCGTGGCAAAAGTGCGCGCATCTCCCGAGACGGCACCGCCGATCTCCCGCGGGTCCGAGCCGTCGAGTGTAAAATAGATCGTCCCGCTGGCGTTCGGATTTGTGAGCGTGATTGCCGCTCCCGCCGGCACGATGCCGCCGAACTGCGAAAACTCCGGCGCACCGATCGTCGGGAAAAGCCCTGCGTCGCGGAGCTGCCCGAGCACGATGCCCGAGCGCTCGGGGAAGTAGTTTTGCAGCAGCCGCTCCTGCGTTGCGACCAGCCAATCCGCGCGCGTGAACGGCTTGCGTTTCGGTCCGGTGCCGCCGCCTCCTGGTGGCTTTGGCCCGCCCGGACCGGAGATCGGGCCGGGGCGCGGATCGGGATTTGGATCGATGATGATGTCCTTTGGCTGACGTGGAGCGTGGAGCGTCGCGCGTGGAGCGTCCTTCAACTCACGCTCACCCGCCGCTCCACGCTCCACGCCCAACGCTCCACGCTTCACGCCCAACGCTCCACGCTCCACGCCCAACGCTCCACGCTCCACGCCCAACGCTCCACGCTTCACGAAGATCGGCCCGAAGCGCTGCCCGGCGTCGCCCCAGCGCGCGGACTCGCCGACCACCGCGCGGTCGATCTCCTCCGTGCGCGTGCGGAACCGCGCGGCGGCGACTTCCGGCGTCAGCACGCCGCCGTTGAAAAAGCTGCGCTGCGCGTGGTCCGCAAAGCGCAGGCGAAACTCCGCGTTGAGCCGCAGCGCCTGGAAGAAATGCCACGGGTTCGCGTTCTCCGGCGTGAGCTCCGCAAAGGGCTGCTCGGGCGGCACATCGTCGAAAACCTTGTCCTCCTTGTTGTAAAGCGACAGCTCCCAGTCGTGCGCGAAAAAGCGGAAACCAAATTTGTCCTCGCGGCTGCGGAGGGAATACCAGTTGTTCTGCGTGCCGAAGTTCGGCGGCGAGTCGGTGACGCCGATGAAGAACCCAGCGAGCATATAGTCGATGAGCGAGTCCACATCGAGCAGCCGCTCGAGGTCGCGATTCCGCGAGCCATCCGGGTTCTCGCCCTGCACCGCGAAATACGCGGCATCGCTGCGAAAGCCCTGTTCACCTGCGCTGAACAACCGCCGCCATGAGCCGAAAGTGCCGTCGGAAAAGCCGGTGCCAAAGCCCGACTCGGCATCGAATTTCACCACGTCATAATCGTCCGCGCTGCCGCCGAAATACCGCGCGCCGAAGTCCGCGTCGATCCGCTCGTCGGTGTTGAAGAGTCCCCAGTATTGCCCATTGATGTAGAGGTGAAAAAAGGAGCCGCGTGACGCCGGCTGACCGAGCGCGAGCTGCGTGTCGCGCCCGTATTGATCGCGCAGGAAGTCCGCGTCCGCCGTCGGCCCGTAATGCCAGGAAACAAGCTGGTCGCAGCGCAGATCAAACTTGTCGCACGTCGCCGCGCCGCCCGCCCCGAAGAGCGGATACTCCAGCTCCGGCGCGCCGTATTCCTTGCGGAAAAGCACGCGAAACGAGTGCTTCGGATTCGACTGATCGCGGCTCGCGCCGCCGCGGATGCGCAGCCCGCCATTGATCTGAAAACCCGGCGTGCCGTCCGTCGTGATCAGCTCCATCGACATCGCGCGCTCCCACTCGCGGCCCTTGTTGTAGGGGTTCGCGTAGATGCCGGTGTCGGCATCGAAAAGGTCTTCCAGCGGCATCGCGATCGAGAGCGAAGGGAGGTCGCGCAGATCGTTGCGGATCGTGCGCTTGTAGGGCGGTGCGTTCGCGACGCGCGCGTCCATGCCGTAGTCCACGAGGTTCATGCCCCACGTTTTCGGCCACCCCTTCGGCGTCTCGCCGTGCGGCGATTGGCGCACGATGTCGGCGGTGAAAAGATACGTGTTCGTCGCCACGGGCGAGGGGCGAAAACCGGGCGCCAGATACAGGCCGCCGACCATGTTGGACGAGAAGGCTGCCGCACGGATCACCGTGGTTTTCGCGATGCGGATCGGCGCGGTGTAAAGCGTGCCGGTGTTTTCTGTCGGCTCGGTGCCGTCGAGGGTATAGCGGATCGTTGCGCCTTGGGTGGTCGTCGTCAGATCAAGGTCAAAAGGCCGCTCCTGGAATCCACGTGCCTGGCTGAACTGCGGCGCTGCGGTGACCAGAAACCAAGCGTTGTTGTTCGCCGAACCGGGCGTTGGTTGCGAAAGGAAGTGTCCGTCGTGAGCGAACGAGACATCCGGGATCTGGACTGGAAAAGTGAGCGCGTCGGCGACTGACCCATCGCCGCGCGAGAGCGTCAGCGTTTCACCGCCGCTGCGCAGCGAAAAGCCGGTGTGGAGCGGCGAGGTCGCGCGGCTTTTGCCGGAGGCGAAGACGACAAGATACCCGTCCGGCGCAAGCGTCGTGCCGGCGGGAAAAGGCCACTTCGCCGGCTCGCCCGCCTCGTCTGAGAGATGCCAGCCGGCGAGGCTCACGGCCTGCGCGCCGGGGTTGTGCAGCTCGACCCAATCCGGGAACGCGCCGTCTTCATCCGCAATGACCGCCTGGCCCGCGGCCATGAGCTCGGAGATGCGCACTTCCTGCGCGTGCGCGGCGAGTGCACACGCGGTGAAGGCAATCGAAAGCAGCGCGCATCCGCGACGCGCGAACCGGAAGGGTGAAAACATGGTGCGCGGAGATACGCGCCGACCGGGTTCCTTTCAACGGGAAATCGGCACCGGCAGCAGCTTGCCCGCGAGGATCGCGACGGCCCCGCGCCACTTCGCCTGCCGCGCCAGTGGTGACATGAAATCGCCCCGCCGCACGTCGCTCCCCGCCGCCCAGGAGGAGAAAGCCGGCAGCACCAGCGCGTCCGGGGCGACGAGGAAACATGGGCACTTCAATGCAGTCGCCGCACGGTCGGAAAGCGTGATGGCGGGATGCTCGTGGCCGAAGAGGACGCGCCCCTTTTCCTGCGCCGCCTCCGCGAGCAGCGCGGCGGCTTGCGCTTCATCCGCGCGGTCGCCGTGCAGCAGTCGATGCGGACCGATCGCGAGCTGCGTCTCGACCTGCAGCGGGAGCCGAAATTGCTCCAGCAGAATATCGAGCTGCCGGTCGTGATTTCCCGCCACGAGCCGCAGCCGCGCGCGGTCGCCGACGGCATCCACGAGCGAGCGAAGCGCGTCGTGGATTCCCTCCAGCCGCAGCGCGCGATGCACGATGTCGCCGAGCACCGCGACCTCGCGCGGCGCGTAATCTTCCACCAAGGCACGCAGGCGCAGCGGCGCGTCTTCGCCCGCGCTGAGCGGCACCAGATTGCCCGCCGCCCGCTGCGCCCAGGCATAGCCGAGATGCAAATCTGCAACCGCGAGCACGCCTTCCTTTTCCAGCCACACCGCCCGCCGCGCATCGAGCCAGAGGCCGGGCGAGAGTTGGTGGCGGGTGCGATCCATGGACAAAGGTAAACGATGGATGCGAGATGCGAGATGCGAGATGCGAGATGCGAGATGCGAGATGCGAGATGCG
>CAXSDZ010000101.1:12023-15549 GCA_964235505.1 uncultured Chthoniobacteraceae bacterium
GATGCGAGATGCGAGATGCGAGATGCGAGATGCGAGATGCGAGATGCGAGATGCGGACGTGCGGACTTGCGGTGTAGCGCCGCAGGCGCGGCGTCATACCAGTCCGGGGCGCAGCCCCAGGTATCCGCAGCAAACGAGCATCAGCCCTGAATGGGCGTTTCATTGCTCGCACAGATGATACGCGCTTTCAGCGCTGGTTCGTTCACGCATTTCGACCCGGGGCGTCGCCCCGGGCTGGTATGACGCCGCGCCTTTGGCGCTACACCCGACTGCGCCGCGCACCCACATTTGGCATCGCGCATTTGTTATCCGTCCCCGCCGATCTCGCTCCACCAGTGGTGATACAAACGCTCCATCGTTTCAAAGGGGTCTTCCACCATCAGCGCTTCGCGGATCTTGGTGGCATACATCGCGAAGCTCAGCGGCGGCACTCGCTCGACGTGGCGCAGCCGCACGGGACGCGTGCGCTGCGCTTCGCAAAAGGCCGCCGCGCCATCGATATCGACGAAGTTGTGCAGCACTTCGCGCCGCGCGGTGCGCAGCAGCACGTGGTCGGGTTCATACTGCTGGAGCACGTTAAAAATCACCTCGCTCGACCACTGCATCTTCTTCACCGGCTTCCGTGCGTCGAAGTAGTTTCGGTAGATCATGAGCCCGGTTTGCGCGGCGTTGCGGAAGTGGTGCCGCACCATCTGCGACTGCTCCAGCGCGGCGTGCAGCTCTTGCTCGAAATGCGCGGGATCGAGCAGCGCGGGCAGCTCGCTTTCAGTAAAGTGCTGCGTCGGCGCGACGGTGAGGACGAAGCCGTAATCGTGCGGTGTCGCCAGCGCATTGCCCCCGCGAAGACGGCCGAGGCGAAAGGCGACGACGCGGGCGAGCGCGTCATTTGCAGCGCGGCCGATGAGCGAGTGGAAGAAGTAGTGACGCGCGATCATGCGATGCCCGCGGCGCACCTTTGCATCCGCGCCCGGTAGATGATCGCGGCTTTTCTCCACGTGCTCTTCCACGAGCAGGAAGTCGGTCGTCGGGATCTCCGAAAGGCGGTGCTGCGCGGAGTGCATCTGCCAGATGAGCCGCGCATTCGCCGCGCCGCAGTCGAGGCGCTGCGCGATCCAGGGGGAGAGGTCGTGGAGCGTGGAGCGTGGAGCGTGGAGCGTCCTCCGCTCTTCGTCTGCTTCTTCATCGTCATCTTTCTCCTGCCGAGGTGCGGGAGGAGACGAAGATGAAGATGAAGAAGCAGACGAAGAGCCCTGCGCCGCCGGCCGCTCCACACTGCCCGCTCCACGCTCCACGTCCGCCGTCAGCCGCCCCCGCAACTCCGAGCGAAACGCGATGATCTCTTCGCATACCCGGTTTGAAAGCGGCATCTTTGCAGCGTTCCAGCGCGGCACGGTCGGCGTGGCGCCATCCGCGCGGGCGACCCACGCATCCATCTGGCCCACCTTTTCCAGCCGCACCGCGCGGCCGGCGACGATGAAAACATCGCCGATTTTGATCTGCCGGATAAAGCTCTCCTCCACGCTCCCGAGCGTCTGCCGATGGAGGCGGACGCGCACGCTCGCGGCATCCGGGATCGTGCCGATGTTTTGCAGGAACTCGCGCCGCACGCGGCCCTCGCGGGTGCGGAAGCCTTCGTCGTCCAGGTCGATCTTGCCGAAGACTTCCGTGTATTGCTGCCGCAGCGCTTTGCCGCCGCCGGCGAGGTAGTCGAGCACTTCATCGAACTCGGCGGATTCCAAATCGCGGAACGGATACGCGCGGCGGACCAGCGCGAGCGCTTCGGCGCGAGTCCAGTAATCCGTGCAGCCCATGGAAACGAGATGCTGCGCGAGCACATCGAGCGGTGATTCCGGGATGCGGATGTGATCGAGTTGGCGCACGCGCGCGAGCCGCACGGTGGCGCACGCTTCCACGAGATCGCTGACGTTTGTCGCCATCAGGATGCCGCGCGAAACGGAGTGGATGTTGTGCCCCGCGCGGCCCGCTCGCTGGAGCGCGCGGGAGACGCCTTTCGGCGTGGCGAGCATCACCACTACATCGACCGAGCCGATGTCGATGCCGAGCTCCAGTGAGGTCGAGCAGATGACCGCGCGCAGCTCGCCGCGCTTCAGCCGGTCCTCCACGTCGCGCCGGACATCGCGCTCCAGCGAGGCGTGGTGGCACTCGATGACTTCCGCCAACTCGGGGAAGTTTTCGCGCAGCCAAAACGTGGTCGCCTCGGCACCGGAGCGGGTATTGGTGAAGACGAGTGTGGTGCGGTGTTTTTTGATCAGCTCGCCAAGCTCTTGCACCAGCCGCTGACCGGTGAAGCCCGCCTGCGGATACGGGTTCTTGCGCAGCGGCGTAAAGACGCTCAGCTCGATCTTTTTCTTGGTGGAAACATCGACGATCTCGCACGCGCCAGTGGTGCCCGTGAGAAAAAGTGCGACCTCTGCGAGCGGCGCGATGGTGGCGCTGAGGCCGATGCGCTGGAGGGGCGGACGCGGAGCGTGGAGCGTCCGCCGCTCTTCGTCTTTTTCTTCATCTTCTTCCTGCCGAAGTGTGGGAGGGGAAGAAGATGAAGATGAAGAAAAAGACGAAGAGCCCTGCGCCGATGGCCGCTCCACGCTCTCCGCTCCACGCTCCACGAGCGCCGCCAGCCGCTCCACGCTCAGCGCGAGATGCGCGCCGCGTTTGTTGTCCGCGAGGGCGTGGATTTCATCGATGATGAGCCAGCGCACGCGGGCGAGCAGCGGGAGCCATTTGTCCTGGGAAAGCAGCAAACAAAGGCTTTCCGGCGTGGTGAGCAGGAGATGCGGCGGCTTCGTGAACTGCTTCGCGCGTTGCGCCTGGCGCGTGTCGCCGGAGCGCAGCTCCACGCGGATCGGCCCGGCCTCGCCATAGATCTCGCGGAGAGGCTCGTTGAGGTTCTTCTCCAGGTCGTAGCCGAGCGCGCGCAGGGGCGAGATGTAGATGCAGTGGATCGCTTCGCGCAGCTTCCCGGCGGCGTGTTCGCGCGCGAGACGGTCGAGCACGGAGTAGAAGGCGGCGAAGGTTTTCCCCGTCCCAGTGGGCGAGGCGATGAGGACATTTTTGCCTTTCTGAATCAGCGGCCACGCGGCCTTTTGCGCCGGCGTCGGCTCGCCGTATTTCGCCGCGAACCACTCGGCGACAGGCGAGGCTTTGAAGGTTGCAGCGGGCATGGGGCGTGGCTCCGAATAGGTAGCACTGATGCAATCGAAAACACCAATGTTCAGGCTGTGCCGCCGCGTGCGAACCGTCGCCGCATTTCTCCTTATCGCGATGTTCGCGATCAATCTGGCTGCCCAGCAGCCGGTGCCGGAACCGCTGCGCGAGTTTCGCGGGGCATGGGTGGCAACGGTTTTCAATATCGACTGGCCGTCCAGACCTGGGCTGCCGGTGGCGCAGATGAAAAGCGAGCTGCGCGCGATCCTCGACCGCGCGGTGGAGCTGCGTTTGAACGCGATCGTCTTCCAAGTGCGCCCGGCGTGCGACGCGCTCTACGCCTCGAAGCTGGAGCCGTGGT
>CAXSDZ010000102.1:0-15364 GCA_964235505.1 uncultured Chthoniobacteraceae bacterium
CCCACTCTGAAACTCGTTCGCTCCGAATAGACCGCGCACCATGCACGTCCCGCTCCGATGAAAAACTTTTCCGAGAAGGTCGCGCTGATCACCGGTGCAGGCTCCGGGCTGGGTGCAGCCACCGCGCGGTTGCTCGCGAGCGAAGGAGCACGCGTGGCGCTGCTTTCGCGCACTGCTTCTGAACTCGAAGCGCTCGCCGAGGAGATCACCGCAAATGGCGGTGAAGCACTTCCTTTGTCGGCTGATGTCGCCAGCCAGCCGCAAGTCGCCGGCGCGATCGAAAGAGTGCGCGAGCGCTGGGGCAGGCTCGACATCGTGTTCGCGAATGCAGGCATCAATGGCGTCTGGGCTCCTCTCGGGCAGCTCGCGCTGGAAGAGTGGGAATCGACGCTGCGGATCAATCTCACCGGCACATTCCTGACCGTGCAGGCGGCGCTGCCGCTGCTGCGGGTGCGCGGAGGTTCCGTGATCGTGACTTCATCGGTGAACGGCACGCGCATGTTCTCGAACACGGGCGCGACGGCCTACGCTTGCTCGAAGGCGGGGCAGGTGGCGTTTGTCAAAATGATCGCGGTCGAGCTCGCGCATGATCGCATCCGGGTGAACGTGATTTGCCCGGGTGCCATCGGGTCCGACATCGACGACAACACCGAAAAGCGCGACCTCGAGAGCGTGAAAACGCCGGTGGAATTTCCCGAAGGCCCGATCCCGCTGACTGGCAAAGTGCCCGGTCAGGCGGAGCAGGTGGCAAGGCTCGTCGCCTTCCTGGCGAGCGACCAATCCGACCACATCACGGGCACCGAGATCTTCATCGACGGCGCGCAATCGCTGCTTCAGGGCTGAAACGGAGTCGCGAAGGTTTTAGCAGCAGCTCGCGCCGTTCTCCTCGCAGCAGGAACTCGCTTCCGTCGTGTCGCGGAAATCGCTGCCTTTGGTTTCGCGCGGGTGGCGGAGGCGCGCGCCATTTGACAGGACGAACGGTTCAGCGGACTCCAGCGACACGGGAATCCGCGGCTCGATGAACTCGAAGTGCGCGGCGTAGGGCTCTTTTGACAGAAGCTCGAACGTCTTGGCGCACACCGCCGTGCTGGAACCGCGCTCGATGCGATGACCATCATCATCGAGCACTTCGCGGAACGGCCCTTTGTAAATCACCGCCTGGTTGCGCTCCAGACAAGGCCCTTCCTTTCCTTTGAACGCCTCGATCGTGACCGAGCGAAACTCGATTCCCTCGACCACGCGCCAGGGCTCTGCATCGCGCTTCAGAATGCGGATACCGTAGAATCCCGCGTCAGCAAACGCCCGCACAAAGTCGCTTTCCATCAGCGCGCCCGAGATGCAGCCGCTCCAAAGTTCCGCATCCTGCTGCAGTGCGTCCGGCACCGCCTCGTCGCTCACGATGTCGGAAATGACGGCGCGTCCGCCAACTTTCAGAACTCGGAAGATCTCCGTGAAAAGCTGCGCCTTGGCGCGTGACTCCACGAGGTTGAGCACACAGTTGCTCACCACCACATCGATCGAGGCATCCGCCACCAGCGGGTGCGTGCGTCGCAGTTGGGCGGCGAGTTCTTCCGCCTGAAAAAACGCGGCGGCGTCGGCGATCGGTCGCGCGCGCAGCTCAGCGTCGAGCCGCTCGAAATCGAGCCCGAGATCCTGGATGCGGCCCTTGCGGAATTCGACATTCGAGAAGCCGATGCGCTCGGCCACCACCGGCGCATTCCGCCGCGCGACTTCGAGCATTTCATCCGTCATGTCCACGCCGATGACGCGCCCTTTTGCCCCGACGACCTGCGCCGCGATGAAGCAGATTTTTCCGGTGCCGGAGCCAAGGTCGAGCACTGTCTCGCCTTCGCGCAGATGCTCGGAAGGATCGCCGCAGCCGTAGTCGCGCTCGATCACCTCGGCAGGGATGGCGCGCAAGTATTGCGGGTCGTAGGAAACCGGGCAGCAGAGCGCTTCTTCGCGCGCCTGCGCCCCGGCTGCATAGCGTGTCTGGACGGCGGCTTCGGTGGATAAAGTCATCGCGGGAAAGTGAGCAGATACGAGCACGCCGGCACGAGAAATATTCCATTCCCGCGGTGGCAAATCGCCGCAGTGTTTGCGGCTGCTGCTCACGATGCAGCGGCTAGGCAGGGATTCGCCCGCGCGCCAGACCGGCTAGGCGATTTCCGGCACCACAAACGGCGCCCGGTATTCGCGCGTCAGCAGCTTGTCCGCTTCGGGATTGTCGATGAAACGCTCGGTCTTTGGATCCATCTTGAGGAACGTTCCGACAGAGAGTTTCTCCATCGCGAGATCGACATTGTTTGCGCCGAGGTGTGTCACCATCCGCTCCAGCGAATCCATGGCTTCCTTGTTGCCTTTCGCCGCTTCGCGCAGCTCGTCGGGCACCGCTTTCCTGCCGAGGCGATAGGAGATGTTGCCGAGGTGGCAGAGGCCGCTCGAAATGTGTCCGTCGAGGATCTTGCCGTTGAGCTTCGCCGCGTCGCGCGCCCGCACGGCATCGAGGAAGTTCGCGTAATGGTTCTCGGAAAGCGCCTCGGCATCCTGCTGCTCGCCCGCGGTCCCTTTGTCTTTTGGGCGGGCGAAACGCTGGATCTCTTTGCCGTCATTATCGTAGGCCATCGCGTCGTTGTAGTTTGGGCAAAGGATGTGGCCGCCCTCGTATTGCACCACCACCCCGACGCTTGCGCCGCGATATTTGTCCATCGTTCCCGCGCTGAAAGGCTGGCCCGCTTTGGACGGAAGCCCGCGCACTTCAAAGATCAGCGGCGCCTTTTCGTAGTCGTAGAAAGCGAAGAGCGTATTCGGCGTGTCGCCGTCGTCCTCGTAGCCGACGCGACCGCCCACAGAGAAGACCTTTGGCGCGAGCGCCGGCTCGCCGAGGAAGCGGCGCGCGATGTCCATCTGGTGCGGTCCTTGGTTGCCAAGGTCGCCGCTGCCATAGGCAAATTGCCAATGCCAATCGTAGTGAAACTGCTTGCGCCGAATCTCAGCGGTTGGCGCTGGGCCGCACCAGAGATCGTAATCCACACCTGCCGGCACCGGCTGCGGTGCGTCCACTCTGCCGATGCTCGCACGGGGCTTGTAGCAGAGGCCGCGCGCGTATTGCAGCTTCCCGTGGTTGCCAGCCTGCGCCCAGTCGATCGCCTGCCGCAGGCCCCAGCCGGAGCGGCTCTGGATTCCCATCTGCACTACGCGCCCGTGCTTTTCCGCTGCGTGGACGATCTGCCGGCCTTCCCACACGTTGTGCGACACCGGCTTTTCCACATACACGTCCTTGCCCGCCTGGCAGCTCCAGATCGCAGCGAGCGCGTGCCAGTGGTTCGGCGTCGCGATGGAAACGGCGTCGATGTCTTTGTTTTCCAGCAACTTTCGGATGTCTGTGTAGCCTTCGACTTCGGTGCCTTTGCCCTTGAGCTGCGCCACACCTTTGTCGAGCACGCCCTGGTCCACATCGCAAAGCGCGACCACGCGGCAGCCTTTCAGCTTGAGGTAGTTGCTGAGATGATCAGCGCCGCGCCCTTTGAAGCCGACGACGGCAACTCGGATGTCGTCGTTGGCACCGGCAGCTTGGGAATAGAGCCGCGCCGGCAGCGCAAGCGCGGCAGTGGCGGCGAAGGTGCTCTTGAGGAAAGTGCGGCGGGAAAAATGGTTCATCCGGGATTTAGGTTTGGGGAGTTGGGAAAAGTGGAAACTCATGGCGCGGTGCGGGCAAACGCAGCGAACGCGTCCGCGATTTTAGCCTGCTCCGCGCCGCCTTCGTGCAGCAGAAAGCCGTAGCGGAACGTGACGCTCTGGCTGGCGGGCAGCTTGAACTCGCCCGCACCTTTCGGCTGCGACTTGTCCATCTCCTGCTCGCAAAAAGGGTTCGCCGCGAAGAGCCCGTAATCGCGCGCGTGCCAGCGGGTCGGGTGCCGCGGATTCTTCGGATGATCCATGATCGTGATGCCGACGACCTTGCCATCCACCGGCCCGGAGTAATCGACCCAGGCAGCGTGTTTGCCCCACGCCTCGCCGTCGCGAATCCGTTCGCTGTTCACCATGTGGCCCTGCCCGGGAGGCTGGTTCTTCGCCTCTTTCAGCCGCATGGATTCCGCCACGCGCAGCGCCATCGTGCCTTCCTTCGTGTCGCCGAAAACCGCCTCTTTGTCGCCCGCCGTGAGCGAAACCTCGAAGTCGAAGCGCCGCTCGTTTTCGCCCGACTGGAAGACGCGCAAAGTCTGCACGCTCGTCAGTGGCACCGTGCCATCCGGCGCGACCCAGCGCAATTGATCACGGATGACGCCCTCTTTTTCGCCGCCTTTTACCTCGAGAAACTTCTCGTGCTCGATCTTCCCGAGGTTCGTTTTCGGCTCCTTGGTCGAAGCAGGCTCGCTCCAGAAGTCGATCCCATTCACGGCACCGTGCGCATACCAAAGCGAGCGGTGATGCGGATGATCGTGCTCTTCGCCCGCCGCATCTTCCATCGGCCACGCGCGCGTCATCTTCACGCCGCCCGGCCCGATAAGCGGGTAAAAGTAAACGTGCGGCGCGCCGGTGTAGCAGTATTCGGTGAAGAGCTTCCCATCGATCTCCACGCGCACTTTTCCGGGCAATTCCTTCATTTCCACCGCGCTGAAAAGCGGTGCGGTGAGAGCAAATGAGAAGACGGCGGCGGGCAGCAGCTTGGGGGAAAGCATGGCGTAAAAAGTAGGGAAGTGGCGTGACGCGGGTCAACCAAACAAGCGCAGGGCAGGGGACTTGTTCAGGTGGAAATGCCTGCTCCACCCTGTAGCCCTAAAACAGCTCGCGGATCGGCTGCGTGCCGGCATCGACCAGCGGGAAAGGGCGTCCCTGCGGACCGGGCAAAGCTGTTTCGAGATCCAGCCCAAGCGCGTGGAAGATGGTCGCCACAATCTCCTTTGGCTGCACCGGCCGCTCGACCGGATACGCGCCGATGTCATCACTCTTGCCGATTACGCGCCCGCCCTTCACCCCGCCGCCCGCGAAGTTCACCGTCCAGCATTGCGGCCAGTGATCGCGGCCGCCGGCAGGGTTGATCTTTGGCGTGCGTCCGAATTCCGCGAGGCACGTGACGAGCGTGGAATCGAGCATCCCGCGCTGGTGCAAATCCTCGATGAGCGCGGAGTAACCCTGGTCATACATTGGCGCAACGATCTCCTTCATTCCCGCGATCGAGGTGAAAGGTTTCGAGCCGTGGATGTCCCAGGTGATCTCGTTGAAAACGGTGATGAAGGTATTCAGCGTGATGAAGCGCACGCCACGCTCCACGAGCCTCCGCGCGAGCAGGCAGGACTGCCCAAAGCGCGTCATGCCGTAGCGCTCGCGCACCGCCTGCGACTCTTGCGCAAGGTCGAACGCCTCGCGCGCCCGCTCGCTGGTCATTAGCCGATAAGCCGCCGCGAAGTTCGCGTCCATCAGCTCCGCATTTGGGCTCGCCTCGAAGTTCTTGATCGTCCCTTCGATCACCTCGCGCATCTCGCGACGCCGCTGCAGCCGCGCCTCGCCGATCTCGGCCGGTGGCAGCAGATCGGGCACTTTGAAGCCCGGCTTCGACGGGTCGGCGTTGAGCGCAAAGGGGTCATACGCTTTCCCCAAAAAGCCGGCATCCTGCCCGTGCGGCATGTTGCCGCCGGTCGGCCCCATCGGCTCGGGGAGCACGATGTGCGCGGGCAGCTCGTTCGCGCGGCCTTTCAAAAACTCCAGTGCGCAGCCCGCGTGCGGCGTGTTGATCCCGCCGGTGAAAAGTCGGCCGGTCTGCATCATCTGATGCCCCGTGTCGTGCACCGCCGCAGCGGTGTGATACACGCTGCGCACGAGCGAGAATTTGTCCGCCACCTGCGCGTGGAGCGGAAACATCTCCGACACTTGGAAGCCGCCGCCCTTTCCGCTAATCGGCTGGAAAGGCCCGCGAATTTCGCGCGGCGCATCAGGCTTCATGTCGAAGGTGTCGAGCTGGCTCGGCGCGCCGAGGTTGAAAATGAGGATGCACGCCTTGTCGCTCGCGCCGTCCTTTGCCACGGCACCCGCGGCTTGCAGCGCGGCCAGCTTCGCCATGGAAAAGCCGAGCGCGCCGAGCGTGCCGATCTGGAGAAAGTCGCGCCGCGTCGTGCCATCGCATGTGGTGATGGAGCCTGCGCCGGAGATGTTGAGCATGGTGTTCTTTCGGGGGAAGTTCGGCGCACCTTAGCCACCATCGCGACACGGGACAAGCGATCGGGAGACTCGGGTTTGAGACACCTCGGAAACACGAGCGGTTCTGCGAAATGGTCCCAAGCTTCTTTACCGCAGAGGGCGCGGAGGACACAGAGGATGAGGAGGGAAGCGGGGAAGAGAAACGGAAGGATGGAAGGACGCTGGTTCTCCTTTCTATCTCTATTTTTCCTCTGCGCACCTCCGCGCCCTCTGCGGTGAAGCACGGCGTGCCGCATGCCCCGTGCGCGCAGACATACACGGTGACACGCCCCCGGCTCGCTGCGGCATTGTCCCGCGTGCGCTTCCTGCCCATGCTGCGGCCCACGTCCCCATGAACCCGCGCGCGCTTTTCCTCACCATCCTCCTGCTCCCGCATTTGCTTTCCGCCGCGCCCGCCTCCGTGGAAACGGACCGCGCCGCGCTGCTCGCAGGCGTCGGCGAGATCACTGCAGATGGCGCGCCGGGGCCGCTCTGCGTTTTTGGCCCGGAGGCATTTCCGATCGTCGCGGGGCGCGGGTCGAAGAGCGCGCTGCTGCCCGTCGCCGCTGCGGCGCGATGGGAGAAAGGGCGCGTGGTGGCGTTCGGACACGGTGGCTTTCTAAGCGCCGTGAAGGAAAGCGGCGACTCCGGCCGCATGCTGCTGAATGCGGTGCGCTGGGCAGCCGGCGAAGTAGCTGCGAATGCAAAAGTCGGCGTGCTCCGCAACCGGGAGCTCGCGGGATTTCTCCAGTCCAGCGGCATCGAGGCAGAGCTGCTGGAAGGGGATCGCTGGTCCGCCCGGCTCGACGCTTTCCGCGTGCTCGTCGCAGATTCGCACCTCCTCGGTGCGGAGGCGGAAAGCACCGCGGTCGCGCGCCACGTCCGCGCGGGCGGCGGGCTCATCACCGCTGGGCTCGGCTGGGGCTGGCAGCAGCTCAACCCCAAAAAAGAGCTCGTCGCCGATCATCCCGGCAACCGCTTGCTCGCGCCGGCAGGAATCGTGTGGGGCGACGGCACGATCGAGAAAACCGGCGCGGCCGGCTACCGCGCGGAGCCGGGTGATCTCGCGCTGCTCAATGCCTCCGTTGCGCTGGATGCTCTGCTCGCGCACGCCGCGCAAAAGGCGCCGCTCACGCCCGCCCGGCTCGCGCAGACTTCCGCCACGCTTTCCGCCGCGATGCGCTCCATCCCGCCCGGCGACACGCTGCTGCTCCCGCGCTTCGCCGCCCTCGCGGCGCTGCCCGGCGCGGACGAGTTTCCGCAGCCCGCGAAGCCGCTCACCAGCAAGGATCCGCTCGCGCGGCTCATGTGGACCCGCACGCTTCAGCTCCTGAACCAGGCAAAGCCAGAGCAGCTCCGCCCGCATCCCGCCGCGGAGTTTTTCCCCGGCGCGGTTCCGGCAGGCGCGCCGCGGCTGCAGGACCGCACGGTGGAGATCGCGACCGGGACGCCCGGCTGGCACTCCACCGGCCTTTACGCCGCGCCCGGCGAACCGATCCGCGTGCAGGTGCCGCCGGGAGCCGCGGGCAGGGGGCTCGGCCTCCGCATCGGCTGCCACAGCGACGCGCTCTGGCATTTGGAAGCGTGGAAGCGCTCGCCGGAAATCTCGCGCACCGACAAAATCGAAGCCCCGGCGCTCACGGTTGCGAACGCATTTGGCGGCCTCATTTACCTCACCGTGCCGGAAGGCTGCGCGCTCGGCGCGATCACCGCCACCGTCTCCGGCGCGGTGGAAGCGCCGCGCTTCGTGCTCGGAAAAACATCGCTCGCGGATTGGCGCGCCCGCTCCCGCCAGGCGCCCGCGCCTTGGGCCGAGCTGGAAACTTCCAAGGTGATCCTCACCATTCCGGCAAAGGACATCCGCGCGCTGGACGATCCCGAAACGCTGCTCCGCTTTTGGGACGCGGTGCTCGACGCGGAAGCCGATCTCGCCGCCATCCCACACGAGCGCCCTCGCCCCGAGCGAATCGTCGCCGACGTGGAGATTTCCGCCGGCTACATGCACTCGGGCTACCCGATCATGACGCACCTCGACGTTTCAGATCGCATGGTTTCCGTGGACAAACTGAAGAGCGGCGGCTGGGGCTTCTGGCACGAGCTCGGGCACAATCATCAGCAGGGCGACTGGACCTTTGACGGCACGACGGAAGTGACCTGCAACCTCTTTTCGCTCTATGTCTGCGAGACGCTTTGCGGCCAGCCGCCCGGCCTCGGCCACGAGGCGATGGAGCCGGGCAAAGCCTCCGAGCGGTTCCAAAAGCACCTAGCTGGTGGCGCGAGTTTCGAGCGGTGGAAGAGCGACCCATTCCTTGCGCTCACAATGTATAGGCAGCTCCGGCAAGGCTTCGGCTGGGAGACCTACAAGCAGCTCTTCGCCGAATACCGCGCGCTGCCGAAAAGCGAACGGCCCAAAACCGACGACGAAAAGCGCGACCAATGGCTCGTGCGTTTCTCGCACGCAACTGGGAAGAACCTCGGACTGTTCTTCCAAGAGTGGGGCGTGCCGACGAGCGAAGCAGCGCGCGCATCCATAGCAGACCTGACCGCGTGGTTGCCAGCGGATTGGCCGCAAAATTAACCTCCAGTGTGCGCCTTGCTGGCTGGCTGCCCGGACTTCCTGGAAGATGTCCGCTGGAGACGCATCCGCCTGAAGCAGCTTTTCTTGTCCAAGCCGCGCCGCCGCTAGAGCAGCCGCTCCCAAACGCCTTCGACACAGGAGCGCGCAAACCACCAATACACCGGACGCCACGGCCGCAAATCATTTGGCAAAAGGTGCCACGCCTAGCCCGCACCGAACTCCGTAGCACATCGCAACCGAAAGGGTGCGCCACGCCTACTTGCACTGCTATCCAGAGATCGCCGCGACAGGCAAAGCCCGCGCAAACTCTCCCTCAGAGTTTTGCGTTGGGGGGAACTTGATGCTCCGCCCGCGAAGCCGAACAGGGATGCGCCCTCCGGGCGAGGCAGGCACCGCAGGGCCGCCGCTGGCGGGTTGC
The DNA here is from genome assembly GCA_964235505.1 of uncultured Chthoniobacteraceae bacterium. Lineage (GTDB taxonomy): Bacteria > Verrucomicrobiota > Verrucomicrobiia > Chthoniobacterales > Chthoniobacteraceae > CAXSDZ01. The sequence continues at coordinate 9,174 of CAXSDZ010000102.1, forward strand.
CCGGCCTCTTCCACCCCATCCGATTTAATATGACATATATTGTATTATATTCCGATTTGAAGCCTCAGCGCGGTGTGCGTTTTATGGTGGACTGCTCCTGATTGTCTCCTGAAGCAGCAGCGCAACGACAGGTTGAAGGCCTCTGCACGGCTTGTCCCTTTCACTCCAGCAGATGCTGCAGTTCGGTGATGCTCAAACTGTCGAGTGACGGGCGCTCACCTTCGAGCGTGGCGTCGATCATCTGGAGTTTGCGGCTTTGCAAGGCGACGATCTTTTCCTCGATCGTGCCGCGGGCGATGAGCTTGTAGGAGGTCACAACTTTCTTCTGCCCGATGCGGTGCGTGCGGTCTGTGGCTTGCGCTTCGGCGGCGGGATTCCACCACGGATCAAAGTGGATCACGGTGTCGGCAGCGGTAAGGTTGAGTCCGACGCCGCCGGCTTTCAGACTGATCAGGAAGACGGGGTCGGCACCTTGCTGGAAGCGGTCCACTTCGCCGCCCCGATCCGTCGTGGAGCCGTCGAGGTAGCGGAAGCTGGTGCCGCGCTCCGTCAGCCAGTCACGCATGAGGTGCAGCATCGAGACGAACTGGCTGAAGATTAGGACGCGGTGTCCGCCATCGAGCGCCTCCTCCAGCAACTCGCCCAGCAGGTTCAGCTTTGACGATGCGTCCTCCGCGGAAGCGCTGGTATCGCCGAGCAGCCGCAGATCGCAGCACGCCTGGCGAAGGCGGAGCAGTGCCGTGAAAACGGCCATCTGCGACCGGCCTTTGTTCTTTTCCCCCGAAAGCTCCGAAATCTGCCGCCGCGTTGCGGTGAGCAGCTCGTGATACACCTTTTGCTGTGCGGCGGAGAGCTCGCAATATGCGACCTGCTCGATTTTGTCCGGCAGATCCTGCACGACATCTTTCTTCAGCCGGCGCAGCACGAATGGCTGCAGGCGCTTCACGAGCCGCTGCTGCTCCGGGCCGGTCGGGGCGTTGAGGATGTTCTTCTCGAAGCGCTCGCGAAAGTCCCGCTGATTGCCGAGGTAGCCGGGCATCAGGAACTGCATCAGCGACCAGATGTCGCGCACGGAATTCTCCATCGGCGTGCCAGTCAGGGCGAAGCGATGCCGGGCGCGGATGGCGCAGGCGGCGTGGGCATTTTGGCTTTCGGGATTCTTGATGTGCTGCGCTTCGTCGAGGACTGCGGCGGAGAACTCCGTGCGCTGATACGAGGCAAGGTCGCGCCGCAGCAGCGCGTAGCTCGTGATGACGAGATCGGCCTTGGCCAGCGGTTCGCCGAAGAGCCCGTGGCGATCCGCGCCTTCAATCGCCAGCACCTTCCGCTCCGGGACGAAGCGTTCCGCTTCCCGCTGCCAGTTATAGACCAGAGAAGATGGGCAAATGATCAGTGCCTTGCCCCCGAGCGCGCGGAGAAAAGCCAGCGTCTGCACGGTTTTGCCGAGGCCCATTTCATCTGCGAGGATCCCCGCAAGTCCATTTTGGGCGAGAAAGTTCATCCAATAAACCCCCTGCTTTTGGTAAGGCCGGAGGACGCTTTCCAACGAGCCGAGCGGCACCGCGCGCAGGCGGTCGAGCTGCCACGGCGCATCGGCCCAGGCGCGCCACCCATCCGGCGCGGCGAGCTGCACCCCCTGCTCCGTCGCGACCGCGCCGAGGTAGGCCGCGTGTCGCTGATCGATGCGGTAGGCGCCGGGCTGGCGCTGCTGCGGATCGCAGTCCTGGAGCACCTGCTGGAACTCCTCCAGCATCGCCGGATCGAAGACCGCCACCTTGCCATTGCGCCGGCGCAGATGGCTTTGGCCGCCTTGCATGAGCCGCTGGATTTCGGCGGCGGAAAAGTGCTCGCCCGACGGCGTGGCGAGGTCGAAGTGAAGGTCGAACCAGCTCTCGCCCGAGCTCGTGATTTCCAGGCGCGGCTGCACGCGTTCGATGTCGCGGGTGACGTGTTGAAAGCGCGAGCCGATCTCGACACGGCCCTCCCGCTCCCAGCGCGGCAGCTCCGTGGCGAAGAACGCCAAAATGCGCGGCTCGCCCTTCAGCGTGAGCTGGCCAGCAGCGTCGGGACCGGCGAAACCGGAGCGGCGCTTGAGGAAAGAGTCCACCGCCGCTCGCCTTGCGAGGCATCGATCCACGCAAAAAGGTAGTTGAGCGAACCTTCCAGGCGCAGGGAGAACTGCGGCTTGGGCACTTCTGCGTCTGCCGTTTCTCCGACCAGCGCAGCGTCCTCGCGCTCATCGCAGATGAAGCACGGGCGCAACGCTGGGAACTCACGCTGGAGGAAGTTGCGCGCCTGCTCGGCACCGAGCGTGATCTCGCGTCGGAGCAGATCGTGGTAAGCTGCCGGCAATCCCGGCGCGATCGGTTGGAGAACCGATCCTGCCAGCACCCACGGCTGCGCTGCGCCGGTGAGAAGCAGCGCCGCTTTTTCGGGCATCTCAGTCTTCAGACAGAGCGAGCCATCCTCCCGGCGGTCGAGGCGGAGGGGCGGACGCATCCCCTGCCCGCTCACCTGCACCGGCACAGACTTTCCAAAGGTGACGCGTGGATGGTCCGCGAGCGCTGGGAGCAGCGCGAGGAACTTCCCCGGCGGAAGCAGCATCATGCCCGGCAGCTCGCCGCCTGCCACCTCGCGCAGCGCCACGATCGCGCGGAGATCCGCGTCGCCGCAGCGGAAGCGCTTCTGCTTTGGCAGCGCGCCGAGCAGCAGGCGCTTTCCTGCGAGCGCCACCTCCGCGCCGACCATGATGCTGCCCTTTTCCCATGCCGACACGAGGCTGGGCGGGAGGATGACAAACAGCTCGATCGACTCGCCTTCCTCCTCCGAAAACGCCGGGAGCGACGGCGCTGCTGCCACCGGTGCGGGCAGCGTGGCTGGCGTGGCGACCGCGACGGCTCCAGACCCGCCGGGCACATGAGGCTTCAAAAGCTCCAGCCCCACCGCGACGGAGTGCGCGCAGATGATCCCGCGCTGCCGCGAGTCGCGGCACGAGCAGAGATTCTCTATGTTTGTGCGCGAGGCGATCCGCAGCCCGGCGCTGTATTCCTTGTCGCCCTCGCGCACGCGGCCGCCGAGCAGCGGCTCCTGCCAGGTGGCCGCCGAGACGCGCTCCATCGCGTGCAGCGCGCGGGCTTGTTTCATCACCTGCCAGCCACCGGCATCGTTCAAAAGGCGTTCGGAAATCTCCATTGCGGGGCGCGCTCCATACGCCGGGAGCGCGGCGCAATCAATTCTGTTCAACCCGCGATTCGCACCTACACTCCCGCGCCTTTCCTGCATGAAGATCATCGCGGTCGCGAACCAAAAAGGAGGCGTGGGCAAGACCACGACTGCCGTGAATCTCGGCGCGTGCCTTGCAGTGCTCGGCCAGCGCGTGCTGCTGATCGACCTCGATCCACAGGCCAATGCTACCAGCGCGCTCGGGCATGAATCGATCGAGGATCACAGCATCTACGGACCGCTGCTCGGCACGGCGAAGATCACCGACGCGATCCTGCCGACGCGGCGGGAAAATCTCTGGCTCATCCCGGGTGACCTGAACCTCGCGGGGGCGGAAGTGGAGGTCGCGCGCTCGGAGGATCATCTCACGCGTTTGCGGCACGCTTTTGAAGGGTTGAGGAGCGAAGCCCCGTTCGATTTCGTGCTGCTCGATTGCCCGCCTTCGCTCGGGATTCTCATGACGAATGCGCTCGCCGCCGCGGACGAGCTGCTCGTGCCGATCCAGTGCGAATATTTCGCGCTGGAAGGGCTCTCCAAGATCGACGGAATCGTCGCGCAGATCCGCGATTGCGGCGCAAATCCCGAGCTGAAAATCGGCGGCATCCTGATGACGATGTATATGCGGAACAACCTCGCCAACCAAGTCGTGGCGGAGGTGCAAAAGCATTTTGGCGAGGTCGTCTTTAAGACCGTGGTTCCGCGCACCGTGCGCTTGAGCGAAGCACCGAGCCACGGCAAAACGATCATCGAATACGAGCCGAACGGACTTGGCTCCACGGCTTACAAAGCGTTTGCGGAGGAGTTTCTGGCGAAATACTCGGCCGCGCCGGCATGACGCACTTTCCCTGAAAAAACCACGCTGCTCCGCCATGTCCGTCCGACTCCTCTGCGCCCTCGTTTTCGTCTCTGCCCACCTCGCGCTCGCCGGTCCGGCGGAGGAGGATGCGAAGTTTCTCAAGCTGCCGCCGGGTGCGCCGGTGATCGGCGGCGGAGTCGAGGTGTTCAAGGGCGGGGGCAAAGTCGGAAGCATCGAAGTAGTCCCAATCGCAGGGCAACCCTTCGACAAAGCGCTGCGGATCACGACGCGCGAGCAGCCCGCAAATCCCTACAGTTTTCAGGCGCTCGCGCCGACCACCGCGGCGGTGAAAAAAGGCGACATGCTGCTCGGCATTTTCTACGCGCGAGTGGTGGAGCCGCTGCCGGCGGATGATGAAGCGCGGACGGAATTCGTGTTTGAGTTGAACGCCGATCCGCACACGAAGAGCGCCTCCTTTCCGGTGATCCTGACGAAAGGGTGGCAGAAGATTTACGTCCCTTTTCAGGCAAAGCTCGACCACGAAGCCGGCCGCGCGCAGGTCATTTTCCGCGCGGGCTACGATCCGCAAACCATCGAGATCGCGGGCGTGGAAGTGCTGAACTACGGCGCGCAGATGCAGCCGGGGAGCCTGCCTTTCACGTCGCAAACCTATGCCGGCCGCGAGCCGGACGCGCGCTGGCGCCAGACCGCTGCGGAGCGCATCGAGATGCTGCGGAAAGGCGACTTGCAGGTGGTCGTCACGCGCGGCGGCAAGCCGGTGCCGGGCGCGGAAGTGCATGTCGCGATGCGGCGGCACGCGTTTGGTTTCGGCACGGCGATCGACGCCCGCCAGCTGCTGGAGAAAGGCGCGGACGGTGATCGCTATCGCGGAATGGTGCCCGCGCTTTTCAACAAAGCCGTGATAGAGAACCACCTGAAATGGCACGTGTGGGAAAAGGATCGCACCACCGGGCCCGCTGCCGTGGCGTGGCTGCGCGAGCACGGGTTGGAAGTGCGCGGGCACACGCTGCTCTGGCCGGGCTGGAAGAACCTGCCGACGAGCCTCCGCGCGCTGGAGGGCGATCCCGCGAAGCTGCGTCAGGCGGTGCTCGATCACGTGCGCGATGAGGCGACGGTGCTGCGTGGGCAGCTCGTCGAATGGGACGTGCTGAACGAACCGTTCTCCAACTCCGACCTGCAAAAGATCCTCGGCGATGAAATCCTCGCCGACGCCTTCAAAGCCTCCCGCGAGGCTGATCCCGCGGTGAAGCTCGACATCAACGACTACGCGATCCTGAGCGGCGGCGGCACGGACAAGGCGCACCAGGATCACTACGAAAAGACGATCCGCACGCTGCTCGCGGCGGGCGCGCCGGTGCAGGGGCTCGGCGTGCAAAGCCACTTCGGCGAAGACCTGACGCCACCCGAGCAGATGCTGGCGATTCTCGATCGCTTCGGCGCGCTTGGCCTGCCGATCCAGGGGACCGAGCACGACATCAACGTGTGGGATGAAACGCTCCAGGCTGATTTCACGCGCGACTATCTCACCGTGATGTTCAGCCATCCAAGCGTCATCGGCGTGCTCGTGTGGGGCTTCTGGGAAAAGGCGCACTGGATTCCGAACGCCGCATATTTTCGTGCGGACTGGTCGCCGCGCCCGGCCGGCACCGTGTGGCAGGATCTCGTGCGGCGGCAGTGGTGGACCGATGCACGCGGCACTGCGGACAAGGACGGCGCGTATGCCGCGCGCGGTTTCCTCGGCGATTACACGATCGAGGCGAGCGCCGGCGGGATCAGCAAAAGCGTCCCGGCAACGCTGACACGGAGCGGCGCGAAAGTGGAAGTCGCGCTGGAATAGCCGGGCGGCAATGTCTGCCGGATTTTACCGCGCGGGAGCGATGCGCCCGCCCACGAGATCGACCGTCGCGGAGAAGCCGCCCGGAAACTGCCGCTCTTGCGGCGCGGGGGCTTTGCGCCACGCCAGCGTGCCGGCGCAATCGGAAGCCGGTTCGGCATCATCAAAGGAAACCAGTCCGGCGATGCTGCCGCCTTTCGGATACGGCGCGGCATAAAGCGGCCAGAAGCTCGTGCGAAACAGCGCCGCTCCCTGCGACACCGCGCGCCCGTCGCCCAGCGTGCCGACAAACCGGACGCTGCCCGCGCTTGAAACAAC
>CAXSDZ010000103.1:0-12756 GCA_964235505.1 uncultured Chthoniobacteraceae bacterium
CCCCTCGTAGCCGTAGCGGAAGCCGTAGATGCGCGAGACGCCGTAGCGGAGCTGGCACTGCGTGACGATGCCGCGAATGATGTCGTTCAGCCCGGGGCAGAGGCCGCCGCAGGTGACAATGGCTGCCGTCGTCCGCGGCGGATCGAAGAACGTGCGTTCGCGCGGACCCGCCACTTCAAACGAGAGCGTTTCTTCCGGCACTGCCTGGCCATCTTCGCGGTAGTGGTTGTAAAGAATGCGCTGCGTGTCGTTTTTAAAAGCGACCTCGATGCTGCCGATGTGCCGCAGAGGTGAGACGAAGCGGCATTCTCCAAGGGAGCGGATGGTGGTCTGCATACAGGGCGGTTTTTGCGGCGGACATTCAGTCGTCGCCGCGGCGAAAGGAGACAAGGCGAAAAGCGGCAGCGCGGGCGCTTCACGATGTGCGTGACACTTGCCGAGCAGCGTGCTGCTGGACGCTGGAGTCCACAGCTTGCGTGGACGTTCGGCGCAGCAGCTTCGATGCTCTTCGTTCAGTCCTGTGCCGCAGCAACGCAGGCCGGAAGTGCTCGTCCCCGCTCGATCATTCCTGCGCCGTGGATTGTGGTGTCTGGTGGCCACATCTTGCCAAGCGCGCATCCGCCGCTCACGCTGCGAGCGAATTCACAACACGGCTCCGCTCGGAGCTTTCACAACCCGATTCACACGACTTATGGCGCACGAACTTCCTCCTCTCCCGTATCCAGCAAATGCGCTCGAGCCGCACATCGATGCGAGGACGATGGAGATCCATCACGACAAGCACCACGCGACCTACGTGGTAAATCTGAACAAAGCGCTGGAAGCTGAGCCCGATCTGCAAAGCCGCACCGCGGACGATCTGCTGCTGAACCTCGGCACCCTGCCGGAGAGCGTCCGCAATGTGGTCCGCAACAACGGTGGCGGGCACGTCAATCACTCCATGTTTTGGAAGCTGCTAACCGCGCAGTCCCCAGGGGCACCGACGGGCGAACTGGCAGAAGCGATCACCTCCACATTCGGCAGTCTGGAAGAGTTCAAAGAGAAATTTGCTGCGGCAGGCGCAACTCGGTTTGGCAGCGGCTGGGCCTGGCTCGTGGTCCAGAATGGCAAGCTGGTGATCGGCTCCACCGCAAACCAGGACAACCCACTGATGGGCCGCGCGATTGCCGGACTCGATGGAACCCCAGTGCTCGGGCTGGATGTCTGGGAGCACGCCTACTATCTCAATTACCAGAATCGCCGCCCGGACTACATGAAGGCATGGTGGAACGTGGTGAACTGGGACGAAGCTTCAAGCCTTTTCCAAGCGGCGAAGGCTGCGCGTTAAGCGAAATGGGCGTCGCCGCTCCACCTGCGTCGTGGGGCGGCGGGTTGTAAGTGAAGCTCACTGGCGTTCATCGAGAATGAGGCGCTCGTAGCGACGCACTTCGGCGAGCCATCCCAAACCGAGAGGCACATTTTCGCGTCGGCAATGCTCGTCCCAGATTGCGGGAAACGGGAGCGTCTTCATCTCTTCAAGTGTTGCCAGCCGTCCGGTGAGGTCGCCCGTGGCCTCCATCTCGCGCAGCGCATCCACAGGTTCCAGCAGCGCTTGCAGCAGCGCCTTCTGAGTATTGCGAGTGCCGATGACCCATGCCGCAACGCGGTTGATGCTTGCATCAAAGAAGTCGAGCCCGATGTGCGTGCGCGAGAGGAAGTCGCCGCGCACCAGCTCTTCCATGATCGCACTGGTCGCATCATCGAGCAGCACCACATGGTCGCTGTCCCAGCGCACGCCACGTGACACGTGGAGCAGCACGCCCGGCACAAACTGCAGCACGGCGGAAAGCTTGTCCGCCACGGATTCGGTCGGATGAAAGTGGCCCGAATCGAGACACAGCAGCTTTTGCCGTGTCGTCGCGTAGCCGAGGTAAAACTCGTGCGATCCGACAACATAGCTTTCGCTGCCGATACCGAAGAGTTTCGACTCGACCGCATCGAGATTGAGCTCTGGAGCGATTTCCTCAGCGAAGATTTCGTCCAGCGAGGCGGCGAGGCGCTCGCGCGGACCTTTGCGATCAATCGGGGCTTCCTTCGAGCCATCTGGAATCCAGATATTCGTCACGGCTGTGGAGCCGAGTTGCCGGGCTGCTTCAGCGGCGATGCGACGAGACGCTTTCCCATGCTCGATCCAGAAGCGGCGCACCGCTTGATCCGGGTGCGAAAGAGTTGATCCATCCGCTGCCAGCGGGTGGGCGAAGTATGTCGGGTTGAAGTCGAAGCCGAGCCCGCGCGATTTGCACCAGTCCACCCAGCCTTGGAAATGCGCAATGGTGTAGTCTGAACGTTCGACGTGCTTTCCGCCGAGTTCTGCGTAGCAGGCATGTAGATTCAGGCGGTGCCGACCGGTAATGAGAGACAGTGCCTTTTCCAAGTCGGCTCGCAACTCTTCGGGCGTCCGCGCCTTGCCAGGGTGGCTGCCGGTCACCGCGAGCCCACTTCCCAATTCACCGTTGCCTTCTTCGAAGCCGCGGACGTCGTCCCCCTGCCAGCAGTGGAGTGAGATGGGGACACGTGTGAGCGTTTCCAACGCCCTTTCTGGATCAATGCCGAGTTCCGCATAGCACTCGCAAGCTAGCTCATAAGCGTGTCCCGGCTTCGTGCTCATATGCCTGTTTGAGCTATCAACCCTGATCTTCAAGCGTGGGAGCTAGCCATCGGCAAGGTGAAAGCCCTCATCGTGCAACACCGTCCGCACACTCTTGTCTGGATTCGTTTCCATCAACTCGCGCAGATGCGCGCATCAGCTTTGGCAGATCGGTTCCTGCGCGATTTCTGCCACTACTCTCCATTTTTCGATCTCCGCACCAGCGAAAAGCTGGAGCGTCTTCACGTTTAGGAAAATAGAGTAACTATGCACGCCGTGCTCACGCAATGTTCGCGTGAACTCGGGCCAGATTAGCTGATGTCGGTGACAGTATTCCTCCGCCTGACCTGCAAGCATCTGCATGATAAAACCTTTGCGAACCATCTACCGAGGATTGTTGCCGGGATAGCTCACAGACTGATCTTCGCTCCCGCATTCGCGGACAGTGCAATCGTCAGTGCCTCCAGCGACCGTTCGAAACATCTGCAATCAACTTCCGTCGCTTTAAGTAGGAGCTACTCCTGTGGTCAGCGACGATTGCTCTCACCTCAAAACTGACAACGATTAAACAAGCGCAACGCTGCTGTTTTGAGCTAACGCTAATGGTCAGCTTGTGTGCCTCGGCTACCTCGGAGAGCGAGTCTCACAATAAGAAATCTTGCGAATCGCTTCGTCGCAACACGCGCTTTGCCTAGCTAGCCTGTAACAGCGCACGCTCGTCTTGTGCGAGCCGAGCGCTATTCGTTCACGTCACCCACCCGGAACAAGCCAGCGTGCATCGCGCCCGCTTCATCTTCAGCCATTTTTTCCGCAGCATTCGGATTCCGCAGACGCTGCCGTTCGCGTTCCTGTGCTGCGAGGATCTTCTCCTCTGGCACAGTGCGGAGCCCATCGGCGAGTCCAACTTTGCTGAGCAGCCAAATGCTCCATTTCGTTGGATCAAACTGCCACGGCTTCACACCATTGCGGTAGTCATGCTGAAACTCGTGGTGATAGTTGTGGTAACCCTCACCGAAGGTAATTAGCGCCATCATCCAGCTATCACGCGCGGAACAGCGGCTGGAGTAGGGACGGCTTCCAACAGTGTGACAAAGTGAGTTGATGCAAAAGGTGGAATGCTGGACGCAAACCACACGAGCAACACCGGCCAGAAGAAAGGCTGTGAGCGCACCCGATCCGCCATTCCAGAGCGCCCCAATTGCTGCCGGAAAGCCAAAACTCATGATCACCGCGAGCAACTGAATGTGGCGGTGCTGCCACATCACGAGCGGATCCTTGCTCAGATCCACTACATTATCAAACGGCGGCTGCGGTTTTAGCTTCACCAGAAGCCAGCCAATGTGTGCCCAAAAAAAGCCCTTCGAGATGTCATAGGGATCGTCCTCGTGATCGACGTGCTTGTGGTGACGACGATGCTCGCTTGACCACATCAGCGCGGAGTTTTCAAATGCCGATGCCCCGAAAAGCAAGGTCACGAGACGCACCGTCCAGTGCGCACTGAAAGTCTTGTGCGAGAACAAGCGATGATAGCCAAGCGTGATGCTCATCGCCGAAGCGGCGAACATAAAAAAGAAGAATGCAACCTGAAACCAGTCCACTCCGTGCTTCCAAAGGTAAATGGGAACGACTGTAAGGCTGAGCAGAAGAGTTCCGCCAAGAAAGAGGCTGGTCGTCCAGTTGATGCGGTGAGATGGAACGCTAAACATAAGCGATGCGATACGGATGAGAAGTGTCGGTGGGTGCTAACGGAAGGTTTGCGCGAAATCCAGTGGACGGTTCGATGCGGGTTCTCTTCATCGTCCATCCCCAAACTCGTTGCAATGAAGGCTTTCGGAGGAAAGCGCCACGTCCCGCCGTGTGTCCAGAAGGGTCACCCAAGACGATAAGTAATACGTGCCTTGTTCAAGTCGTAAGGCGACATTTCCAGCCGCACCCGGTCTCCATTCGTCAAGCGAATGAAGCGCTTGCGCATCTTGCCCGAGATGTGGGCAAGCACAGTGTGCTGATTCGCGAGTTCGACGCGAAACATAGTTCCCGCGAGCACGGAAACTATTTTGCCTTCGGTTTCGATGACTTGTTCTGCCATTTCTTGGATTTCAGGGAAAACTTCGCCGAAAAAAGCAGCAGCCCGAGTGGGGACTGCTGCGGTGCAGAGCGGCGCCTCTGCGAAAAGCGGTGGAGGGGAGAGAAATAAAAAGCGGAGCGCCACCGCGGCGCTCCGCTTTTGCGGAAATGTTATTTCAGATTAGTAGCGCTTTTGGAAGGAGCGCTGGGGGCGATCACCACCACCGCCACCGCCGCCGCCGTAGCCGCCGCGGTCTCCACCGCCGCCGCCACCACCGCCACGATAACCGCCACCACCACCGCCGCCTTCTTCACGAGGACGGGCCTCGTTGACTTTGATGGCACGGCCATCGATCTGCTTGCTGTCGAGGCCGGTGATTGCCGCCTGGCCTTCTTCCGCGCTGCCCATGGTGACAAAGGCGAAACCGCGCGAGCGGTTGGTGGCGCGATCCATCATGATTTTGCAATCGCTGACGGTTCCGAAGGCTTCAAAAGCGTCCTGAAGGTCGATTTCGGTAGTTTGAAACGAGAGGTTTCCAACGAATAGTCTCATATGAGTAATGTAGTTAGTGGTTTGCAGACTGACTGACTGGTTCCTGAAGCCGTTCCCGACATATTCGGGTTTCAGAATCACCACTGAGACAAACACTACGGACTCAACGGACGATCTACCGCGCTACTACGAACAGCAAACAATCGGACTTGCGGCGAATACTTTGGACTGCCAGGCACAAAGCGCAAGGCAAAACTCCGCAGTATTTAGTGGGAAAGCCATCCGGGCGGGCGCTCTTTCTCCACACCTTCACTCCACTGTTGCCGCTGTTTCCTGAGCACCGCGCACCCTGCGGAAGTTCTCGCGGAGCTGCTCAGGTGTTACTTCCCCCTCCGAGCGCGAGATCACGATCGTCGCCACGCCATTTCCGATCAGATTCGTCAGCGAGCGGCATTCGCTCATGAAACGGTCGATCCCGAGCAGGATGCCCATCGACTCGATCGGGATACTCGGCACCGCGGCCAGCGTCGCCGCGAGCGTGATGAACCCTGCCCCTGTTACCCCGCTCGCCCCTTTCGAGGACACCATCGCCACCAGCAGCAGCGCGATCTGCTGGTGCAGATTGAGCGGCGTCGCCGTCGCTTGCGCCAGGAAGATTGCGGCCATCGTCATGTAGATGTTCGTGCCGTCGAGGTTGAAGGAATAGCCTAGTGGGAGGACAAAGCCGACGGTCGATTCCGCGCAGCCGAGCTGGCGCAGCTTTTCCAGCATCCCCGGCAGCGCCGTCTCGGAAGAGCTCGTCCCCAGCACCAAGAAGATCTCCTCCCGCAGATACCCGATCATCCGGAACACGGAAAACCCCGCCATCCAAGCAATCGCCCCCAGCACTCCGCACACGAAGGCTCCCGCCGCCACGTAAAAGCCCAGCATCAGCTTCAGCAGCGCTCCCAGCGCACCGAGCCCGAAAGTCCCCACGGTATATCCCATCGCTCCGAAGGCCGCCAGCGGCGCCACCTGCACAATGATGTGCATGATCCCAAAGAACACCTTCGATGCCGTTTCGATCGCCCCCACGATCGGCCGCCCGCGCTCCCCCATCCCCGCGAGGGCAAATGCCGCGAGCACCGACACCAGCAGCACCTGCAGCAGATCGCCCGTCGCAAACGCATCGAAAAACGACCTCGGAATCATCCCGAGCAAAAACTCCACTGCACCGTGCCCCGCCGCCGCCGCCGCCGCGTTCCGGCCCACGCTCGCGTCGTAGCTCGCCGGGTCCGGGTGAAAGCCGGTGCCCGGCTGCAGCCAATTGACCACGACCAAGCCGAGCACCAGCGCCACCGTCGAGACCACCTCGAAATACACCAGCGCCTTCACCCCGATCCGCCCCAGCTTCCGCAAGTCCCGCATCGAAGCGATCCCATGCACCACCGTGCAAAAGATGATCGGTGCGATGATCATGCGCACCAGCCGCACAAACCCATCCCCGAGCGGCTTCAGCCCCTGCCCGAAGTCGGGAAAGAAGTGCCCCACAGCGACTCCCGCCGCCACTGCGACGAGCACCTGCACGTAGAGGATGCGATACCAAGGCGTGCGAGGGAAAGGCGGGAGCACAGGCGTTGGCACTCCTCAGTGGTTCTCGCGTAGGGGCGGCAGGAGGGTTGGCAAATCGTCGTCCGCCGCAGCTTCTACATCCGCTACTAGGAGCGGCACGTGGCCGAGCCGTTCAACCGTTGCGAGCATCTCGGCACCAACGGAAAACTCCGTTCGATTGATTGTGACCCGCGGTTCGTCACCGAGCAGCGTCGTTAATTGTTGCCCGATCAGCACCGAAGACTTTTCGATCCGCGCATCGAGTTCCGGCGAGCCAAGCCCCGCCGCTTGGAGCTTCGCGCGAAGTCCGAGCGCCTCTTCCACCGCCTCCACTTTGCGCGGCAGCGCAGCTAGCTTGCCCTCGGTGGTGAAGTTGCGGTGGACGAAATGCACACCCTCTTCGATGAGCCGAATCATCAACCCGATCACACGCGCCTCGCCAAAGACCTTCACCCACATGCTCCCCGACTCGATTTTCCCGATCCGCAGCGGATGGGAGGAAAGTGCGACATCGAAAAGGCCGCAAAGCTCCTCGTAGAGTGCTGCCAGCGCAGCAAGCTTGGCGATGAAGGAAGAAACGTCGAGATGCCGGAAAAGCAGCAGGGTTAGATCGGCTTCATCCAACGCTGGGGTATGCCCTTTCGCCAAGACCTCAGCGGTGGCACTGGCAAACTCGCGAGCTTGCCGCCAACTACGCTCCAGTTCGCGCGCAGAGAACGCACAGCTTTGTGCCTGGGCGAGAGTATGTGTGGTAATTAACTGGTCATACTCCGCCTCGAAGTGAGCTAGGGCGGAATGAAGTGTCGAAAGCAAGCTCTCGCTTCCTAGAATGCGGGTTGTTGCGGCGATCTTGTCGCGTAGCTGGTCTATCGCGGAAAGGATTACGCGAACCTTATGCTGTTTGAGCAGTTGGAGAACTCGCGCAGTGTCGCTTCTCACCTCGCTGTGCATCTCCTGCGATAACAAGCCCTCGGAAGAGATGTTTGCGAATGCCGCCAGTCGCCCTTCCAGCTTGAGCACGACTTCCTGCAGGGGTCTTAGGAAGTCATGTAGCTGGCGTTCCTCATCGGACTCGGCGGTAAATGCCCAGAGCGCGTTGTTTAGTTCGTGGGAAGTCATGAATGGAGGAATGCTGGTGCCGCCCTTCTTTTCACGGGCACACGGTCTGCCAGCAAGCTTGGAAGGGTCACAGATCGAGGCGAAGGGCTTCATTGTGCTAGCCTCCCCAGCCGCGCCGCCCAGCCCGGCATCCGTGGCGAGAAAGGCTGGCTTTCTGAATAGAATCCCGGGACGGACTTGGCGAGTCCCCGGCCTTCTCGCGGAATCCCTAGGCATTTTTGGAAAAAGCCGCGGCTTTCTGGTGAAAAGCGCCGGACGGAGCCTGCCAAGCCTTGGACGAACGCGAAAAAGCCGCGGCTTGCCGCCGGGAAAATTTCCTGTTCCGCTCCGGCCTCTCCCCATTCTGGCTGGCGGCGCCTCCCTCGCGTAGGGAAGCGGGCGGCGTCCGGCGGGGGCGCGCTCATCCCTCACCAAAAACAACTCCTCCTTTATGCCAAACGATTACCTCCCCTCCAGCGACGACGCCCTTTCCGTGTGGGCGCAGAACTTCAAGGCGAAGATCGGCGCCAATGCCACGGCCATGGGCTGGCCCGGAGATATGCAAGACGCGCTGGAGTCGCAGAGCACTAGTATCTCCAGTGCCGTGCTCGCCAAGGAGACCGCGCTCACCGCTTACCGCCAGGCTGTGGAGGCGGCGGATACCACGCTCATGACGGCGAAGGCTTACATCCGCCAGCAGGTCGGGGCAGGAAAGAAAAGCGCCACCTACACGGAGGCGGCGGGCGAGGCGCTGGGCGTGATCGGTGGCGGGGGCGACTTCGATCCGGCGACGTATCAGGCCAAAGTCAAGAGCGTGCGGCTGATCGGTGCGGCGCGGGTGAGCGTGGGTTTTGTGCGCGGCTTTGAGCAGGTGAAAGGGATGCGCCTTTTCTCCCGGCTCCAAGGCCAGAGCGCATGGCGCACGGTGGAGACGGCGACGAGCTCGCCGATCGTGGACGCAACGCCACTCGCGCAGCCGGGAGTGCCGGAAGTGCGGGAGTATCGCGTGCGTGGAGTGGTGCGAAACGAGGAGATCGGCGCGCCGAGCGATCCGGTGATCGTGACGGTGACGTGACCCACGATGACGAGCCGAGCGTGGACGGTGGAAAGCGGGACGCATGGACGCATCATGATGGGTTAATTTGTATTTGAAGGGACAGGGAGGGGCGTGTTCATTATCCCCCGCACCATGGCTGACCTGACCCCGCCCGCACTTCACCCGTTTGAAAAACTGCTGCGCGAGCGCATCGCGATCATCGATGGGGCGATGGGGACGATGGTGCAGCTCTTTCGCAAGCGCGGGAAGTATGCGCTGGATGAGGCGGAGTTTCGTGGGGAGCGGTTTCGCGACTGGAAGGGGAAGGATCTCGCGGGGAACAACGAGCTGCTGCTGCTCACGGCGCCGCACATCATCGAGGAAATCCACACGCAATATCTCGAAGCCGGGGCGGACCTCATCGAGACGAATACCTTCGGCGCGACGACGATCGGACAGCACGACTTTCTCTTTCACAAGGAGGAGCTGGCGACCGGGCTGAGCGCGCGAAATGATCAGGCGTATTTCCAGCGGGTGATCGAAGACCCGTTCCTGCGCGAGACGGCGTATGAGATGAATCTCGTCGGCGCACGGCTGGCGCGGCAGGCGGCGGATCGCGTGGCGGAAGCGACGGGGCGGCCGCGCTTCGTGGCCGGGGCGATCGGGCCGATGCCGGTGACGGCGTCGCTCTCGGGCGACGTGAATGATCCGGCGTTCCGCGCGGTGCGATTCGATCAGCTCGTGACGCCGTATGCCGAGCAGGTGCGCGCGCTGCTCGAAGGCGGCGCGGATGTGCTGCTCGTGGAGACGATCTTCGACACGCTGAACGCGAAGGCGGCACTCTTCGCGATCACGCAGGTTTTTGAGGAGCTCGGGATCTCCTCTTCGTCCATTTCTTCATCTTCATCTGCTTCTCCGAAAAGCTCGGCGGAGGAGAAAGAGATGAAGATGAAGAAGCAGACGAAGATTGTGCCGATCCTGATCTCCGGCACGATCACCGACCTCTCCGGGCGCACGCTCACGGGGCAGACCGTCGAGGCGTTTTGGAATTCGGTGGCGCACGCGCAGCCGCTGTCGGTTGGGCTGAACTGCGCGCTCGGGCCGAAGGAGATGCGGCCTTACATCGAGGAGATGAGCCGCGTGGCGTCGTGTTACGTGAGCGTTTATCCGAACGCCGGACTGCCCGATCCGCTGCTGCCGACGGGCTTCCCCGAGACGCCCGCCTCGCTCGCGCCGCAGCTCCGCGAATGGGCGGAGCTCGGCTGGCTGAATATCGTGGGCGGCTGCTGCGGCACCACGCCGCCGCACATCCGGGCCATCGCGGAAGCGGTGCGCGACTGCGCCCCGCGGCAAATCGCGCGCGGCTTCGCGAGTGAAAAGGGGAGCGCACGCTTCCAGCGTGCGGTGTCCGGCATCCCTGCCGGACAGCGGGCGCAGGCGGAAGGTGCAGAGGTAGGTGCTGCGCGCGACAGTGGCGAAGCTGCGCGGCAGGATGCCGCGCAGGGCACGCTGGAAGCGTGCGCTCCCCTCTCGCTCTCGGGAATGGAGGTTTTCCATGTCACGACCGCGACCGGCTTCGTGATGATCGGCGAGCGGACAAATGTCACCGGCTCGCCAAAGTTTCAGAAGCTGATCCTGGCGGGCAACTTCGATGAGGCGCTCGCGGTTGCGCGCCAGCAGGTGGCCGGCGGCGCGAACATCATCGACATTAACATGGACGAGGGGATGCTCGACGGCGTCGCGGCGATGACGCGCTTCGTGAACCTCGTCGCGAGCGAGCCGGACATCGCGCGGGTGCCGATCATGGTGGACTCCTCGAAGTGGGAGGTGATCGAGGCGGGACTCCGATGTTTGCAGGGGAAGGGCATCGTCAACTCGATCTCGCTGAAGGCCGGGGAGACGGAGTTTCTGAAGCAGGCGCGGCTCGTGCGGCGCTACGGCGCGGCGGTCGTGGTCATGGCTTTCGACGAGCGCGGGCAGGCGGATTCGCGGGAGCGGAAGTGCGAAATCTGCGAGCGCTCGTATCGGCTGCTCGTGGATGTCGTCGGCTTTCCCCCGCAGGACATCATCTTCGATCCGAACATCCTCACCGTCGCGACGGGCCTGGAGGAGCACAACAATTACGCCGTCGATTTCATCGAAGCGACGCGCTGGATCAAAGCGAATTTGCCGCACGCAAAGGTCAGCGGCGGCGTCTCGAACATCTCTTTTGCCTTCCGCGGCAACAACCCCGTGCGCGAGGCGATGCATTCGGCGTTTCTCTTCCACGCGATCCGCGCGGGGCTCGACATGGGGATCGTGAACGCCGGCATGTTGGAAGTTTATGAGGAGATCCCGAAGGACCTCCTGGAGCTCGTGGAAGACGTGCTGCTGAACCGCCGCCCAGACTCAACCGAGCGACTCGTGAACTTCGCCGAGACGGTGAAGAAAAAGGACAAAAGCGAAGTCGCGGTGGAAGAGTCCGCGTGGCGCAAAGGCTCGGTCGAAGAGCGCCTTTCGCATGCGCTGGTCAAGGGAATCGTGGATTTCATCGACGCCGACACGGAGGAAGCACGTGGAAAATACGACCGGCCGCTGCACGTGATCGAGGGGCCGCTAATGGATGGAATGAACATCGTCGGCGACCTCTTTGGCGCGGGAAAAATGTTCCTGCCGCAGGTGGTGAAGAGCGCGCGTGTGATGAAAAAGGCGGTGGCCTGGCTGATGCCCTACATGGAGGCGGAAAAGGCGCGCGCGATGGCGGCGGGCGAGGCGGTGCGCGTGCAGGGCAAGGTGCTCATGGCCACGGTGAAAGGCGACGTCCACGACATCGGCAAGAACATCGTCGGCGTCGTGCTCGGCTGTAACAACTACGAGGTCATCGACCTCGGCGTGATGGTTTCCACGGAGAAAATTCTCAACACGGCGATCGAGCAGAACGTGGATGTCATCGGTCTTTCCGGGCTGATCACCCCTTCGCTCGATGAGATGGTCCACGTCGCACGCGAGATGGAGCGCCGCGGCATGACGCAGCCGCTGCTGATCGGCGGCGCGACCACGAGCAAGGCGCACACGGCGGTGAAAATCGCGCCCGGGCGCACGGGCGAAGTGGTCCACGTCCTCGACGCTTCGCGCGCCGTCCCGGTTGTCTCCAGCCTCATCAGCGGTGTGCAGCAGCGCGCCGACTTTTCCGCGAAAAATCGCAAGGAGCAGGACGCACTTCGCGCGCACCACGCCGGGCCGAAGCAGCCGCTCGTCACGCTCAAAGCGGCGCGCGAAAATCGCATCCGTGTCGATTGGAAACCGGAGGAAATCGCGCAGCCGGAGTTCCTCGGCGTGCGCGCGCTATCCTCGGAGGGACACGCTCCCGCGTGTCCCCCTTCGCTTGGCGAAGATGAGGAGCGCGCAGGAGCGCGTCCCTCCGCAATCTCCCTCGAAGCGATCATCCCCTTCATCGACTGGTCGCCGTTTTTCCACACGTGGGAGCTGCGCGGGCGCTACCCGTCCATCCTTCAGCACGAGAAATACGGCGAGCAGGCGCGCAAGCTTTTCGAGGATGCGCAGGCGCTGCTCGACCGCATCATCCGCGAGAGGCTCCTCACCGCGCGCGGCGTGTATGGCTTCTTCCCCGCCAACTCGGTCGGCGACGACGTGGAGCTCTACACCGACGCGACGCGCGAGCAGCGGCGGACGACGCTGCACTTCCTCCGGCAGCAGGCTGCGAAGGAGGCTGGCAAGCCGCATCGCTGCATCGCGGATTTCGTCGCTCCGAAGACCGGCGCTGTCGTGGAGCGCGGCATCGCGGGCGACACCATCCGCCCGCCCGCGCCACTGGCGGATCACGTCGGCGCATTCGCAGTCACGGCCGGG
>CAXSDZ010000103.1:12766-15361 GCA_964235505.1 uncultured Chthoniobacteraceae bacterium
AGTCCCACCGCGAAGGGCTGACCGGACCGTGTTCGGGATCGGGCTGCCGGAGCTCATCGCGGAATTCCGCGCCGATCACGATGATTACAACATCATCATGGCCGAGGCGATCGCCGATCGTCTGGCGGAGGCATTTGCCGAATGCCTGCACAAGCGCGTGCGCGACGCGTGGGGCTACGGTCGCGACGAGGGGCTCACGAGCGAGCAGATCATCGCGGAGCAATACCGTGGCATCCGGCCTGCGCCGGGCTATCCGGCATCGCCCGACCACACGGAAAAGCAAACGCTCTGGGAGCTGCTCGATGTCGAGCGCCGCACGGGGATCCGGCTCACGGAAAGCTTCGCCATGTGGCCGGGATCGAGCGTGAGCGGGTTCTACTTTGCGCATCCACAAGCGTCGTATTTTGCGGTCGGCAAAATCGCGCGCGACCAAGTGGTGGACTACGCTGCGCGCAAGGAAATGAGCCTGTCGGAAGCCGAGCGCTGGCTCGGGCCGTGGCTGAATTACGACCCGGAGGAGTAGCCGCATCCCACGGCATCGGGGCTGCTTTCCCAGCGGCAGCCATGCCGCGCATCTCCCTCTCCAAAATCTTCGCTTTGCTTGTGCTGGCGGGCGCATTTGCCTGGTGGCACACGCATGGCGCGGTGCGCCACGCGCCGGGCGTGCTGGTGCCCGGTGCGCCGGAGCAGCAAATCGTGCCGCCGAGAGAACTGGCGATGCGCGAGGGCTATCACCTCACCGCGCTCGCGCGCTACACGCTGGTCGGGCGGGTGCTCAGCACAAAGCGCTACCGCTACGATCGTGGCAGCGATCTCGTGCCGGTGGATGTCGCCCTCGGCTGGCGTTCTATGTCCGACCAGACGGTGCTCGATGCGCTCACCATCTCGCAAAGCAACCGCTTCTACTTCTTCAAATGGCCGCATCAGCCGCCGCGCCCTTTGCAGGAGCTGGCGGAAAGCTCTGCCAACGTGCACGTGATCCCGCAGAACCGCGCCGTCTGTTCTTTGATCGGGCGTCTGCGCGCGGGCGAAATCGTGCGGATGTGCGGCTACCTCGTCGAAGCGCGCGGCGAGAAAGGCGCTGTCTGGCGCAGCTCGCTTTCGCGCAGCGACAGCGGAAATGGCGCGTGCGAACTCTTCTATGTCGAAGAGGCCGTGCTGCGTGAACCGGGCGATTTGAGCGCGTTGCCGGACAAGCTCGCGACCGCCCATCACGCGACTCTTTCACGCTGACGGAGAGCGCTACTCGATCGTGACCGGCACACCGCTTTTCACCATGCCGAGGAGCTTTGCCACATCCCAGTTCGCGAGGCGGATGCAGCCGTGGCTCGCGGCGCGGCCAATGGTGTCCGGGTCATCCGTGCCGTGCATGCCGATGCCGTCCTTGTTCAGCGCGATCCAGGCGATGCCGACAGGGTTGTTTGGCCCGGGCGGCAGCACAAAGGCGTCGCTGCTGCGCACCCCTTCCTTCAGCATTTTTTCGTCGTAACGAAAGTCGGGCATCTTCGCCACAGTCTTAACCTTCCACTCACCCACCGGCGAGGGGATCGCGTCCGAGCCGGGCGTCACGGGAAAGGCTGCCACGAGCCGCTCACCTTGCCGCACTTCGAGCATCTTTTCCGCGACGCTGACGTGGACTTTCACCTGCTCGGCATCCTTGCCCGCCGCGTCGGTTTTGCCGGTCTTCTTTTCCGGCTTTTCGTTGGAAATCTTCTCTTCATCGGCCTTGCCGCCCGCCTTTGCTGCGGCGCTCGATCCCTTCTTCTTCGCGTCAGATTTCTCCTCCTCATCCGCGGGAGCAGCGTCGCTTTTCTCTCCGGCCAGCGCCTCGCCCGGCTTCGTGGATTTCACCGCCGCCAGCTCGAAAGGAGTGACATTCGGGACGGTGAGCGCCCCGCCTTCCTTGAGAGCGTCCGCCTTTGCGGCCGGGTTCAGCTCTTTGATGAAGTCCACGTCGGAGTGAAACTTCTCCGCCACCAGCTCCAGCACGGAGCGATAGGGCATCGACTTCGTTTTTGCCTGCGCCGCGTGGCTCTCCGGGATATCGCCGACGTTTGCGAGATCCTCCGCTGTGAGCGTGTAGCTCGTGAAAACTGGCTCCACGCCGGAAAGATCGAGCCCGCTGATGTCCGTCGGCGCGTCGCCCGCCTTGCCGCTGCCAGCGTCCGGCTTTGCAGCGGGCGCGGCGGGGAGGCTGTTGGCTTGGCGATACAGCGCAAGCGCTTTTTGGGTGAACTCGCCGGCGCGTCCGTCGAGCTTGCCCGGTCCGAAGTTCGCGCGGTCCAGAAAGATTTGCAGGCGTGTTTGCGCCTCGATTTGCGCGGGGTTTGGTTTGGCCTTTTCCGCAGCGGAAAGGGCGAGCGGCGCGGCGAGCAGCGAGAGCGAAAGAAGGCGCAGTGGTTTCATGGGAATGCGGAGACACTTCGGACTGCGCGCGGAGGGCGGCTGTGAAGAGCGCGAGGACGTCAGTGCGTGGAGCGTGGAGCGTCCGGGTGCCGGGCCGCAGTTGGTTCAGCGGGTGACCACGGGCACCATGCCGGGGAAGAGATACGCCTGCAGCATCACCAGCACGCCGACGAGCACCGCCAGCGCGAG
>CAXSDZ010000104.1:0-8668 GCA_964235505.1 uncultured Chthoniobacteraceae bacterium
ATGAAGATGAAGAAACAGACGAAGAGCAAGGCGCCCGGGGATTCGGATAGGCTCTAAATGCTCCATGCTTGTGCGGTCCGGCCGCGCCCGCCTTCCTCCATGCGCGCCGCGCGTCCATCCGCCGCCACTCAACTTTCAACCTTCACCTCCCCACCCATGACCGCCGCTGAACACCCCGCCTTCCTCCTCGCCGCCGCACGCGCGCTGTGGGAGCCGGCGGACATCTGCGCACGCGCGACGCCGGGCGGCATCTTCGAGCGCTCAGCTCCGCTCGAAGTCGATTTCGGCTGCGGCGACGGCGGCTTCATTCTCGCCCTGGCGCAGGCGCACCCGGAGCGCGATTTCCTCGGCACAGAGCGGATGCTCGGGCGCGTGGAAAAGGTCTGCCGCCATGTGGCGCACCGCAGCCTCACGAATCTCCGCGTGGTCCGGCTGGAAAGCTTCTACGTCGCAAAACACCTCCTGCCGCTCGGCGAAATCGCGCGGGCGCACGTGCTTTTCCCCGACCCGTGGCCGAAGCGCCAGCACCACCCGCGGCGGCTCGTGCAGCCGGCATTTCTCGATGCCGTGCGCGACGCGCTCGCGCCCGGCGCGGAGCTGCGGATGAAGACGGACGACCTCCCTTACTTCCGCTGGATGGAGAAAGTGATCGCCGGCGCACAAGGCTGGGAGTGCGCGGAGTGGGATGATGGCGAGTCATATCCCGTCACCGATTTCGAGCGGCGCTTTCTCGCGCAGGGCCTGCCGATTCACCGCGTGCGGCTGCGGAAGGTCTGATCTCCGAGATAGGACCGCAGGCGCAGTTCGCCTCCGCTGCGCCGCCACTCCAGCCGCACCGCGCCCGTGCGGTCCTGGCGGAAAACTTCGATCCCGCGCCGCTGCAGCGCAGCCGTCCACGCGTCGAGATCGGTGCCGGTCGCGCCGAATTCTGCCACCGCGCAGACGACCGCCCGCGGCTGCACTTTCAGCAGAAAATCGAGCGTGCCGGAAACATCCCGCGCGTGCTGGCCTTTCACCACCACGTCCGCGCGCAGATCCGGCTCGTGCGCGACGAGCCACGACTCGGTCGCAAAGCCGCTGTCCGACATGAAAAGCACGCGCAGGCCGGCGTATTCCAGGCGCAGCACGAGCGCCTTGTCATCCGCGAGCGAGCGCTGCCAGCCGGGCGGTGGAAAGAGCACGCGCAGCGTGGCCGCGGGGCTCACGTGGAGCGCATCGCCGCGCTGGAGGATGCACTTCCCCTCGCCGCGCAAAGCCAGTGCGGCATGCAGCGCGCGGCGCGAAGGCGCGCGATCTTTCAACGCCGAATCCGCCACGATCCGCGGCGCGAAATCGCCCAGCAGCGCGACGCCGCCGCCGACGTGTCCCGCATCGCCGTGGGTGAGCGCAAAGCCATCCAGCCAGTCCACGCCGCGCCCGCGCAGATACGGCAGCACCACGCGCTCGTAGGCAAAGCCGTGCGCGCAATCGAGCAGCCAGTCGCGCCCGTCCGCGCGCAGATGGATCGCGCCGCCGGTGCCCGCATCGAGCACCGTGATCTCGCAATCCGGTGCGGCACGGAGGCGCGGCGACTCGAGATAGATGTGCCCGCCGGGAACCGCCGCGAAGACTTCCACCGTCCGCAGCAACGCCTGCGCGAAGGCCCAGTTTGCGTTGTTGAAAAGAATCGCGACCGGCGGCGCGACGACCGACGTGATGACCGCCAGCACCCCGAGCGCGAGCACCGCGAAGGCGAGCGGCACAGCGATGAGATTCGCGAAAACCGTGGCCAGCGAGAAGAGGTGGAAATACCCCGCTGTGAAAAGCATCGAGCCGAGCCACGACGCGACACTCACCGCCAGCGCCGTGGCGAAAAGACTCACCGCCTTTGCCCGCAATCGCAGCGGCCCGCTCCACAGCAGGCGCGGCAAAAACCGGTCCGGCTCGCCCAGCCGCTCCACCGGCCGCTGAATGCGCCCGGCAAAGGCCACGATCGTGAAGACGAGCACGAAGGAGAACTGAAAGCCGGGCGAGAAAAGCTGGTTTGTGTCCCACGCGAGGATCGCGAGCGCGGAGGCGGCGAGGCTGTTGAAGACGACCGGCGGACGATCGAAAAGATGCGCGGCGAGCACCAGCGTGCCCATCACCGTGGCGCGCACGCAGCTCGGGCTGAGCCCCGTCACCAGCGCATACGCGACGAGGATCGGGATGATCAGAAACACCGCCGCGCGCCGCCCCACATGGAGCGGCTTCAGGAGAAACCACGCGAGTCCCGCGAGCATCGCGATGTTCAGTCCGGAGATGGCGAAAAGGTGAAATGTGCCGGTGCGCTGAAAGAGTTCCTTCATCTCCTGCGGCGTCTCGCCGCGCTCGCCGAGCACCATGCTTTGGATGAGGGAAGCGATCTGCGGCGCGTCGTCGAGATCGCGCGCGAGCCGCTCCTGGAGCCACTTCCGCGCTCGAAATGCAAACGCCTGAACTTGGTTGCCGCACCGGTGCGCGAGCACGCGGCAGTCTTCGGAAAAGCGCGCCCGCACTTCGCAATAAACGCCCTTTCGGCGCAGATACTCCGCGCCGTCGAACTCGCCCGGATTCCGCGGCGGCGCGAGCGTGGCAGCCGTGCCGGTGAGCGCCACGCGGTCGCCATACGCGGGCGGCGCGCCGCTCCAGCGGACCAGCACGCGCGCGCTCGCCGGCTGCGGCGCCCCGCCCAGCGCGACACTTTCGAGCTGCAACTCAAACCGCGCCGCCGGTCCGCGCGAGGACGCCTGCGCGGCCACCTCTGGCTCGCTCGCGACGACGCCCGTGATCCGCGCCACCCGCGGCCCGTCCACAAATCTCTGCGCCAGCGCCCGCGCTTCGCTCCCGTGATGCCGCACGGTGTGCAGCGCGAAAAACACCGCCGCCACAAACCCGGCGCACGCCACCGTCCGCCGCCACACCAGCACCGGAACCAGCGCGGCCGCCGCGATCACCAATGCCACCCACGGCGCGACTTCCCAACGATCCGCCACCGCCACCGCAGTGACCGCCGCCAAGGCCAACGGGACAAATGGCTGACGCGGGAGAAGCGGCCAGCGGAACATCGCCATCGGGGAGAAACAAACCCGCCACGGATGACGCCGCAGTTTTCCGGTGAAGCAGCGCGCCTCCCGCCGTCAGCGCGATCCAGCGGATGCCGCGACCCGCCTCCGGCGCAGGCCCAGCATCAGTCCCAAGCCAGCCAGCAGCGAGGTGCCGGCGCCGGGCTCGGGCACCGCGAAAAGGGTGACGTCGCGGCCACCATCCGCCGCGTAGCTGATGATGAATGGCTGGATGAAACCACCGCTGTTGACCGTGAACTGCTGGCCTTCCGCCAGGGGAGCGCCGAGATAGCTGAAGCGGGCGCCTCCTGCATAGCCGATCAGCGGCGCGGTGCCATCGAGGATGGTAAAGGTGCTGCCATTCGCGGGATCCGCGACGAGCGCAAGGCTGAGGACGATCGTGCCGGCAAGTGTGCCTGCTCCCGCCACCTTCACCTGATCGCCGGCGGCGGCACCGAGCTCCAACCGGAAGATGGCGCTGTCTTTCAAGGAAAGCGGGCCGGTATTGATCGTGCCGATGTCATTGACCGGGCCTGGAGCAAGGGTGCCGCCAGCGCTCACATTGACGGCGGTCACTGTGCCGATGCCGCCCAATCTCGCCGCGCTGGCGACCGTTGTGGCAGCGCCGCTGATCGAGCCATTTACCAGCAGCGTGCCAGCGGCGACCGCGGTCGTGCCGGTGTAGGTGGCACTTCCGCCGATCGTGAGGGTGCCGGGACCCGTCTTTGTCACCGCAGCGCTGGCGGTCTGGGTGATGGCGCCGAGCACGAGCGAGCCCAGCCCGTCTCCATTGTTTGCGACGTTGATCGTCACATTGCCCGCGAGGGTGCTCGGGCCGGTGACGCTCAAGCGATACGGCAGGTCGGTCGCCGTGGTTCCGCCGGTGACGTTAAGGGTCGCCGCGGCGCCAAGCGAGACAGTCCCTCGCAGCTCCGCCTGACCCGGTTCCGTCGCGCTGATCGGCAGCACTTCGATGCCCGCGACGGCGGCTCCGGCGATCGTGATGTTATTCGCGAGCGTGACGCCGCGCGTGAAGTTATCGAACGCAAAGTTCGAGATCGTCTGCGCCGCAGTGGCCCCGCCGGTGGCGCCCGTGAAACCAACAAAGCCGGTCGTGCCGCCGAGCGCGCCCGCGTAGTCCACGCCTGGGAAGACATTCGTGTAAGTGGCGAGGGTCGCCTGATCGAGCAGCGTCTCCGTCAACGTCTGTGCCACTGGGTCGTAGGCGATCGTGACGTCGATCGGATTGCCGCTGGCGAGATTCACGGGCGCGCTGGCGATGTAGCCGCCGGTCGCCGCGGTCGTGAACTGCGTGCCGATCGGCTGTCCACCACCGGTGTAAATGTTGAATTCCAGCGCGGCACTGCTCGCGATCCCGGCGTAGCCGAGCTGGCCGCCGCCGCCGCCAACCGCAGTCGGCGAGCTGTTTTGGATCGTGAAGGTGAACCCGTCCGCCGCCCGGTTGCCGCCCGCGGTATAAACGAATTTCGCCTGAAAGCCGGAAGCGACCGAGAACGCCGCCGTGGAGAATGCGCTCCGCGCCTGGTTGCCCACGTTTTCAGTCAGCCCTAGCACTGAGCCGGTCGCATCCAGCGAGGCGCCTCCATTCAAGGAGAAATCGCTGAAGCCGCTGATGCCCGGCGCGGACGCCATGGAAAGCACGCTGCCCGTGCTCAGGGAAACAGCCCCGGTCCCGAGCGCGCTGGAATTGCCAATCACGACCTTGCCGCCGGTGATGGAAGTAGGTCCCGTGTATTGGTTGGCATTCAATAGCGAAAGGATCCCGTTGCCGGCTTTTACCAAGCCAGCGCCCGCGTCCTGAATCACAGATGAGATCATTAGGTCCGAGCTCCCTGTGCCGCGCGGGACATTGAAAGTAACGGGGCTGCTCGTTCCGGTATTCAGCGCGTCTTTGCGGAGTAGAATCGTCGCCGCCTTGATCGTCGAAGGAGTGGCGTTCGCGACCGTCGTGACATTCCCATCGAGGATATAGTTGACCGTGGCGCCATTGAAGAAGTTGCCAGCATCCGCCGCGGAGAGAGTTCCGCCATTCAAGACAAGATCAGGAAGCGTAGAGTGAGTCCCGGCGCCTCCGAGCACTGCTCCGCCATTCACAGTCAGACTAGAAATGCTGCCGCCATGGTAGCCGGCGCCATCGTCCGTCGCGAAAAGCAGGGTGGCGCCCGCGTTGACCACAACAGGCTTCCCGGCCGGCAAGGCTCCTTGCTCATTGTCCCCGGGAGCACTGCTGCGGAGGATGCCGGCATTCACTGTCGTCGTGCCGGTGTAGGTATTGATTCCCGTGAGAGTCAGCGCCGCGTCACCTGCCTTGATCAGCCCGCCGGCGCCGGCAATAACGCCCGGATAGGTTGCGTCCGTGCTTTGCACAACAGTCAGGTCGCCCGTGAGATTGATGGTTGCAGTATTCAAGCCGGTCGTCGGCGTCACGATGTTCCCGGACAGCGAGCCGATCGACTGCGCGGAGTTAAAGGTGACCGTCACAGCGTTTCCAACGTCGCTGCTGGCAGCATTCACGGCCAGCGCGCCGGAGCCGAGCGTCCCGGTCGCCCCGATCACCAGCGTGCCTGCGTTGACGGTCGTGCCGGCGGCATAGCTATTCACATTGTTCAGAGTAACCCGCTCCATGCCGTTCAAAGTTAGCGTGCCGGGACTTACGATCGGTTCTCCGTTGATTGTATATTTCAGCTCGCTGTTTTGAAAGAGCACCGCTGCCGGGTGGACGCCAAGTCCTCCATTCGCAACGGAAATGCTTGTCCGCGTAGCCGACCCGGTATCATCGAAGGTCGCGCCGTTGCCGTCGTTGTAAGACGACGGATTTCCAGCCGCCTTCCAGTTCAGCACACCGTTCACGCCCCACACGTTGCTCACATTGCCGCTCCAGGTAAGATTCACAAAGGATGCGATGCCAAAAAGCTGCACCTCAGACACCTGCATGCTGTTGGCGTTGCCAGCCTTCACCGTCGGGAAGAAGATCAGATACTCCTTGTAGCCTGTCGTGTTGGCAAAGGTAACGGTCTGCGAGTTGACGCTATTCAGCGCAGCCGCGCCCGTGCCCCCGCGTCCCGCGGGCAAGGTCAGGCTGCCAGCACTGACTTGTGTGAATTGACTCAAGTCAAACGTCGTAGCAGCGAAATCCAGCGCGGCATTCGTGCCCCAGATCTCATAGCTTGAAGGGTCCCGCTCCGGCGCATCATTCGCCGTCCAGAGCTGCATGCTCGTGGCCACCGAACCATTGCCGCCATTGAAGGTGGGAGCCACCACAAAGCCGGTGTAAGTAATGCCAAAGTTCAGATACTTCTGCGCCACGCCGTCGATGAGATGATTCGGACTTTCGCCAGCCGGCCAGTTGTTCACGCCAGCCGCCGTCCCTACGACTCCGACTTCAAACTTGTTCGTGTTGATGTTTTCCTTGCCGCCAAGGATCTGATCCGTGGGAGTGAAGATGGCGTCCGCCAGCGCGGAAGATCCCGGAAGCAAAGCAAGCATCGCACCGGCGGGCACGATCGCAGCGGCGAGGATAGACCGGCGCACGCGGATGAAGACGATTTTGCGAACGGCTGAAGCGGAGGAGGATTTTGTGAACATGGCGGGGGGGGGACTGTTCTGGTTGGTTATGGGGTGGGGAAAACCTTGGAAGGTGGACAATCAAGAAGCAAATTACCATGCGAATATGCTCGCAATCAGTCCCCGACTGCCGTCCTCCGCTGGACGGCGCTGCCTGCTCCGGACGACGCTCCGCGATCACGGTCCAGCGATGCGCCGGTCGATCCGTGTTACACTCCGACATCGCACCCCCACTCATTTCGCTGGATCGGGCAAGTGGGCGGCCCTCCACTGCGCCGGCTTAGATTTCAGGGCAAACCCTACGATCCCGTTGTTCGTATCCTGCGCTGCACCCCAAATCCAGAGTTCATGGAAACAGAATCCACCGTTTGCGCTTCCCCGTTGAGGCTCACTGCCCGCTCCGCGAAAGAGGTCTATCTCGACCTCTTCGATGGGCGGGTTGGCGGAGCGCAGCGCGACCGCGCCGCTCGCTATCTGCGCAAGCAACTAGCATCTGCGGCTTGTCTTTCCTCTGATTTCCCGGACGACCTGTCAGAACTGATGGGCTGGATGGAAGGGAAGGGCAAAGCTGTAGGGCTGCAGCACCTGCGCTACCTCGAAGAGCGGCGGAGCGGAGCCCCACGCCGGTTCTTCCGCACAAAGTCGCACGCACTCTACTTTTTGAAGTGTGTCGCACCGACCAAGATGGTCGATGGAGCGTGGCTTTACGGCCTGCTTGAGCATTGGCAGGACACGCGCCTTTCGCCGTTGATCAAGACCTACCTGGAAGAACTTGGTGAAGGATCGCCGGCCCAGAACCATGTCGCGATCTACCGCAGGCTACTGGCAGCACAAGGCGTCGAGCGGTGGGACGATCTAAGTGACAGTCACTATGTGCAAGGGGCGCTGCAACTGGCCCTTGCGTATAATGCCCGTCTATTCCTGCCGGAGATCATCGGCTATAACTTGGGCTATGAACAGTTGCCGCTGCACCTTTTCATTACTGCGCATGAGTTGAAGGAGCTGGGCATTGATCCCTATTACTTCACGTTGCACATCACGGTCGATAATGCCGACAGCGGGCACGCCAGAAAAGCCGTCGAGTCACTTGTGGCTGCAAGGCCGCATCTTGGGGACAGCGAACAATGGCTGCAGCGCGTTCGGAACGGTTACAATCTCAATTTCGCCGGAGCAGACACCCAGGCCGTGATCGAGTCTTTCGATCTGGACGGTGAACTGGTCCGGATGTTTTCCCGCAAGGGCATCATCGGCCAATACGCGCACTCGGATCGCTGTCGTGTGGCCAATCGGACGCTCAACGACTGGCTTTCCCGTCCGGGTGATATGCCAATGCTATTGTCGGCGATGGAAGACGAGGGTTGGTTCAAACATGGGCAGGACCCGCAGCAGAGCCGCTTTTGGAAGCTGCTCAGAAGCGACAAAGCCAGAATGGCGGGAGTCTTCAGCGCCTATGAAGAACAACTTGTCCACGATTGGATCGCAGGCTCTACAGAAGCACAGGCCGGCACCGGGAAGTCTGTTGTGCGCGCGGGATCTTTGTTGCCGCCGGAAAGCAAACGCCACTTGCAGCACATGCTTGCGTCGGGAGAGGCTGTTTTGAATAGCGACTTCGATGCAGAACTCTGCGCCTTCGAGCACGAGCTGGCTGAAGATCCTAAACAGACCATGGACCGAGTGATTGCCTTGATGTCGCCTGCTCTGCATCACACGCCGCCTGGTCTGGCGGCGACGCGTTTGTTTCACGAAGCAGTAGGCTAGAGTCCGTTCCCCTTGGATAAGCCAGAGTGCCGCGTCTGAAGACGCGCCCATTCAGCTTACCCGAGTGAGAACTGCTCTAGCTCTCGCTGGGGCAAGCCTCTTGAGCTCCGCCGATCGTGAAATGCGGTGCAACCAGAAGCTTGTCTCTCCAAGGGTCTAACTACCCGAGTTCACCCGCGAACGCTTCAAGCGTGCGCCGAACTGCCTCGCGTCATTGTCAACACGACGGCAGCGATCCGATCGGCATTTGCGTAAGCACCGCC
>CAXSDZ010000104.1:8678-15239 GCA_964235505.1 uncultured Chthoniobacteraceae bacterium
TGAAAACATCCGGGTCCACTTCGCGATAGGACATGTTCCCGGGGTAGCTGGAGTGCCTTCGAAAGACTGCTTCCCGGAAAGGATCAATTCCATCCATGATCGCCGCGCCGGTATAGAGAAGTAGCGTTCCACCGGGAACCAGGCGCTTCAAAGCGGCATCGATGATGGCGAGGGATAATCCTGCTCCGAGCGGCCCGCCGCCATGCCTGTAAGCCCGCTCCAACGGGTCAACGAGATAAGGCGGATTTGCGACGACCAGATCGAATTCACCTTCTACTTCCGAAAGCAAGTCGCTGTGCCGCACGTCGAGATTCAATAGGCCAGCTAAGGCAGCATTGATGCGGGTGAACCGGAGAGCTGCCTGATTGATATCGACCGCGAAGACGGCTGCTTCAGGTCGCGCCAGTGCGCACAGGATTGCGCCTGGTCCGGCTCCGCACCCGATATCGACCACGCGACTAATTACATGCGCCGCACCCGCGAGGTAGCTTTGGATCGCCTGGGCAAAACGATAGGTATCGGGGCCGAAAAACACAGAGTCAGCTTCGGTTGTCGGAAAGGCCGAGTGCAGAAACAGTTGCCCGTCCAAGCTCGAAACACGCACCGCACTGCGCCATGCTTCCCCATCGCGGACGGCGACATCGGCGTTGCGCATCGCCTCCCAAAGATCGGGCGGCAGAATCTCCGGGCGGAAAGGCAGGCTCCAGCCAAACACCCCGCGCAAGTCACTGGCGCATCGGTTGGCCGCGCGATTGCAGACCTGCTCGTGCGTCGCGGGAGTCACAGTGGTGAACGCATAGCCAGACTCGCGCAATGCGAGCACCAGGCGGAAAAGCGCC
Source organism: uncultured Chthoniobacteraceae bacterium (assembly GCA_964235505.1). GTDB lineage: Bacteria > Verrucomicrobiota > Verrucomicrobiia > Chthoniobacterales > Chthoniobacteraceae > CAXSDZ01. The sequence goes on from CAXSDZ010000104.1 coordinate 9,518, forward strand.
TTATCGGCGGGGCGAAAGGGGAATGGAGTCATCGGACCGAAACGCAGGATCAGGAGGGTGCAGGAAGCGTAACGGGGTGGGAATGGGATTCTCGCGCCGGGTGGGCAGGTGCGGAGCCTTCGCAGCGCGAGGAGCCCGTCCTTGGCTCAGCCGGGACTAAGTCGGCAGAAGCTCACCGCTCCGGCTGGGTCCGGTGGACATTTCTGCGGTCGGGTTACATCGATCGTGACGTTCCTGTAAAATTTATCTTGCGCAGGGAAACTGCCCTGCTACGGTCTGCCTCGTTCCCCCTCCCAGAAGGCGCCTCTCCAGTTCAACTGGAGAGGCGTTTTCACTTTGCAGTGGTCATTCCGGCGCGGGTTGCTGGCAGCGGGAACAAGGCGCATCCGGGACGGCCACCCACACGCTGCGTCAGTTCCAGGCGTAGTGATCCAAGCCGTAGATCAGCGCACTTCCCAGAAAGCCGCTCACCCCTACGAGCAGCGCTCCCACCAGCAGCGCGCCGCGGAAACGCTGCCGCTCCGGCGAGCCTTCAGCGCATGGTCCCCAGAGCGCCAGCGTCGCGCAGACCACCGCCCACGCACCCGTCCCCGTGCCCAGCCAGCGATGCCACCAGAGCAGCGCGCCGGGCGCTTTGTTGTAGGAAGAAAATGCCGCGTTCACCCAGCCGAGCCCTGTCGCCGCCACGGCCCCCAGCGCGGCGATAATAACTAAAAATCGCACGGTGTGCATCCACGCCTCCCGCCGCGTGAGCCAGCCGAGCCCTTCGGCGAAAACGGCGACCAGCATCAGCGCCACTGGGAAGTGCGTGGAGAGCGGGTGAAACTGCCCCAGCCACCGCAGACCGTGTCGCCACAGCGGCTCGTCCGGCTTTCCCTGCTCCACCGCCAATACGGCAGCAGTGGCGGCCTCCGCGTCCTTGCTCGCCGGCAGCTCGCCGGGCGCGCCGAGCTCGATCCAGTGTTTCACCGCGTCCAGCTCCTGAGGTGTGAGCGGCGGCACATTGGCATCTTCGCCGGGCATCTCATTGTGCAGCACCATGCTGAAGAGCTCAGAATCCGCCGGCTTGCCCCGGATGACCCATTCCTCGTTTGCCGCGACGCGTTTCAAGTCGAGCACGTAGCCGAATTTCCCCTTTGGCCGCGGCAGCTCCGGCCCGTGGCAATCGATGCACTTCGCCTCGAAAATGTCATGCACCTGCTGCGCCGCCTTGAGCCCTTCCTCCTTGGTGGGAGCGGCTGGCGCATCGGCCGCGCGCGCGCAGGCGAGGCTGGCCAGCAGAGCGGCGAGTAGAAAAAGGCGGAACAAGCCGATCATCGGGGAAGTGCGAAGAAGAGACTCAAAACGAGCGGCATCCTTAGTGTGGAAACTTCTGCGCTGCAACCCGCCGGCCTCCCAGAGAGCGGTGGCGGATTGCGCACGATCCGCCATATTCTGCGCACCTTTTCCGCATGGAGCACTCCACCTACGACATCCGCAAAACGCTGCGTGCGCTGCGGCGGCGGATCGAGTGGCAGGCGATCGTGGCGCGAACGGCGCGAGGGTGGCTGGCCAGCGCGGGGGTGCTCGTGGCCGTGGCGGCGACGCGATGGGAGGCGGCGCTCACTGCGGAGCGTGTGGCGGTGGCGGCGGGGGCGGGACTGGCGCTTTGCTCGGCGTGGGTGTGGGCGCGGCGGCAGAGTCTCGCGACCGTCGCCGCGCAGATCGATCGGCTCGGGCAGACACGCGACCGGCTGCAAACTGCGCTCGCACTTTCCAGCGAAATGCCCCGGCGCGATGGGCAGCCGAATGCGCCGGTCCCTCCCATGACCGTGCTCGCGCTACGCGAGTGCAGCGACTGGGCGAGCGGGCGGGATTTCCGCGCGCTGCTGCCGTGGCGCGTGCCGCGCGAAGCGGTGTGGCTCGCGGTGCCCCTCACCGCGCTGGCGCTGCTGGGGTGGGAAGTGCGCACCGCGGCGCAGGCGCGCGAGGCGGAGGCTGCGGCGGCGCAGGAAAGCGTGGCGGGCACGGTGGGCGAGCTCCACGCGCTTGCCAGAGCGTTGGAAAAGGCGGACGGGCCGGCGCAAACGGAGGAGCTCCAGCGCATCGCGGAGGCGCTCCGGCGCAGCGCCGAGCGGGTGCAGGCTGAGGCGACCGATCGTGCGGCGGCGGAAAAGGCGGCGTTGCGCGAGCTGTCCGTGCTGGAGCAGTCGGTGGAGGAAATGCACCGCGCCCGGCGCGATGCTCTTTCACCGGAAGAGCGCGAGGCGCTGGCACGCGCGCTAGGCGCGCAGGCTGCCACGCAGCCCGCCGCAGACGCCATGCAGGCGGGCGATCTCGCGGAAGCGGCGAGGCATCTGGAACAAGCCGCGAAACAGCTCACCGACGCCGGCGACCCTGCGGCAGCCGCGCAAACCGAACGGACTTTGCGCGAAGCGCTCCACCGCCTCGCCGCGCAGCGGGAGCTCTCGGCGGGGCTGCGCCAGCTCACGCAAAAGGCGCAGGGCCGTGGCGGTGAAGGGCAGGGCACCGCGGGCGAGATGCTCCGGCAACTGGCGGCGCTGCTCAGTGCGCAGCCGCAAGGACCGGGCTCGCAGAGCAAAGCAGGGGGAAAGTCCGCGGCGCAAACGCTGGCCAGCATCCTCGCCGCGCTGCAACAGATGAAGCACGGTGATGCTTATGGCAAAGCTGCCACGCCCGCTGAAGGTCAGGGCGGCACGCCGGGCACCGCGGTTGCGATGCAATCATTTGCCACGGCACCAAATCCCGACGTCCCAGCGCCCGGTGCAGCCGATCTGCCGACAGGCCGACCCGGCAGCGAGCGCGACTCCGGCACGACGGCTTCGCCTTTCGGCAAAGGCACGGGCGACCTGGCGGAAAAGGGCGCGGACCTCGCGCTGGCGGGTCAGCTCGGAGAAGGCGAATCGCTTTCGCAGATGCTCCCGAGCGCCGGGGGCGAAGACGCCGCCGCCCGCCGTCGTTACAAGGAAATTTACGAGGCGATGGCGCCCGCGGCGCAGGATGCGGTCGCGCAGGAAAACATCCCGCTCGGCGCGCGATTTTTCATTCAGCGCTACTTCCGGGCGATCCGGCCGGAGGAATAGGAGGGGAGATGGGAGTTCGGAGATGGTAGATGGGGGAGCATGGCGCGAATCGAACGTTTCGAAGATCTGGAAGCGTGGCAGCACGCAAGGAAGCTGGTTGCTGAGGTTTATCGGGTGGCGAAAAGCTCGCAGGTTCGGAGTGACTGGGGTTTGCGCAATCAAATCCAGCGCGCGGCAGTTTCAGTCATGTCAAATATCGCGGAAGGTTTCGAGCGGATGCATCCGCAGGAAAAGCTCCACTTTTATAACATCGCCCGCAGCTCATGCGGTGAGGTGAGGTCGTTGACTTACGTGTGTGAAGACGCGGAATTGGTTCCCCTTGAGGTGATTCAACTCCTGCGTGGCCAATGCGAGACGACCGGACGCCTTCTCACCGGCCTGATGCGCTCCTTCCAAACCCGCGATTCGCGATGAGCACCCCAACTCCCAACTCCCAATTCCCAACTTCCCTCGAAGCTCAAGTCGCACGGTTTCGCGAAACCTTTGTCCGGCTGCGCGACGCCATGCGCCAGCGGATCGTCGGGCAGGAAGACATCCTCGACGGGGTGCTGACGGCGTTTTTCGCGGGCGGGCATGTGCTGCTGGAAGGGGTGCCCGGCCTCGGGAAAACGATGCTCGTGCGGACGCTCGCGGAGGCGGTGCGGCTGAAGTTCGCGCGGGTGCAGTTCACGCCCGATCTCATGCCGGCGGATATCATCGGCACGAACATCATCGCCGAGAACGAAGCGGGCCGCAGGGAGTTCCGGTTTCAGGCGGGGCCGGTTTTTGCGAACATCGTGCTCGCCGATGAGATCAATCGCGCGACGCCGAAAACGCAAAGCGCGCTGCTGGAGGCGATGCAGGAAGGGCACGTGACCGTGGGCGGCGTGACCCACCGGCTCGATGAGCCATTCATCGTGCTCGCCACGCAGAATCCGCTGGAAATGGAGGGGACGTATCCGCTGCCGGAGGCGCAGCTCGACCGCTTCTTCTTCAAGCTTGTGGTCGGCTACCCTTCCGCCGACGAGCTGCACACGATCCTGGAGCGGACCACGGCGGACGCTGCTCCACCGCTCGCGCCTGCGCTGGAGGATGCGGCCGAAGTGATGGCGCTCCGCGAGGTGGTGCGGCAGGTGCCGCTCGCGCGGGAAGTGCAGGCGCACGCGGTCGCCCTGGTCCTGGCCACGCACCCGGCAAACAAGGAAGCGGTGCCGCTCGCCCGGCGCTTCGTGCGCTACGGTGCCAGTCCGCGCGGCGCGCAGGCGCTGATCCTCGCGGCAAAGATCCACGCGCTGCTCGATGGCCGCTTTCACGTGGCCCGCGCCGACATCGACCGCGCCGCGCTGCCGGCCTTGCGCCACCGGATCATGCTGAACTTTGAAGGCGAAGCGGAGGGAAAGACGAGTGACGAGGTGATCGCGGAGGCGCTGGGAGTTGGGAGGTAGGGAGATGGGAGATGGGAGATGAGAGCTGTGGCGCGCCAACTCCCAACTCCCACTTTCTCACAGACACCGCGGAGCCGAGATGCTAATGGACGCGCGATGGTTCAGAAACTTCTCCACACGCGCTACCGCGTCGCCGATCTGGAAAAGACCGCGCGCTTTTATCGCGAAGTGCTCGGCTTGGAAGAAACCCGCCGCCACACTTCGCCGCGCGGTTCGCAGCTTGTCTTTTTCAAGGCGCCTGGCAGCGACGAGGAGATCGAGATTTGCCAGTTCGATGCCAGCGGCCCGGTGGTCATCGGCCCGGATGTCACGCACCTTGCTTTTCAGGTGGAAGACATGGCCGCCTTTGCCGCCCATGCCGCCGCGAAGGGCTACCCGCTTTCAGACGGCCCCACCCCGACGGGCGGCGGCGGCGTGATCGCATTTGTCGATGCGCCAGAAGGCTACGAGATCGAGCTGATCCAAAGGGCGAAGTGATGGCCCGGCACCCAAGCCGCCAGCGGCGGCAAACAAGCTCGCGTGCTGCCGTTACCCGGTTTCCGCTCCTCGACTTTCGACCTTCGCCCCTCGACCCCTCCTCTCATGGATTTTGACTGGATCGACGTTCCCTTTGAGCTGCGCAAGATCGCGCCAAAAGAGATCGAGGAAAGCTTTGAAGACCCCTTCAGCATCCGTCTCTTCCCCGAAAATGCGGAAGCGCCTGAGCACGCGCGTTATTTCAACCTCGGACGCTCGGTGAGCGAGCGTGGGATTTTCACGCTGTTCTGGACCGATGGCAAACGCTACCGCGCGATCTGCGCCCGCGAAATGACTGCCGAAGAGCTCTCCTTTTACGAGCGCAAGAATCTCGAGCTCGGCTACTGAGCACGACGCGGATAGTGCCGGGTAAGGGCGACACGCCACCTCCCATTTTCCGCCTTTGGCGCGGCCATCCCACTTTCACTCTCCACTTCTATGAAAGTTCTCACCAGTTGGGCCGAGCTGCCGGAGTTTGATTCCGAGGAGGAAGAAGCTGTCTTCTGGATGGATGCGCGTATCGACGTGCGGCTGATGAATGCCTCCGTGTTGAAAGCCGACACGCGCGAATCGACCACCATCACGCTGCGTTTCGACCCCCGCATGCTGGCCCGCATCAAGCGCCTCGCCCGCTCGGGGTATCGGAGCTACCAGAGCATGATCAAACAGTGGCGGAGCGAGCGGCTGGAAAAGGAGAAG
>CAXSDZ010000105.1:0-10723 GCA_964235505.1 uncultured Chthoniobacteraceae bacterium
CTTCATCTTCATCTTCATCTTCATCTTCATCTTCATCTTCATCTTCATCTTCATCTTCATCCTCCGGCAGCCAAGAGATGAAGATGAAGAAGGAGACGAAGAGGGGACCTGCGCTACGTGCCGACGCGGAGGCGGTAGCCGACTCCCGGTTCGTTGATGATGAGCTCGGGATGCGAGGGGTCGCGCTCCACTTTTTTGCGCAGGTGGGTGAAATAAACGCGCAGATACTCGCGGTGTTCCTCCGAGTTTGGCCCCCACACTTCTCGCAGGATCTGCCGGTGCGTGAGGATGCGGCCCGCGTGGCGGATGAGCAGCGCGAGCAGCGACCACTCGGTAGCGGTGAGCTTCACCTCCGCGCCGTCGCGCTGCACGGTGCGCGCGATGAGATCGACGGCGAGGCCGCCTTGCAAAAAGACGGCGCTTTCCTCCCGTGGCTGCGCCCGCCGCAGCGCCGCACGGAGCCGCGCGAGCAGCTCGACGGTGCTGAAGGGCTTCGTCACGTAATCGTCCGCGCCCGCATCGAGCGCGGCGACTTTATCCTCCTCGCCGTCGCGGACCGTCAGCACGACAACCGGAGTCTGGCTCCACTCGCGCAGGCGGCGCAGGACGGTGAGGCCATCGAGGTCGGGCAGCCCGAGGTCGAGCAGGATCACATCCGGCCGCAGCGTCGCGACCGCTTGCAAGCCGTGGCCGCCGCTTTCCGCCTCGCGGACGAGGTAGCCCGCGCCGTCGAGCGCCACGCCGAGCAGGCGGCGGATTTGCACTTCGTCATCGATGATCAACGCGATCGGTTTCATGCGGGAGGACGCGGTTCGCCGCCGATCGGCAGAGCGAGGATGAAACGCGCGCCGCCGCCGGAGCGCGCCTCGGCCGTGAGGGTGCCGCCCTGCACCTCGGCGAGTTGCCGGGCGATGGAAAGGCCGAGGCCCACGCCGCCCGCGGGCGCTCCAGGGAGGCGAAAGAACTTCTCGAAAATCCGCTCCTCCGAACCCGGCGGCAGGCCCGGTCCGCGGTCGGCCACGTCGAACCGGAGCCGGCTGCCGTCGCGCCGAATCGTGAGCGCTGGAGGCTCGCCCGCGGCTCCGTGACTGAGCGCATTTTCCACGAGCGTCGCGAGCGCCTGCATCGTGAGTCCGGCATCCACGCGGATGAGCGGCGCGCCAGCTTCCACATCGAAAAGCACGCGATCCTCGGCGGCGGCGAGCACGCAGGCTTCCCGCGCGAGCTCGCCCGGGTCGCACCATTCGGGCGTCGGCTTTGCCATGCCGGACTCGATGCGGGTGGCGCTGAGGAGATGCTCCACGGTGCGGCGCAGGCGCTCGTTGGACCTGCGGATTTCCTCGCGGTTCACGTCCGGCTGATCCAGCGCGGCGCTGATTGCGGCGATGGGCGTTTTCAGCTCGTGCGAGACGCTGTCGAAGAGGGTTTTCTGCAATCGCTCGGACGCGGCAAGCACCTGCGCGCGGCGCTGCGCCAGAGCCAGCCGCTGGATTTCTCCCACGATGGCAAGCTGCGAGGCGAACGCTTCGAGGAGCTCGCGCTGCTCGGGAGAAAGGCTGCCGCCATCCCGCAATTCGACGGCGAGCACGCCCTCCACGCGATCGGCGACGAGGAGCGGCAGGTGCAGGCCTTCCGCATCCGGCAGCGCATCGGTGCCGCGCCCGGCTGCGCGCTTTTTCTGGAAGGCCCACGCGGCGACTCCTTCTTCTTTCGGGGGAAGCGCCCACGTGCTTTCGCGGTGCGCGGAGCCAGGGAAGGCGCCGCTTTTATCGCGGAGCAGCGCCGCGGCGTCCCGGCCGAAAACCTTCTTCAATTGCGCGAGGACTTCGCGGACTGCCTGGTCGGGTGAGGTGGCGGCGGCGAGCCTGCGCGTGAGCTGATACAGCGCGGTCGCGCGCAGCTCGCGCCGATGCTCCAGCCGCTCCCGATCGCGCAGCCGCGTGGTGAGATGGCCGACCACGAGCGCCACGACGAAGAACATCGCAAACATCATCGCGTCGTGCGGCTGGCCGATCGAAAAGGTGAAGAGCGGCGGGATGAAGAGGAAATTCCAAAGCAGCGCACTGAGCGCGGCGAGCAGCAGCGTGGGGCCACGCCGCAGCGATGCGCCGGTGATCGTGACGGTGAGAAGATAGATCAGTGCGACCGCCCAATAGCCGACCACCGGGCGAACGATCAGGCTCAGCGCAGTGGCGGCGGCAGCGATGCCGAGCGCGACGGCGTAGGGAGCGAGATCGGACGGCGGCGATTCACTTGGGGTCCGCGGCGCCGGCTCATCGCGGGCTTCCGTGCGGACGAGCTGCACATCGATGCGGCCGCTATGCTGGATGAGCCACCCGACCGGCGAGCGGCTGCGCCACGCCCAGCGCCACGGCGCGCCATCTGGCTTGCCGAGCACCATCTGTGTGGCGCCGTGCTCCTGCGCCGCGCGGAGCAGCGCCTCGCCGATGTGCAGCCCGCTGGTGAGCACGACCTCCGCGCCGAGCTGCCGCGCGAGCGCAAGATGCGCGGTGCGCCGCTTTTCATCCTCGGCGCCGAGCGGTGCGGCCGTTTCCACGGCGACCGCGATCCATGGCGCCTCCAGACTCGCGGCGTAGCGGCGCGTCCAGCGCACCAGCTCGGCGGAATGCGGACTGGCGCTGACCGCGACGAGCAGCCGGTCGCCGCCGCGCCAAGGGTCGCGCTGCGCCGCCGGTTGCAGGATGCGCAGCCGCCGATCCACGTGTTCGGCGGTGAGGCGCAGCGCCATTTCGCGCAGGGCGGTGAGATTCCCCTCGCGGAAAAAGCTGTCCGCCGCCGCCGCGGCGCGTTCGCCGAGATAGACCTTTCCTTCCGCCAGCCGCTGCCGGAGCTGCTCGGGGATCAAATCCACGAGTTCGATCTCATCCGCCGCATCGAGCAGCGAATCCGGCACGGTTTCGCGCACCGAAATCCCGCTGAACTGCCGCACCGCATCGGTGCGGCTTTCGACATGCTGGACGTTCAGCGTGGTGAAAACGTCGATGCCGGCATCGAGCAGTTCCAGCACGTCCTGGTAGCGCTTCGGATGGCGCGAGCCGGGCGCATTCGTGTGCGCCAGTTCATCGACGAGCACCAGCCGCGGATGCCACAGCGCGATCGCCTCGAAGTCCATCTCCTCGAGCACCGTCCCGCGATGCTCGATCTTCGCGCGCGGCACGATCGGCATTCCTTCCAGCAGCGCCTGCGTCTCGGCCCGCCCGTGCGTTTCCACGATGCCCGCCACGACCTCCACGCCGTCGGCGATCTCCCGCCGCGCCGCCTGCAGCATCGCGTAGGTTTTTCCGACGCCCGGGCACATCCCGAAAAAGATGCGCAACCGCCCGCGCCGCCCTTTCGCCTCGTCGGAGCGGATCGCGGCGAGCAGCGCGTCGGGGTCGGGGCGTGGAGCTTCGCGCACGGACTTACTTTTGTGCGTCCAGCGCGAGATTCAGAGCCAGAACATTCACGCGCGCTTCACCCAAGATGCCGAGCTGCGGCCCTTCGGTGAGCCGGTCGATGAGCGCGGTGACTTCCTCGATCGAGAGGCCACGCGCCGCGGCGACGCGCGGCGCCTGCTGTGTGGCGGCGGCGGGAGAAAGGTGCGGATCGAGCCCGCTGGCGCTCGCGGTCAGCAGTTCGTCGGGCGCGTCCGCTCCGAATTTTGCGCGGCGTTCGGCGACGAGCTTTTTGAGCGCGTCGCTGGTCGGGCCGAGATTGCTGGCGCCGCTGGGAATGGTGGCAAACTCCGCGGCGCTCGGGCGCGGCCAGAAAAAGCTCGGACCTTCGCTCTTTTGCGCGAGCAGCGCGGAGCCGACGATTTGCCCGCCTCGCACCACCAGCGATCCGGCCGCGGCATCCCAGCAGGCGAGCCGCGCGATGCCGGTGACGGCGAGCGGGTAGAGGAAACCGGTGAGCGCGGTGAGCACGAGGAGCAGGCGCAGCGCGGGCAGAATGGATTGCATTTGGGAGTCAGGAGTTCGGGCGCGGGTTGCGGATGAAACAGGTCCAGAACGGATATTCGCGCGGCGGCTCGCCGGGCTCGTCAGGCTGGGGTGATGGAGGCGCGGGCTTGCCGGGCGCGGGCTCCGTCGGGCGCTCGAAGGCCGGGTGGAAGTTTTCGCAAACGCGGAGGAGCGGGTGGGTGAGCAGGGCGGAGTTCATGGCTAGGCGAGGTGAGTGGCGACGAGAAGGAGATCGATGAGCTTGATCCCGATGAAGGGGACGATGACGCCGCCGATGCCGTAGAGGACGACGTTGCGGCGCAGCACGGAGGCGGCGCCGAGCGGGCGGTAGCGGACTCCGCGCAGGGCGAGTGGGATGAGCGCGACGATCACGAGCGCATTGAAAATGACGGCGCTGAGGATGGCGCTCTGAGGACCGTGCAGGTGCATGAGGTCGAGCGCGGCAAGCGGGCCTTTCCCACCTTCCGCCGCACCCAGGCCGAGAAACATCGCGGGGATGATCGCGAAGTATTTCGCGATGTCATTGGCGATGCTGAAGGTGGTCAGCGCGCCGCGCGTCATCAGCAGTTGCTTCCCGATTTCCACGATCTCGATGAGCTTTGTCGGGTTGCTGTCGAGATCGACCATGTTGCCCGCTTCGCGCGCGGCCTGCGTGCCCGTGCTCATCGCGACGCCGACGTCGGCCTGGGCCAGCGCCGGGGCGTCATTCGTCCCGTCGCCAGTCATGGCCACGAGGTGCCCTTTCGCTTGCTCCTCGCGGATGCGCGCGAGTTTGTCCTCGGGCCGCGCCTCCGCCATGAAGTCATCCACGCCTGCCTCCGCGGCAATCGCGGCGGCGGTCATCGGATTGTCGCCGGTGATCATGACGGTGCGGATGCCCATCTTGCGGAGCTGGGCGAAGCGCTCGCGGATGCCGCCTTTCACCACGTCCTTGAGCTGCACGACCCCGAGGACGCGGCGCTGCTCGGCGACGACCAACGGAGTGCCGCCGGATTGCGAGACCGCTGCCACGGCCTGCGCGACGGCCTCGGGAAAGACGCCGCCATTTTCGACGACCCAGCGCCGCACGTTGTCGGCTGCGCCTTTCCGCAGGCAGACGCTGCTCTCCGGCGTGGTGAGATCGACGCCGCTCATGCGCGTCTGCGCGGTGAAGGGAATGAACGCGGCGTGCTTTTCGGAAACGTCGCGGGCGCGCAGATTGAAGCGCTCTTTTGCGAGCACCACGATGCTGCGGCCCTCGGGCGTCTCGTCCGCGAGCGAGGCGAGGTGCGCCGCGGCGGCGAGATCCTTTTCCTCGATGCCCGGAGCGGGGAGAAAGGCGGAGGCCTGGCGATTGCCGAGCGTGATCGTCCCGGTTTTGTCGAGCAGCAGCACGTCGATATCGCCCGCGGCCTCGACCGCGCGGCCAGAGGTGGCGAGGACATTGCGCTGGATGAGCCGATCGATCCCGCTGATGCCGATGGCGCTGAGCAGCGCGCCGATCGTGGTCGGGATGAGGCAGACGACGAGCGAGACGAGCACCGGCAGCTCGACGTGAATGACGCCGCGCTGCCCGGCGAGGCGCTCGCTGAAATGCGCGATCGGCGGGAGCGTGCCGACCGCGAGCAGAAAGACAAACGTGAGGCTGACGAGCAGGATGCCGAGCGCGATTTCGTTCGGCGTGCGCCCCCGGTTTGCGCTCTCAACCATGGAGATCATGCGATCGAGGAAGGTCGCGCCCGGTTCGCTCGTGACCTCCACCACGATGCGGTCGCTGATGACCCGTGTGCCGCCGGTGACGGCGCAACGGTCGCCTCCGCTTTCGCGGATGACCGGCGCGGATTCGCCGGTGATCGCGCTTTCATCCACGCTCGCGATCCCCTCCACGACATCGCCATCCGCCGGGATCACGTCGCCGTTTTCGCAGACGACCCGGTCGCCTTTGTGCAACTCGCCCGCCGCGACCTGCTCCTCGCGGCCGTCGCGCAGCCGGCGGGCATTAGTCGTGGTCCGCATCTTCCGCAGCGAGGCGGCCTGCGCCTTGCCGCGCCCTTCCGCAATCGCTTCCGCGAAGTTCGCGAAGAGCACGGTGAACCAGAGCCAGATCGTGATTTGCACGTTGAAGCTGCTCACTTCGCGGAAGGTCGCGGCTGTCGTGGCGATGGCGCCAAGGAAGACAACGAACATCACGGGATTCCGCCACTGCACGCGCGGGTCGAGCTTGCGGAAGGAGTCGAGCGCGGCCGCCCGGAGCAGCGTCGCATCGAGGATCGAGGATTGGGTCTTCATGTTCAGAAAGAGCGGCCGTCGCGCATGAGGAAGTGGTCGGCGATCGGGCCGAGCGTGAGCGCGGGAAAGAAGGTGAGCGCGCCGACGATGAGGATGACCGCGAGGAGCAGCCCCACGAAGGTCGCGCCGGTCGTCGGAAAGGTGCCGGGCGAAGGCGGCGCGATCTTCTTGCCCGCCATGCTGCCGCCGATGGCGAGCACGGGAATGATGATGGCGAACCGGCCAAGAAACATCGCGCCTGCCAGCGCGTAGTTGAAGAAGTCGTTGTTCACGCCGAGCCCGCCAAAGGCGCTGCCGTTGTTTCCGGCCGCGGAGGAAAAGGCGTAGAGAATCTCGCTCAGCGCGTGCGGGCCGTTGTTGCCGAGAGGGAACCAATCCCGAGGCACGCAGCACGCAGCCGCGACGCCCGCGAGGATGAGCACGCATGGCGCGAGCGCAGCCACGACCGCCCACTTCACCTCGCGCGCCTCGATCTTTTTGCCGAGGTACTCCGGCGTGCGGCCGACCATGAGCCCGGCAAGAAAGACGGTGAGGATGACGAAGACCAGCATGCCGTAGAGTCCCGCGCCGACGCCGCCAAAGATCACTTCGCCGAGCATGATGTTCAGCAGCGCGACGCCGCCTGCGACGGGCGAAAGGCTGTCGTGCATCGCGTTCACGGAGCCATTCGAGGCGGCCGTGGTGGCAGTGCTCCAGAGCGTGCTGTTCATGACGCCGAACCGGACTTCTTTCCCCTCCATGGCGGAGACGATGCCGGTCGCGGGATTCCCCTGCGCCTCGGCCCACCACGAAAGGCCAAAGCCCACGAGCAGCAGCGCGAGCATCGCGGCAAAGATCGTCCAGCCCTGGCGCCGATCGCCGGCCATGAGTCCGTAGGTATGGGTGAGAGCCGCAGGCAGGGCGAGGATCGCCAGCATCTCGAGGAAATTCGTGAGCGGCGTCGGATTCTCGAAAGGGTGGGCAGAGTTCACGCCGAAGAAGCCGCCGCCATTTGTGCCGAGTTGCTTCACCGCGATCTGCGATGCGACCGGCCCGAGCGGGATGACCTGCTCGGCGCCTTCGAGCGTGGTGGCCCCCGCATACGGCGCAAAGGTCTGTGGCACGCCCTGCTGCGCGAGCACGACGGCGAGCACGAGCGAGCACGGCAGCAGGACGTAAAGAGTCGCCCGCACGAGATCGGCCCAGAAGTTCCCAAGCAGCTCGCCGGAACGCCGCGTGAGCCCGCGCGACAGGGCGAGCAGCGCGGCGATGCCAGTCCCGGCGCTGACGAAGTTTTGCACGCCGAGCCCGGCCATCTGCGTGAGGTAGCTGAGCGTGCTTTCGCCGGAGTAGGCCTGCCAGTTGGTGTTCGTCATGAACGAAACGGCGGTGTTCAGCGCGAGTCCGAACGGCACGTTTTCGAGGCCTTGCGGATTGAAGGGCAGCGCACGCTGGGTGAGCTGCAACACGAGCACGGCGAGGAAACCGAGGAGATTGAAGGCGAGCAGCGCGCCCGCGTAGGTCGTCCACCGCATTCCTTCCGTCGCATCCACTCCGCCGAGGCGGTAGATCAGCCTTTCCACCGGTCCGAGCACCGGCGAAAGGACGGTGCGCTCACCCGAAAACACGCGGTGCATGAAGGCGCCGAGCACCGGCGTGAGTGCGAGGAGCGCCGCGAAGTAGAGAAAGACTTGCAGCCAATCGTTGGTTTTCACGTCCCCAGTCATCAGCCCGATCGCTGGCGGCGGGTAGTTAAGCGGCAGCCCAAAGGTGCTAAAAAGCTGCTAAAGCCGTGTGCGCCGCCGTGGGTCGCGCCTGCTCACCCGGACAAGGCGGCGGACGCGAAACCTGCGCGCGGCGCACCCCTTCACCGAACTCTCCCGCGCGATTAAGCGAACACGGCGGAGGCGTTCTTCACCGCGGATCGATTTGCGCAGATGGACGACTTGATCTCCATTTTGCCTCGCCTCTGAGCGCGGTGGACTGCTTCACTCCGAAGCTCCTGCCGACCGCAAGGAGAACCAAACCCAAAACTGAAAACCGATATGGCCAAAGGAAACAACAGCCAAAAGAAGGAAGTAAAAAAGCCGAAGAAAGAGAAGCCGAAACCTGCGCCGCCAGCGCGCAGAGATGCCTAGCCAGTTTTGGAAGAGTCTTGCCAGAGCTTTGCCAGATGGACGCGTCACGGGTGCTGATCTTTGTAGATGAGTCCAACGTGGTGAGTTCCGTGCGGGCTTTGGGGCGAAAGCTGGATTGGATCAAACTGCGCGACTTTCTTACCTCGGCGGAGCAAGGCCGGCGGCTCATCGAAATGGTGATCTACGCCGGGTTGCCTCCGCCGATGGCGGAGTGGCAAGTTGAACGCGACAAAAAGAACAAGTTTCTACATTGGCTGCGCTCACATGGTTTCCTTGTAGTAGTAAAGGATGGCTCGCCGGGTGATGGGCGGCACTATAAGGCAAACGTGGACGTGCTGATGGCGATCGATGCCGTAGAACTCTCGGTGGAGATGCGGCCGGATGTAGTCGTGTTAGTCACAGGCGACGCCGATTTCGCGCACCTGGCTTTGCAGCTTCGGCGACGCGGGATCCGGGTGGAAGTAGCCTCCACAGCTTCGACTTTGGGAAGCGGATTGAAGGGAGCTGCGAACGACATTGTTGATCTGGTGCCGCTCTTTGAAACGTTCGAGCCCATGAGCGGTGGTGGTGAGTGATTGGTTTGTTCGCACCTGCAGCCGGTTTCTATCGGCGATGCCGGAAGAACCGACGGAAAGAAGTGAGCCTCCCTCACGTCGGCTGCCCTGGCCAGTGGCGCGCTGGAAGAGCTCGCCCGTGTCGCTGGGCTCAGCCCGTTCCATTTCGCGCGGCACTTCAAACGCGTGCTCGGGGTAAGCCCGGGAGCGTTTGCGGAAGCGCACGCGTAGCGAAGCGGCGGTCCGGCTCACGCCAGGAGCAAGATCATCCTCACTCTCGTGCAAGCTAGTCCAAGCCTGACCGCAGCCACGGTGGGAGAGTCGGGCGATTCTTGATTGCCCAATATGTGGATTGTCCGCCTGGCTTTGCGCCGGCCTCTCACCTTTATCGTCGCGTCGCTGGTCCTCCTGCTGCTGACGCCTTACGTCCTGCTCCGGACCCCGACGGACATCTTCCCGTCGATCAATATCCCGGTCGTCTCGATCATCTGGCAATACGCCGGTCTGAGCTCACAAGAGATCGAGCAGCGCATCCTTTTCAACCACGAGCGCGCCCTGTCAGCGACGGTGAACGACATCGAGCACGTGGAGTCCACGAGCTACGCCGGCGTCGGCATCATCAAGGTCTTCCTCCAGCCCGGCGCGAGCGTGGATGGCGCGGTGGCGCAGCTCACGGCGGTCGCGCAGACGCTGCTCCGGCAGATGCCGCCGGGGCAGACGCCGCCGCTCATCATCCGCTACAACGCTTCCACCGTCCCGATCCTGCAATACAGCGTTTCGAGCAAAACGCTGAGCGAGCAGGAAGTCGCCGACCTTGCGCTGAATCAGGTGCGCGTCGGCATCGCGAATATCCCCGGCGCGCAGATTCCGTGGCCTTACGGCGGGCGTCAGCGCGCGGTCGTGGTCGATCTCGATCTGACGGCGCTGAAGGCGAAAAACCTGCGCCCGCAGGACGTCGTGGATGCGGTGAACGCGCAGAACCTCATCCTGCCGAGCGGCACGTCGAAAATCGGCGGCACGGAATACGCCATCGAGGTGAACAGCAGCCCGCGCGTGCTCGCGGCGCTGAATGACCTGCCGGTCAAGGTCGTGAACGGCACGACGATCTACATTCGCGACGTGGCGCAGGTGCGCGACGGCTTCAATCCACAGACGAATGTGGTGCGGCGCGACGGCGCACGCGGCGCGCTCATCACCATCATGAAAAGCGGCGCAGCCTCCACGCTGGAGGTCGTGAAGCGCGTGAAAGCGCAGCTTCCGAAAGTGATGGCGACGGTCACTTCGGATTTGGAAGTGCGCGAGTTTTCCGACCAGTCGCTCTTTGTCCGGGCAGCAATCAGCGGCGTCTTGAAAGAAGGGACGATCGCCGCGGCGCTGACCGCGATCATGATCCTGCTCTTCATCGGCTCGTGGCGCAGCACGAT
This sequence comes from uncultured Chthoniobacteraceae bacterium, assembly GCA_964235505.1. GTDB lineage: Bacteria > Verrucomicrobiota > Verrucomicrobiia > Chthoniobacterales > Chthoniobacteraceae > CAXSDZ01. Next base: position 10,326 of record CAXSDZ010000105.1, read on the forward strand.
CATCATTGCGCTGTCCATCCCGCTCAGCGTGCTCGCCTCGCTCGCCTGCCTCAGCGCGCTGGGCGAGACGATCAATCTCATGACGCTCGGCGGCCTCGCGCTTGCCGTCGGCATCCTCGTCGATGACGCCACGGTCGAGATCGAAAACGTCCATCGGCAGATGGCGATGGGCAAGCCGCTCATCCAGGCGATCCTTGATGGCGCAGAAGAAATCGCGCTGCCCGCCTTCGTCTCGACGCTCTGCATCTGCATCGTCTTTGTGCCGATGTTTCTGCTGACCGGCGTGGCGCGCTTCCTTTTCGTGCCGCTCGCGGAAGCGGTCGTTTTCGCGATGATCGCGAGCTACGTGCTGTCGCGGACGATCGTCCCGACGCTGGTCATGTGGTTTTACCGGAACT
>CAXSDZ010000105.1:10733-15221 GCA_964235505.1 uncultured Chthoniobacteraceae bacterium
AGGTACCGAGGGCTGCTGGAGTGGGCGCTGCACCACCGGAAAATGTTTGCGGCTGTCTTCCTCGCGCTTTGCCTCGCGTCGCTGCTGCTCATTTCGCAGCTCGGCCAGGACTTCTTTCCCGAGGTGGATGCCGGCCAGTTTCGCCTGCACCTCCGCGCCCGCAGCGGCACGCGGATCGAGGAAACCGTGCGGCTCGTCGAGCGGGTGGAGCAGACGATTCGGGAGGTCGTGCCGAAGAATGAGGTCGCCGGCATCCTCGACAACATCGGCATCCCTTTTTCCGGCATCGCGCTCAGCTACAGCAACAGCGGAGTGATCGGCACGGGCGACGCCGAAATCCTCGTGTCGCTGACGCACGACCATCGGCCGACCCGGGAATACGTCCGCGAGTTGCGCCTCCGGCTGAACCGAGAATTTCCGGGCACGATGTTTTATTTCCAAGCCGCGGATATCGTGAGCCAGACGCTGAATCTCGGCTTGCCCGCCCCGTTCGACATCCAGGTGTATGGCCGCGATCAAGTGGCCTGCCGCGCCCTCGCCACGCGGCTCGTGGACAAGATCCGGCACGTTCCCGGCGCGGTGGATGTGCGCGTGCAACAGCCCTCCGACCTCGCGCGCCTGACGGTGAATGTGAACCGCGAAAAATCGATGGAGCTCGGCCTCACGGAGCGCGATGTCGCGAACTCTGTGCTGCTCTCGCTCAGCGGCAGCGGGCAGGTGCAGCCGACTTTTTGGCTGAACCCAAAACTCGGCATCCAATACGCAATCAACGTCCGCGCGCCGGAGCACGTGATGGATTCCATCAGCGCACTGGAAAGTGTGCCGGTCAGCAGCGGAAGCGCCGGCCAAGCCAATGGGCAGATCCTCGCCAACGTCGCGGACATCGAGCGCGGGCAGGCGCCGACGGTCGTGTCGCATTACGACGTGCTGCCGGTCATCGATGTCTTCGGCGGCGTGAGCGGACGCGATCTCGGCGGCGTCTTGCAAGACATTAAGCCGCTCATCGAAGAGGCGAAAAAAGAGCTGCCGCGTGGCGCATTCATTCTCGTCCGCGGCCAGGCGGAAACGATGCGCTCCTCCTACATCGGGCTCGGCATCGGCCTCGTCGCCGCCATCGTGCTCGTTTATCTGCTGCTTGTCGTAAATTTCCAAAGCTGGCTCGATCCGCTCATCATCATCAGCGCGCTGCCGGGCGCGCTCGCCGGAGTCGTCTGGGCGCTCTGGGTCACGCACACCACGCTCAGCGTCCCTGCGCTCATGGGCGCGATCATGAGCCTCGGCGTGGCGACTGCGAATTCCGTGCTCGTGGTCTCCTTCGCCCGCACGAACTTTCAAGAAGTCGGTGAGGCCGCCGCCGCGGCGCTGAACGCTGGCACGATCCGCCTCCGCGCCGTGATCATGACCGCGCTCGCGATGGTGATCGGCATGCTTCCGATGAGCTTCGGCTTCGGCGAAGGCGGCGAGCAGAACGCGCCCATCGGCCGCGCCGTGATCGGCGGACTGCTCTTCGCCACGATCGCGACGCTTATCTTCGTCCCAGTCGTTTTCAGCCTCTGTCACCGCGGACGGCCAGCGGCTCCTGAACCGGAGCTTCCGCCGGAGCCATCCGCTCGAAAGCCGGAGCTCGTCACTGCCTGATTCGCTTTTTATGAATGCACCTGCCGACATCCTCGGGTCCGCCCGCCACGAGCGCGACGCCACTACGCTGCACGATGGAAGTGGCACGCCCGATCCCCAGCCGCCCCGCTCCGTGTCCGAACCGCATCCATCGAAACCGCCCCGCGTTGGCCGCCTCATCTTCTTTGTAGTGGTCCTGCTCGTCGCAGGCGGCGTGATCGGCTTGCTGCCGCGTCTGCGCGAGCGCCGCATGATCGTGAGTGACACAAAGGAACTCTCGCAGCCCAATGTCGCCGTCGTCTCACCGGCCCCTGCGGCGGCGGGCGCGCCGCTCGTGCTTTCCGGCGAGTTGAAGCCGGTGGCTGAGGCATCCATCCACGCGCGCGTCGGCGGCTATGTCCGGCGCTGGCTGGTCGATCTCGGCGCGAAAGTGGAAGCCGGCCAACTCCTCGCCGAGCTTGAAACGCCCGATACCGACCGCGAACTTTCCCAAGCGCGCGCCCAGCTCGCGCAAGCCGAAGCCGCGCGCGACCTTGCCGGGACCACCGCGAAACGTTGGAAAGAAATGCTCGGTGGCAAAACGGTGAGCGCCCAAGAAAGCGACGAAAAAGCAGGCGATTTAACTTTCAAAAAAGCAGCCGTCGAGAGCGCCCGTGCAAATGTGCAGCGCCTCGAAGAAGTCGGGAAATTTGCGCAAGTCACCGCTCCTTTTGCTGGCACCATTACCGCGCGCAGCATCGACGTGGGGCAACTCATCAATCCCACGGAAGGTCGCGAGCTTTTCCGCCTCGCCCAGACCGAGAAGCTGCGCGTCTTTGTGCGCGTCCCGCAAAACTACGCGCGCGGCACCATCGTCGGCCAGACGGCCGAGCTCACGCTGCCAGAGCGCCCGGGGCAGAAGTTTGAAGCCAAGATCATTCGCACTGCCGGGGCGCTCGATGCCGCGACGCGCACGCTCCTCACCGAGCTGGAAGTCGATAACTCCAGCAACGACATCCTCGCCGGCAGCTACGCCCAGGTGCGCCTTGCCGAAGCCAAAGCCGTGGCGAGCCTCGCGATCCCGGCTAACACCATTCTCTTTCGCGCGGAAGGCTCGCAGGTCGCGCTTGTGGAGAATGGCAAGATCACCCTGCGCACGATCGTTCTCGGCCGTGACCTCGGCTCCTCCGTGGAAGTCTCCAGCGGCGTGACTCCCGCGGATAAGATCGTCGTCAATCCCTCCTACGCTCTGGTTGAAGGTTCAGCGGTGATTTCGACCGATACCAAGTAGAACTCACGCCCATGCGCCTGCCTGCTTGTCTGCTAGCCTGCCTTGCCTTCCCAATCGCTATCCTAGCGGATGACTGGCCGCAGTGGCTGGGGCCAGAGCGCGATGGGGTGTGGCGCGAGAGCGGCATCCTCGAGAAGTTCCCGGCCGATGGCCCGACGGTGCGGTGGCGCACGCCGATCGGTGCAGGCTATTCCGGCCCGGCGGTTGCGGAAGGCCGGGTGTTTGTCATGGACCGCCAGCTTGCCACGGCTGCCGCGAATCCGAGCAATGCTTTCGAGCGCGGGCGGATTCCTGGCTCGGAGCGCGTGCTTTGTTTCAATGAGCCGGACGGCAAACTGCTTTGGGCGCATGAATACGACTGCCCTTACACGGTGAGCTACGCGGCGGGACCGCGCACCACCCCGGTCGTCCATGCGGGCAGAGTTTATACTATCGGCTCGGAGGGAAATCTTTTCTGTCTGGACGCCGCTACTGGGAAGGAGGTCTGGAGCCGCGATTTCAAGAAGGATTTCTCCGTGCAAACACCCACGTGGGGCTTTGCCGGACACCCGCTCGTGGATGGCAATAAACTCATTTGTCTGGCCGGCGGCGAGGGGAGCGTGGCGGTCGCGTTTGATAAGGAGACCGGTAAAGAGCTGTGGCGCGCGTTGAGCGCGCGCGAGCCAGGTTATGCGCCGCCGGTCATCTTCGAGGCTGGCGGGAGGCGTCAATTAATCATCTGGCACCCGGAGGCGCTGAACTCCCTCGATCCAGAGACTGGCGCGCTTCTTTGGTCAGAGCCAGGAAAGGCAAATGCCGGGATGACCATCGCCACGCCGCGGAAGCTGGGTGATCTTCTCTATGTTACTTCTTTCTACAATGGCTCAGTCATGATGCGCCTGGCTCCAGACAAAGCTACTGCTTCCAAGCTATGGCAAAGTAACAAGGCGAGCGAGAAGGACACTGACGCGCTGCACTCGACCATGAGCACGCCTTTCCTAGAAGGTGGCTACATCTATGGAGTATGCAGCTACGGGCAACTCCGATGCCTGCGAGCTGAGACAGGCGAGAGGGTCTGGGAAACCTTCGCGGCTACTACTGGCGACAAACCCGTTCGCTGGGCAAATGCCTTTCTCGTGAAGAATGGGACACGCTTCTTTCTGTTCAACGAAACTGGCGATCTCATCATCGCCAAGCTATCGCCGAAAGGCTACGAGGAGATCAGCCGGGCTCACCTACTTGAGCCGACGAACAACGATCCGCGTCGCATGGTTGTCTGGTCACATCCAGCCTTCGCGAACCGCTCCGTCTATGTCCGCAATGACAAGGAGATGGTCTGCGTGTCGCTGGCGCAATGAAGAGTGCAGTCTCCGATAGCTAAGAGCCTGTCCGAAAAACCCTCTTCGTCTGTTTCTTCATCTTCATCTTGGCGACACAGGGAAGAAGATGAAGATGAAGAAACAGACGAAGAGCAAGGCACCCGGGGATTCGGATAGGCTCTAAGTATCTGAACGAACGTTTCGCCAGATTGTGGCTGGCGTGGAAGTCAGTGCTCAATGTTCAGAAGTTAGAGCAAAAGCCGTTTGCCTCTGTGGGAAGGCGGCGGAAGTTTTGCCCCTATG